>QYQH01000056.1 GCA_007280395.1 Actinomycetales bacterium | reverse complement strand
CTTTACACACCACTCGGAGAAGGCGATGCAAATATTCGTACCGTTGTTCGCAATCTAATTATGGCTGGATACGAGGGTTGGTTTGTTCTCGAACAAGATAACGCTTTGAGCGCCGAACCAGCAATCGGTGCTGGTCCATTTGCCGATGCAAAAGCTAGCGTCGAATTTCTGCGTGCAGTTCTTGCAGAGTTAGAGGCTGAAGGCTTCTAAAGCTTTATAACTTGATAATTTGGCCTGTCTTAGCAGATTCAGTAGCAGCGTCAGCAAGTATTAACGCCTTGCAACCATCTTCATAAGTCGGGTTGAGTTGTTTTCCAGTATCAATACTTTCAATAAATAGCGCAAGCTCCTTGCGATAAGAAGCCGCATACCGTTCCAAGAAGAAATCTAAGTAAGGATCAAGCTGTTCGCTGTGATTTGATTTGAAACTTCTGACGGTAGTCGGAGCCATATTTGAAACTTGTAGCATTCCCTTTTCACCAAAAGCCTCAAGTCTCTGGTCATACCCATATGCCGCATGGCGAGAGTTAACAATTGAAACTAGCTTGCCATCAGCGCTTCGCAAATTTGTAAGTGCGGTGTCAAAGTCGCCCTCCGCTTTAATTTCAGAGCTAAATGCATTGGTTGCAAAGGTGCTTACTTCAACGATATCTCCGACAAACCAGCGGGCAATATCGAAGTCATGAATTACTTGATCGCGAAAGATTCCACCAGAAACCGCAACATAAGCCTGTGGTGGTGGTGCAGGATCGCGACTTGTGAGGACAAGTTGTTCTAAATTACCAAGTTCTCCAGCTTTTACTCTTGCATAAACTGCCGCGAAATTTGGATCATATCTGCGGTTAAAACCAATTGAAACGTTAGTTTTAGAGTTTGCAACCTTATCTTTTATCGAGTTTGCACGCTTTATATCAAGGTCAACTGGTTTTTCACAGAGCACATGTATTCCAGCATCAATTGCGCGGCTGATTAAATCCACATGCGTTGGGGTAGGAGAGCCAACAATAATTGCATCCACATCGCCTTTAGAAAAAATTTCATCAACGTTAGTTGTGTGCTCTGCTCCATATTGGGCGGCGAGCTTTGCAGCGCTCTCTTCGATTGCATCAACAATCACTGCAATTTCTGCGCCAGGTGTGTCATTAACACTTCCAGAGTGCACGATACCGATTCGACCAGCGCCGATAACACCGATACGTAAATTCTTCTTACTCATTGATCCCCCTGTTGTTTCTCAGGGCTAAATACTAGTTATAGAAAGCGGGTTTTGTGGCGTAAGTTGCCGCTTCTTTTTCGCCACTGTGAAGTGATTTCAATCCGGCTTCAACAACTGCGACCGACATATAACCATCCCATGCATCTGGACCGCCAAGTTCTCCAATTTTTGCGCCGTTAATCCAAGATTGAATTTCATCATCATAGGCACGAGCAAATCTTGTTAAATATGAAACGTGTTCTGCAGTGCTAGAACGACCTGATTCCCAAGTGGTCATTCCATTGGACCGTCCAATTTCACTGACGCCCTTCTGGAACACCGCTTCAGTAATTACTTGATAGCCAAATTGGACAGATACATTCATCTCAACTGTTGCAATCACACCGGATTCGGTTTCAAGTAAGACCAAAATCGGTTCGTTCAATCGTTCTGGCGCCAATTTATTTCGCTTCAGCTGCTTTACTTCCGCTGAAACTATGGGCGACCCAGTTAAAAATCGAACGATATCGATCTCATGTGAAACAGAATCAGCAATCAACATATCGTTTCCATACCACTCTGGAACTGAGGGATTTCGATGAGCACAATGCAGAGCCAATAATTCGCCAAGATGTGCACCAGAAATCTGCTTCTGTAGCTCAATATAGCCTTCATCGAAACGACGCATAAAGCCAACTTGCATTACCTTCTTGCCACTCTTGACTTCGGCATCGACAACTCGAAGCGCTGATGGAACATCAGGTGTCATTGGTTTCTCACATAAAACTGGAATTCCTGCGGCGATAATTGGCATAAGTACTTCTTCATGGAAGGCACCTGGTGTTGCAACAAGTGCGGCATCAATTAAGCCACTCGCAATTGCATCAGTGATATTCGCGAACTCTTTTGCTTCCGGTGCGTGCGCAAGTGCAGCTGCAGCACGGAATGAATCTGGCTCAACAATCGCGGTGACAACTGCCCCAGACATCCGAGTATTAATTCGGATTATGTGATCGGTGCCCATTGCACCAGTTCCGATTACGCAAACGCGAAGATCTGCCATGCCCTCTTAGCCGACCATTTCAGCATCGCGCTTATTCGTTCCGGAGTGAACGCAACTTAGATTTGAATCCAACTTGGAGCAATCCCCACAAAGCAAGATAAGTTCATGACAGCTGGCTGTCGCACAATTAAAGAAGGTATTTGTCTTCGCCTGACAACTTTCGCACTCACCAATTACCTTGGTCTTTGTCGAGAAATCAATTGCCATGCGTGCATCGAATGTGAAGAGTGAACCCTCCCAAAGCGAGTCATCGCCAAACTTATTTCCATAGCGGACTATGCCGCCTTCAATCTGATAGACCTCTTTAAATCCACGTTTAACCATTACCGCAGATAAAATTTCACAACGAATTCCGCCGGTGCAATATGTGACGATTGGCTTATCTTTGATGTAGTCATACTTTCCACTCTCGATTTCTTTGATGAAATCTCGGCTAGATTCAACATCAGGAACAATTGCGCTCTTAAACTTGCCAATCTTCGCCTCAAATGCATTTCGAGCGTCAAAGAAGACGACCTCATCGCCACGTTCTTCAACTAATTTATCGACCTCGTATGGTTTTAAATGTTTTCCGCCATTTATTACACCACGCTCATCAACATCAATCTCTGCAGGGCTGCCAAATGCCACAAGTTCATCTTTTACGCGGACGTTAAGCCGAGGGAAATCATCGCCAGTTCCACCAGACCACTTGAAATCAATCTTTTTAAATCCTGGGTACTTCTTTGTTGTCTTGACATATTTCTTAAGGGCAGACATATCTCCGCCAATAGTTCCATTGATGCCTTGCTTTGAAACCAGAATTCGGCCCTTTAGATTTAGGGATTCACAGAGCGCTTGTTGCCAGAGGCGAACCGCTTCAGGATCACCGATAGGGGTGAAGCCGTAATAGAGAAGTATCTTCTGGAGTTCCACGGTGCAATCTTAACGACTCAACCGTTAGGATTGAAACGTGGAATACCGGAAGATCTGGCGTCAATTGCCAAGCGCTCTTCGCATGACCATCGTCTCGGTTTTCGGCTTCACGCTTATTGCAATTGGTGGAGTTCTATTAATTCTGCCTGGGCCATTTACTCTGCCACCAGTTATCGCAGGCCTATTTATTTTGGCTCTGGAATTCACCTGGGCTAAATCCCTGCTTACTAAGGCGCAAGGCTCGGCGAAAATGATAGATCCAAGAAAGCTTAGAAAGCGTAAGCCGAGAGCGTTATGAAAAGAAGATTTTATAAAGTTGTGTAAGAATTCGCATGTGTTCCGGGGGTCGGTGTAATTCCGAACCGGCGGTGAAAGTCCGCGAACTGATTGAAAATCTCAATCGGCCGATTTGGTGAAATTCCAAAACCGACAGTTAGAGTCTGGATAAAGGAACATGAGGAGATAAGTCATGTCCATTTTAAAATGGTTGTTTGAAGCACAGATTCATTTCGGAAGTAAATCAATTGCCTGGCGCGAAGTTATAGGTGGAATTCTCGGCCTATCGAGTGCAGTCCTAGGTTTAAAGCGAAAAGTAATTGCCTGGCCAGTTGGAATTATTGGTGATGGTTTACTTTTCACCGTTTTTCTTGGCGCAGTATTTTCTTTTGGCGCAGATGATCAAGCAAAGAATTTCTATGGTCAAGCTAGCCGAAACCTATTACTAATCGTTGTAAGCGTTTATGGCTGGATTCGTTGGTCACAACATCAACGTTCCGGTGGGGGAGATAAACCTCCAGTAACTCCACGTTGGACAACAGCGAAAGAGAAGCAGTATTTAATTCCAGCAATAATTATTTTCTACCTCGTTGCTTACCAAATCTTCAAGGCTCTTGGTGAATCAGGAACTTGGTTAACAGTTGATACTTGGATCTTTACTGGCACTGCGCTCGCTACTTACGGCATGAGCCGTGGCTATGTTGAGTTCTGGTTGGTCTGGGTCGCAGTTGATGCCGTAGGTGTTCCATTCGCATTTAAGAATGGGTATTACCCAACCGGAACCTTGTATGCGATCTATCTGCCATTCGTAATTTGGGGCTTTATTTCTTGGCTAAAGATTTCGAAGAATGAGAAGGAAGCTATTTCCTAAATTGCGCGTATCCTTTGCGATATGACCAATCACGGAAACATGTACGGACCTGCCTTCACCTTCCTTGGTATTCCTGCATGTGATTTAGATGATCCATCAACTTATAAAGGCGCCGATGTAATAATCGTCGGCGCCCCAATCGATTCTGGAACTTCACATCGATCAGGCGCAAAGTTTGGACCACAAGCAATTCGTGGAGGCGATTACTTGCCCCACGATGGTTCAAGACCGCATCTTGCACTTCGCACGGATGGTTTAAAAGATCTTAAAGTTTTTGATGCTGGCGATTTGTTAATGCCAGGTGGAGATTTAGTTAAGTCACTTGAAGTTTTGAAAGTTGCAACTGAAAAGATTTCTCGTGCCGGAATAATTCCAGTCGTGCTTGGTGGCGATCATTCAATTGCCTCCGCAGATGTTGCGGGTATTGCGATGCATCGCGGTAAAGGCAAAATTTCAATGATCCACTTTGATGCCCATGCTGACACCGGTGAAGATCAATTCGGCGCACTTGTTGGACATGGAACCCCTATGCGCAATCTAATTAACAACGGCTATGTTCGTGGCGATCGCTTTCTACAACTCGGACTTCGTGGCTATTGGCCAGAAGAAAAAACACTTAATTGGATGCACGATCAAGGCATGCGCTCGTACGAGATGACTGAAATCCACCACCGTGGTCTCAATGCCGTACTAGATGAATCTTTCGCAACCCTGACAAATGAGTGCGATGGCGTCTTCTTATCTGTCGATATTGATGTTGTTGATCCAGGAATGGCGCCCGGAACCGGAACTCCAGAACCTGGTGGAATGACGAGTCGTGAATTGCTTGAAGCGGTACGTCGTATCTGTCTCGAACTTCCAATTGTCGGAATCGATATTGTCGAGGTTGCACCGCCATTTGATAACGCAGATATCACTGCAATTCTTGCTAATCGAGTTGTACTAGAAGCGCTTTCTGCAATTGCAAAACGTCGCAATGGTTCTTCATACAACCCAACACAGAACCTTTTAGATCGTTAATTTAAGCTTTAAAGAGTTGCCAGGATTATTTCGATATCGGAAATCTTGGTCCAAGGGTTAACGATTGCAAAGCGCAATATTGGCTTACCTTTATGTGATGATGGTGGAATAAAGCCAATCTGATCGGCTAATAACTTATCGCTCCACTTTTGGTAATCACTCTTCTCCCAACCTGTGCGAGTAAAGGCAACAATTGAAAGTTCGGGTTCACGAAATAACTCTAAATTTGGATGCTTCTTAACTAACTCGGCTGCTTGTTTCGCCACAGTCAATGAGTGTTCCATCGCTTCGGTATATGCATCTACACCGTGCGCGGCAAGTGAGAACCAGAATGGCAAACCACGAACTCTGCGAGTTAAATGAATTGCGTAATCTGATGGATTCCAAGAATCATCTTGCAGAGTTTCAAGATATGAAGCGTGTTGGGTGTGAACTTCCTTCGCTAACTTTGGATCTCGATACACAAGTGCACAAGCATCGAATGGTGCAAATAACCATTTATGTGGATCCACAATAAATGAATCAGCTGCTTCAACACCTTTAAACAATGGACGAACAGATGGGGCACACAAAGCCGCCAGACCATAAGCACCATCAACATGAAACCAAATTCCACGGTCATGTGCGGCCTTACCAACGCTCTCCAAGTTATCAATAATTCCAAGATTAGTGGTGCCTGATGTCGCAACAACTGCAAATACTCGAACCTCGCCACTTGCATGCAATTTATCGATTGCATCCCCAACAGCTTCGCCCTGCAATTTTCCATTTGCATCGGTAGCAATCTTCAAGACATCAACATCCATAACGCTTGCCGCACCAACTATTGATGAATGCGCCTCTTCGCTGCATGCGATAGCAAAGCGCTTCGTATCTGGATACTTCTTCCGGGCTTCAGCTCTTGCGACAACAAGTGCCGAAAGATTTCCAATCGTTCCACCTTGAACAAAAACGCCACCAGCAGATTGCGGTAATCCAGCAAGATCAGATAACCAACGCAACGCTTGGTTTTCGGCGAAGACTGCGCCAGCACCTTCCTGCCAAGAGCCGCCATACAAAGCACTTGCCCCAACAACTAAATCAAAGAGGTTTGCGAATTCACTTGGCGCCGAAGGAATAAATGCCAGGTTGCGTGGATGATCGGTAGAAATACATGCCTTAGCTAATACTTCAGTGAAAACTTCTAGCGCTTTCTGCCCGCCCAAGCCCTTTGAGGTAATCGTGTTTCCAACTTCGCTAAATAAATCTTCTGCAGTCCTTGGTCCATCTAAAGGGGGATCACTCTTTAAGCGTTCAAGGCTGTATGCCAGAACTTCTTTAGCAAGTGCCTCGACTTCGGGTGTGAACTCATGCATAGAAGAGAGTGTGCCATACCCTTATTCAATGACCCTCCATCAACCCCATTGGCGCAAACCCAACGAAGGTGAACATCGTTTTCCCGTTTCAGTCGTAGTCGCAATTGTCATCGCCTTGCAATTTTCGCTACCAACTAATCTGTCGCTAAGTTTTCAGAAGTGGGTTTGTTTGCTAGAAGTACTAATTCTTATTGCGCTTTATGCCGTAAGTCCAAATCGCATTGCTAAGCACCATCCACCAACACGATTAATTGGGTTCACACTCACAACCGTAATGACCCTTTCGAACACTGCATCAGCGGTTAAATTAGTATCAGAATTAATCTCCGGTGGGATTGGAACAGCAACCCAACTTCTTGCATCCGGTGGCTCTATCTGGTTAACGAACATCGTTATCTTCAGCCTTTGGTTCTGGGATTTGGATCGTGGGGGACCAGGCGCCAGAGCCGAAGCAAAAAAAGAGTGGCCCGACTTTATGTTTCAACAAATGTCTGATCCGCAATATGCTCCTAGCGATTGGCATCCTAAGTTTTTTGACTATCTCTATATGTCATTCACAAACGCCAGCGCATTTAGCCCAACCGATGTTATTCCATTAACTAGATGGGCAAAACTGTTAATGCTTCTGCAATCAACAACATCTCTTATAGTTGTTGGTCTCGTAGTTGCACGTGCTGTAAATATTTTGCACTGATCGCTGTATCAGAGCTATTCTAAAGGCACTTATCTTTGCCCCCAGAAGAGCGGCTTATTATCTGGTCCGACGATGTAGCGTGAGCGAGCCGACCAAGAGTAATCCAAAAAGAAAAGCCACTATAACTAATGAGTCATGAACGATTGACTCCGAACCCATTGCAACTTTTCTAGTTGCATCAATCGCATACGAGAGTGGCAATGCATTAGAAAGATCCGACAAGGTTCGAGGCATCTGACTTCTAGGTACCAACAATCCCGAGAGCAACAATTGAGGAAGCAGTACAACTGGCAAGAATTGAATGGCTTGGAACTCAGTTTTTGCAAATGAACTTACAAAAAGCCCAATGGCTAGTCCAAGCAATGCATCCAAGATGGCTACCCAAATAAGAGCAAGCTGAGAGCCTTGAATTCTTAGGCCTAACGGGCCGATTGCAAATGAAGAGACCAAGATCGCCTGGATGAAGCTTGCAAATCCAAAGGCAATTGCATACCCACCAATGAACTCAACTTTGGATATTGGACTCACCATAAGCCGTTCAAGAGTTCCGCTAGTTCGTTCTCTCAAGGTAGAAACTGAAGTGATTAGAAACATCACTAGCATTGGAAATACGCCGAGCATCGAAACCGCAACATTTTGGAATACCTCAGGCTGGCGGTAGTACACGTACTTGAGAATTGTCAACAGGAGTACAGGGGCAAAGACCATTAAGGCCATCGATCGAGGGTCATGGCGCAACTGCTGGAGCACTCGTCGCGAATTTGCAAGTAAGCGATGTAAATTCATTTTCCACGCACCAAAGTTATAAAGACTGAGTCCATATCAGATTTTCCTGTTATTTTCTTTAGTTCCGAAACCGTCCCTTCAGCCAAAATCTTCCCATCTCGTAAGAGGATCAAATGGTCGCAATTCTCTGCTTCCTCCATGACATGGCTACTGACAACTAGAGTCTTACCCTTTTCACATAATCTTCTAAAAAGTCCCCATAGCTCTTCACGTAGGACAGGATCCAATCCAACAGTTGGCTCATCCAAAATAATAATTTTAGGATTTCCAACTAAAGCAGTTGCCAAAGCAAGCCGAGATCTTTCGCCACCAGACAATGTTTGTGCAAGCTGTTTTCGATTTTTAGTTAACTGAACGAGTTCAAGAATTTCAGTTACAGATAACTCATTTTCTTTAAAGAGGGATGCGAAGAATCGAATATTTTCAGTACAAGTTAAGTCGCCATACACGCTAGCCGACTGGGTCGAATAGGCGATTTGCGAGCGTAATGCCTTACTTCCTGCGGGCTGATTTAGAACCGAGATACTTCCAGAAGTTATCCGTTGCAGACCAACGATAGATCGCAATATGGTCGTTTTTCCGCTCCCACTTGGCCCTAAAAGACCAATGATTTTTCCTTCGGGAAACTCCAAAGAAATTGAATGAAGAATTTCATTTTTTTCCTTCTCAATGTTAAGAGCAGAAAGCGTTATCGTGGACATACCTACAAACTCACCGCTCTCACCGCTCTCACCTTATGGATTGTACGCCTGATAAGCCATACAAGGATTCAATCAAGCTTGATTTCTCAAAGCCGAAGGGCTTGAACTTGAACTTCGGGTCAATGCAATTTATGTGCAGTTGCGAGAAATAATTGAGTTCTCTTTTTGATTTCACCCTGCTAATTTCACCCACGTAACAAGAGAAACGCTCTTGTTAAATCTGAATGCGGAGAATATCGATGTCAGTTCTGAATGAAGTATTAGATGCTAATAAGAAGTATGTCGAAAGCTTTGGGGAAAAGGGTACATTGGCTCTTCCTCCTGCGCGTCAATTTGCAGTTTTAACTTGCATGGATGCACGACTAGATCCAGCAAAGTATGCGGGTCTATCTGAAGGAGATGCTCACGTTATTCGTAACGCAGGTGGCCGGGCATCAGATGATGCAATCCGCTCACTTGTAATCTCATACAAACTACTTGGCACCAAGGAATGGTTTGTAATTCATCACAGCAACTGCGGCATGGAGTTTTTCACTGACGATGTAATGCG
>QYQH01000072.1 GCA_007280395.1 Actinomycetales bacterium | reverse complement strand
GGCATCAACGGTAATAATAAAATCATTTGTATTAACTTGCGCTGCGATTGCATCAAGTGAACACACGCCCCGTACTTCTATATTTCTTGACAAAGCAAAGCTTCGTGCAAAGACAATTCCGATTCTTAACCCAGTAAATGGTCCTGGTCCCATTCCAACAACTACTTCATCAATAGTGCGACCTGTAATTGCTTCAGCTATTAATGCAGGCAAGGCTGGGCCATGCGCAGTTGCACCATCTTTGTGACCACTCCATAAGGCCATACCATCTTCAATTATCGCCACACATGTTCGGGAGGTTGACGTATCTATAGCCAACGAGACTGTCATAGGGCAAAACCATCCCAGCGTTTACCGATACACGTAATAATCACTTTTCGAATCTCATCGCTGCGATCAATAGTAATTATGAGACGGTCATCGTTTAGGCGTGCCGACTCATCTGCACCCCATTCAACTACTGTGACAGAGTTTTCTGTATCTAAATCTAAATCATCTAAATAAAGGCTGGGATTATTAGTATCGAGTAAGCGATATGCATCCACATGAATCATTGGAATGACACCTTTGTGCACTCTGGATATAACAAAGGTAGGTGAAGTTATGTCATCAATGCCTAATCCGCTACCTATTCCCTGCGCAAGAAGTGTTTTACCTGCTCCTAAGGGGCCATTGAGTAAAACTAAATCTCCAACGCCTAGATGCTGAGCAAGTGAGTAGCCAAGTGCGAACATTGCTTCAGGGCTGGCAACTGTAATCATGAGGTCTCAATAGTAAAGCAAAGAGGAGCCTGGTTTCCCAGGCCCCTCTTTGTTGTAGTAACGAACTAACTATTAGTTAGTTGTGTAATGCTTCATCCAAGGATAAGCAGAGCCACGATCAATAGTTAACTTCAACTTTGTTAACGATTGATTGACCTCTAACTTACGTGGAAGAGCACCGGTCGATGCTGCTGTAAGAGCTGCATCGAGCAGGAATGTGTACTGAGCTGCCGTGAAGTTTGTGTGTCCTGTTCCTGGAGTTTTTGCAACTGGAATTGGTAATCCCTCTGCAGTGAACTTAGACCAAGTCTTTGGAGTCACGCTCCACAGCACAGCTAGCTGACGTCGAGGTGCAACATAACCGTTTGTACGGTTAGTAGACTTTGCGGCCTCTTTGGCTGCAGCAAAATCTTGCTCATATAGGTCAGCCATTCGCTGAACAATTCCAGCAGGTTCTACTGGATCGTGTTCACCGATCATCACAATTGTAGGAACTTTGATCTTGCCAGTGCTCTGGTACATCGATGCCTTTGACTTTGCCAGTGCTACAGGGTCAGCCTTGACGCGAGGTGCATCTGGGTTCAATGGGTTGAGCGTAGATAACATTCCAGCAATTGCAGTGTTTCCACTGAAGCCGGCGTTATAAACGGCGCGATCTGCGGCACTTAATTGTTTTGAATAATTCGTTGTTGAATTATCAAAGGTGACTCCACCCATCTTGGACTGCATATCGCGAGCACCTAGAAGAGCGTAGCCAATAACCGCACTAATATTTTCAAGGGTTGCCAGTGCTGGAGCATAAGCCAGCGGCCAAGCTGTTACAGCACTTGTCGCTGGTCCAGCAATGCCATCAAATGATGAGCTTTGTGCACTGATACCAGCTAAGCGACCAACCATAAGAAGAGCGCTGCGTGATGGAATTCCAGCTGATTGAAGTGCCTTTGCTGATGCACTTGATGTTGCTGGCCAAGCACCAGTAGCAACGCTTGCTTGCAGTGACTGCAGCATGGCTGTGTACTTGGCAATATCTTGAAGCATCTGGATATCTCCAGTAACGCCGGCGGCATAACCCGTCAATTTAATCGATGGATCAAACCAGTTCTTTAGTAACCAGAGTAGGTCAACGAAGTATTTGCTCTGTGCATCCCATGCATCAACTGGATTCATGACAACTGCAGCAGAGAGTAGCTCTGGATGTTGCTCGGCAAATGCTTGAGTAATTCCTCCACCCATGGAGTAACCCCACGCCACAACTTTCTTAGTATCCGTGAACTTTGCCTTAAAGACTCCGACGAGTTCGGCATTTGTCTTTACCGCTTCATCAAGATTCCAGCCTTGGGTACTAAAACCTGAACCAATAACTGCGACGCCTTTATCGGTTAGGTATTTAACGACTGCGGCATTATTTCCAGGTGCAATTTGTGCTGATGAATCAATTGTTAACCCAGCTGAAGGAAAGGATGTATTTGATCCAAATCCATGTGACCAGATTGTGACAGTGCCATTGAAAGTCGCAGGAACGCGCATTTCATAGAGCGCACCGTCAGAAGTCGTTCCAGTACACGTTTGTACTGGAGTAGCTGCATCACAGGTTGGACCTGTTGCAACGGCAGCGGTTGCTGGGGAGACAACAACTAAGGCTGCAAGCAACGAGGTTGCTGAAATGAACGCAAAAGCGCGTGATTTAAAGGTTGCAGTTCTCATTAGTTTGGTAATCCCTTCGCTGGCATGCTTGGACGTGAGTAAGAAGATTTCTCCACTGCACCAGTTCCTGAATCAGTTGTGTAAACGGTGTATGTGAATGTGTCATTTGGTACAAGGTCACCAGCTGAATTGAATTTACCGAACCAGTATCCGTTATAACCAACATTGCTGGTCTTTGAATAGTTCAGAGGAACTAATCCAGCGTTAGCAAACTTTGCTCCATCAGAATCAAGTGCTGCAAGAAGAGATGCACGTGTCAGCTTCTTTCCACCAGCTTTGAGCGCCTGAACAGTGAGGAAAGCAGCGTTCATACCGATAAGTGCCCAGCTATTGAACTTCGCCTTTGAGTTATAAGTAGCGTGGATTTCCTTGAACTTTGCTACATATTCATCTTTTGGATCAACTACTGATGGCAAGAACGACATCGATGTTGCACCAATAATATATGGAATGGTTGCTGGGTTAATTGAAGCAACATCTGCTCCCACTGAGCCAAGAATCCACTTAGGTCCATACTGTGCTTTCGCTGCACCCATAACGAAGTAAAGCGTTGCAGTAGACACACCAAATACGATCTGTACTTCACATCCAGCTGCCTTGAACTTAGTTACCCAAGAATCTGGAACACCAGCAACACCTTGTGACAGTGATGGATATGCAATCTTTGAGGTGAAGGTTAGATTTCCATGATCTTTATCAAAACCAACGAGGGCATCATCACCGAAATCGTCATCTTGGTAAAGCAGGCAAATCTTCTTATCAGCGTATGTCTCTTTTACGTACTTAGAGATCATCTTTGCTTCCATAATATATGAAGGCAATAGCGTTGAAGAAGTTGGGTAAGCACTGCGATTATTGAACCCACTAAAGCCAGTATTGATAAATAGGCTAGGGATTCCGCGGCGACCTAGGTTTACTGCATCTGCAACTGCTTGATTATTTGCAGTTCCGAGTGCGCCAACCATGGCAAATACTTTGTCTTTTCCAATAAGGTCTTGAGTATTTTGAATTGCCTGCTTTGGAAGATAGCCATCATCTTTGACAACGAGCGTAACTTTGCGGCCATTTACTCCACCATTGGCATTGACGTAGGAGAAATACGCCTTCATTGCATCAGGCAGTTGGTTATAGCCAAAGCTGGCAGAGCCCTTCATTGGCAGAGTGATACCAAGTTTGATCGCACTTGATGTAACACCTACCTCTTGGCGTGGTGAAAGCGCCTGCGCGGGCAATGCAGAAAGTGATAGCGCACCTACAGCTATCACCGCTTGAACTATGAGAAGTGTGCGACGAGCCTTACTAGACATGTTGTTCCTTTCATCGAGGGCCCTTGCGGGTTTGCGTGCCGTTCTTTACTACTAACGTGCAAAAACTCTACTCACTTAATGCCGATGTCGAGCGCGAAGTTTTTCAATCGGTCCCTTAGGGGCTAAGAAAACCGTCAGAATTAACAGCGCACTGACAATCAGTTCGGGCAATATCATGGCCGTATTCTCCGATTCGCTCCACAGATTCGAGGCCGAGGAGGCGATTTCAGGTATTGCGACCAGTGCTAATGAGCCAATCATTACACCCCCAAGGGTGTTTACACCAGAGAGAACAGCCCCCGTTGCCAGCGAAAACGAGAGGGCAAGGGGAAAGACGCTAGGAGAAACGTTGTTAGTTGTCATGGCTAATAGGGCTCCGGCAAGGCCGGCCACGCCAGAGCTGATAGTGAATGCCAGAACTTTTGAGGAGCCAATACCGATCCCGGCCAGTTCGGCAGCTACGGAATTGCTTTTGACAGCTCGCCACATTCGACCATAGCGAGAGCTCAGAATATTTTGAAGAAACCACATCATGATTAACGCCGCAATTGTCGCGATCCAGAAGAACCACTTATATTGGGTAAAATCTGCACCAAGAGATAATGGCGGCCAACCCACATTAAATGAAATTCCTTGCTCCCCGCCTAAGATTGAAAACTGGCTTGCAATCGAAGGTAGACCGACGGCCAATGCAAGAGTTGTTCCCGCTAAGTAAGGCCCAGACAATCGTGCCGCTGCTACTCCCAAAAGCGCACCGAAAATCGCTGTCACTAAAACTGCTGTTACAAAACACAGCCAGATTGGCAGATGCGCATAAATCTGTGCAAGGGCTGCAGCGTATGCACCAATTCCTAATAAAGCACCATGGCCCAGAGAAATCTGCCCTGAGTATCCGGTTAATAAAATAATCGATGCGATAGCAACTACATAGACAGCTACCGTGGCACCTTGAAATGCTCGCCATTCATCAACGACATTGCTTAAGAAAAATACACAAAGCCCAATCAGAAAAAAACCAATTCCTGTTTTAAATCGTAGAGTTTTAACTTTATGCACGACGACCACCTTTAACGCCAATAATTCCATGCGGACGAACTATAAGAATTACTATTAATATTAAGAAGGCTGAGAAAAATACAAGAGATCCACCGATATACATCAAGATAAAAGCTAAAATAACTCCGAGAGTGAGCCCACCTAAAACAGCGCCGATTAAACTTTCAATTCCACCGATTACTGCAGCGACAAATCCAAATACAAGGAGCAAGCTAAATTCAAAAGACTCTGGTGAAATAGCTCCCGAGCCATTCGTAGTCTGCAAGATGCCTGCAGCGGCTCCAGCTGCTCCAGATATCGCCCACCCTGCAGTACGGATAACATCTACGCGAACACCTGCAAGACGTGAGATTTCTGGGGAATACGAGGATGCTCGCAGTGCCAAGCCCAGGTTGGTTCGCTGGAAGAGAAATGTAAGCAAAACCATCAAGAAAAGCACTATCCCTAGAATCAATATCCGCATGGGTGAGAGTGCAATAACCTGCCCGCCCACAACAAAGCCTTTGTCAGAAATAGGTGGTGGGATTGAACCAATACGGTCTCCGTAGGTGAAGTTAAGAATCGTTTTAATAATTCCTAGCAGACCCAGCGTTGCAATAATTGGTAAGAAAATCTCTTCGCCTTTGTCACCAGAGCGTTTGAGTAGTGGGCGTAATAAAAAGTATTCAGTTAAAGCAGAGAAAAGAGCTCCTGCAATCATTGCTATCGGAAGAGCAATCCAAAAAGAAATCTGCTGTGCAAGGATTGAAGCGCCAACAAAAGATGACGCAAGTGCTAAACCGCCTTGGGCAAAGTTAATTACTCGTGTACTGCGCCACACTAAAACAATCGCGATGGCCATTAAGGAGTAGATGGATCCGGCAGTTATGCCTATGAGTAAAGTGTTAATAAATTGAAACATAATTAGTACCCCAAGTAAGCCGCGCGTACTTGCGGATCGGCTATGAGTGATTGGGCAGTTCCAGTAACTGCAACTTTTCCTAAATTCAAAACGATTCCATTATCTGCAATCTTCAGTGCACCCATTGCATTTTGTTCGACAAGAACTACGGTTAGACCCATTGTGGTAGTTAAGTCTCTAATAGTTTGAAATATCTGTTCGACAACTAATGGCGCTAAGCCCAATGAAGGTTCATCAAGTAGCAGCAACTGTGGCTTTGACATCAGTGCTCGACCAATAGCTAACATCTGTCGCTCACCGCCCGACAATGTATCTGTGCGCTGATTTAAGCGCTCACCAAGTCGTGGGAAGATTGACGTTATCTGATCTTTTGTCTCACGTGTCTCTCTCTTATTTTTACGCCAAATTGCACCGAGTTCAAGATTTTCATTAACGGTTAACTCTGGAATGACTGCTTTACCCTCAGATACATGTGAAACCCCATGACGAACAATTGACTCAGGCTTTGAGTGGAGAAGGTTGTGTGCATTCCATGTTGCATGGCCGTGGGTCGACTTATTCAGGCCTGAAAGCGCTCGCAATAAAGTGGTCTTGCCGGCGCCATTAGCGCCAATGACTGCAGTTAATTGGCCCTGTGGAACCGTAAAGCTGACATTATTAATGGCACAGATCGCACCGTGGTGAATCGTGAGCTCTGAAACGGTCAGCGCCATTTATGCCCCCGTTCCAAGATAGGCGGCGATGACTGCAGGGTCGCGTCGCACGGTTTCAGCGCTGCCACTTGCAATGACTTCACCAAAATTTAAAACATATAGTTTGCTACATACGCTCATTACAACATCCATGTGATGCTCAACTAGTAGCACTGACATCTGGGCACTCACATTACGAATTAATAGATTCATCCACTCAATGTCTTGCGCACCTAGGCCGCCGGCAGGCTCGTCAAGCATTAAAATTGATGGTTCGCTAACAAGTGCGCGTGCGATTGCAACACGTTTAGTATCTGGATATGACAACGTATCTGCTCGGCGATCTGCAAGTCCTCCTGCATAGACACGTTCTAGTGCTATGCGCGCGCGGTCGCGAATTCGACTCTCATCTTTTCCATTGCGCGCTAACGCTGCAGAGATTAAGCCAGTTCGTGCTAAGTGTTGAGCACCAATCATCACATTTTCTAGAACTGTTAATTCACCAAAGAGACCAACACCTTGCAATGTACGTGCAATGCCAAGATCAACTAAATTATCGGTACGTGGGAAAGCTCGCTCTGCACCATTGAGAAAAAATCTGCCCTGATCTGGAGTAACAAGCCCGCAGAGTGCGTTAAATAAAGTTGTCTTACCCGCACCATTAGGGCCGATCAAACCTACAACTTCATTTTGCCCAATTTCACAGTAGACATCATTGAGAGCCCGAAGACCGCCAAAGGAGACTGTTACTCCATCGACGCGC
>QYQH01000034.1 GCA_007280395.1 Actinomycetales bacterium | reverse complement strand
CGATTTTCATTAATTCAATTACTTCGACCGAACCGCTCTCACTTACCCGAGCTAGATCATTTCGGCCTAAATCTATGAGCATCACGTGTTCAGCCCGCTCTTTAGGATCGCTTAATAATTCAGCTTCAAGCTGGGCATCAATCTCAGCGCTAGAAGAGCGCGGCCTAGTTCCAGCGATTGGGTGAACCATTGCATTGCGGTCATCAACTTTAATCATGGCTTCAGGGCTAGAACCCACAATGGTTATTCCAGAGCTAAGTTTGATGAAATACATATATGGACTTGGATTAGTAGAGCGTAGTGCTTGATAAATAAGGAATGGTTCAACTGAAGTTTCAATCTCAAATCTTTGCGATAAAACCACTTGGAATGCATTGCCAGAGAAAATATCTTCTTTAATCTCATTTATCGAAGTTATAAAATCTGCTTTTTCAGTTCGTCGAACTATTGGCAGGTCGGCTACGGTTTCCAGATAGTGGATATCTACATCGACAGGCTTCTCAAGTAATTTAACAATTCCCTTTAACCGCTCAAGTGTTTCGTTGTAACTCTCTTCAATTCGATTATCCGAGCCATCCCAATTAATTGCATTTGCAATTAAAATTAACGAATTATTTATATGGTCAAAAACCGCGAGATCACTGCACAATAAAAATTCATACATCGGAAGACCAAGATCATCTTTTGCCAGGTTATCTATGCGCTCTAAAATTCGCACTGCGTCATAACCTAAATATCCAACTAAGCCACTTGTTAGTGGGGGCAATCCTTCAATCCGAGGTGAACGCAACTGCGTTGAAGTTTTTCTAATTGCATCCAAATTCTTCTCGCCCTTAGGCGCACCTTCTGGAACGCTGCCAGACCAGATTCCAATGCCGTTCTCTTCACGAAGCGTTGCAACCGCTGGTAAACCAATAAAAGAGTATCTCGACCACTTGCCATCATTCTCAGCGGATTCAAGAAGAAAAGTTCCCTCTTTACCCATCGCCAATTTCTTATAAATTGTTAGCGGAGTTTCAGAATTAGCGAAAACCTTTACATGAAGTGGGATTATGTTGTTCTTTTTGGCATGCTCGCGAAATTGCTCGAGCGACATAACCTGATCAAATAACGACATCAGCGCGCTCCGATTGAGCTTCGCAAAAGGGGGAGGCAGACGAGCATTTGGACAGTCTACACTGACACCTATTCTTGCTAGCGGGGAATTAATAAGTTCAAAAAGTTCAAAAAGGAGGAACATGTCCATAAGTATTGAATCCTTGATAAGCGATTTAAAAATTGGTCGTGATCATTCCGCCGAATCTGCTGACTGGATTATGAACGAGATTCTTCAAGGCAAGCTCACTGATGAACAAATTGCGAATTGGGTAACAGCGCTCAGCGCTAAGGGTGAGACGCCAGAAGAAATCGAATTCTTTATCAACATTATGTATCGATATGCCCTTCCAATTAATATTTCACAACGTGCAGTAGACCCTGTTGGCACTGGAGGTGATGGCTTCAATACAATAAACATTTCAACAACTTCTGCGATTATCGCCGCCGCCGCAGGCAGCATAGTTGCAAAACATGGATCTGTTGCTGCGACCTCTAAGTCGGGCTCTGCAGATGTACTTATTGAACTTGGGGTAAACATCGATTTAGATGGCAAGACCAATGAGGATTCAATAAGTAAATTCGGGATTGCTTTTATGAAGGCAACTAAATATCACAGCTCGCTTCGATATGCAGCGCCCGCACGTCGCGCAATTGGAAAGCCAACAGTATTTAATGTGCTCGGACCACTTTCGAATCCCAGTAAACCAAAAGCTTTCGCACTTGGGATTGCACCGCTAAATCGTTTTGATTTGATGAGCGAAGTTATGCGTAATCGGGGCGCTGACGGTTTTATTGTTCGTGGTAATGATGGAATGGATGAAATAACCATCGCGACATCAACAAAGGTAAGAGAAATATTTGATGGTAAGCAGAAAGATTTTGAAATTTCACCAGAGGATTTTGGATTCAAAAGAGCTTCAGTTGATACCTTGCGTGGTGGATTGCCGGCAGAAAATGCCGTAATTATTCGCGATTATCTAGCTGGCAAGCAAGGTCCAATCAGAGATGCGCTTTTATTGAATTCAGGTTTAACAATTGCCTCTTATAACGGAAAACATGAAAAAGATATTCATGAGCAGATAAAGGTTGGGATCGAAAGTGCAATCGATGCAATCGATTCTGGAAGCGCACTTAAATTATTAAATGACTGGGGAAGCTATACCCAAGAAGTAGGTAGCAAAGCATGAGCGCACCCAATATTCTCGTCGTAGATAACTTTGATTCATTTGTCTTCAACTTAGTAAATTATTTGAATGAGCTTGGTGCAAAGACAACTGTCGTCCGCAACGATGAGCTAAAGAGTATTAATTTCTCAGATTTTGATGGAATTTTAATCTCCCCTGGGCCAGGGCACCCAAGTGAGGCCGCGGGCACCCTTGATGCAATCGCGTATGCAACTGAGAAAAGTATGCCTTTACTTGGAATCTGCTTAGGTCATCAAGCAATCGGTGAAGTTTTCGGTGGAACCGTAGACCGCGCACCGGAACTTCTGCATGGCAAGATTTCACATATTCACCACACCGAAGCTGGAATTTTTAAAGATATTCCACAAAATTATATTGCGACCAGATATCACTCACTCGCAATCAAAGAAGAGAATTTTCCAGAAGTGTTGGAAATTACAGCACGTTCAGAGTCAGGCGTGATTATGGGTGTTCGGCATAAATCTCTGCCAATTCAAGGGGTGCAATTCCATCCGGAATCAATTTTGACTGAGCATGGCCACAAATTATTACAAAACTGGTTGGATGAAATTAAGTAACTTTAGAGTTGGTGTTCTGCACTTTCTCGTACTGACGCGTTGAAACTAAATCACGCAAGCGCTGGAAGCCATCCCAAATTTCAACATAGGAATTTTGCAACGGTGAAATTGCGAGCCGGACCGAGTTCGGTGCTCGGTAATCTGGAATAACGTCAGCAAATTCTCGAAGTGCAAAAGCAATCCGCTTTGCCTCTGGATGCACCAATGAAAGATGCCCACCACGCTCTTTAGCGTCGCGTGGGGTATTTAGCGTAAAACCCAATTCAACTAACCAAGCATCAAAAAGGGCAACCATCATTTCAGTTCCTTTTGCGCACTTCGCTTCGATATTTTTTATGCCGGCTTCTTCAATAATTCCAAATGATGTTTGGATTGATCGAAGTGCAATTATTGATGGTGTTGCAATTTGAAAACCAGCTAACCCTTCTGCCTTATTGAATGTTGAACCCATTGCGAACATATTCTCTTGGGCGTGCCATCCTTGAATCGGAACTTGCAACTCACTTTGAACCCGCTTAGAAACATACATCCATGCTGGTGCACCTGGTCCAGAGCTTCCATATTTGTAAGTGCAACCAACGGCAAGATCAACACCATCTTTATCAAATTGTAAATCTAAGGCGCCTACGGCGTGGCTGCAATCCCAAATAGTGAATGCACCAAATTTGCGAGCCAGATCTGTTATCTCTTTTACGTTATTTCTAGCGCCAGAGCGATACTGGATTACTTCAAAGGAGACAAGTGCAACATCATCACTAAGATATTTTTCCAGAATTTCTGAAGTTATCTGCTCATGCTTTGAAATGGTGGGGTCTTCATTATTTATAGTAATTAAATTCAAGCCACGCTCTTTGGCATAGCCCTGCAAGATGTATCGGTCTGTTGGAAAGTTTGCCTCATCAATAATTATGGTTTTGCGCCCTGGTCTTGCAGCAAGAGCAGCGCCAACTAATTGATAAAAATTTACCGAAGTCGTGTCAGTTGCAATAACTTGGCCAGGTGCGGAACCGAGTGTTGCTCGTCCGATTAAATCTCCGGTTGTGAAAGGCTCCTCGATCCATTCACCCCAACCTTCGACCACTTTTGCGCCCCAACCATTAATCAAGAAATCATTGATTGCTTTAATCGTCTTATGGGGCAGGCGGCCTAATGAATTACCATCTAAATAACAGATATTGGAATCGGGTATTACAAACTCGGCGCGATACTTTCCAAGTGGATCATTTGCATCTAATTCCAGCGCATAAGTTCTATCTGTAACGTCCATTTACGTACTCTAGCAATCGTCAAATACTCTTGGGCAATGGCCAGCCGAAACTTATTAAATCTTGAATCAGTTTCAAAGGCATTTGATATCCGTGCACTTCTAGATAGCGTCTCACTTGGCGTTAATGAAGCCGAACGCATTGGAGTTGTTGGTCGAAATGGCGGCGGCAAGAGCACGCTCTTGAAAGTCATGGCTGGAATTGAACCACCTGATGAAGGGCGAATTGCGAAAGCTGGCTCGGTAAATATCGGGATCTTGAGTCAAGTAGATGATTTGAGTGAAACCTCATTAGTAAGAGATGTAGTCCTTGGGGATTCAAAGACACATGAATGGGCTCGTGATGCAAAAGTCCGTGAAGTATTAACTGGTCTATTTGGTGGATTTAGCGCAGAACTCTTAAACCGAAAAATTTCAAATCTTTCAGGTGGCGAACGGCGCCGAGTGCATCTTGCAAAGTTATTAATTGCAGACTTTGATTTAGTTTTACTAGATGAGCCAACAAATCACTTGGATGTCGAAGGAGTTGCCTGGCTTGCAGAATACATAAAGCGAAATACCAAGTTAGCCGTAGTAGTTATTACCCACGATCGATGGTTCTTGGATGAAGTATCAGAACAAATTTGGGAAGTTGTTGATGGGAAAGTTTTAGCTTACGAAGGTGGATATTCAGCATATGTACTTTCAAAGGCAGAGCGAGCCCGCCAAATAACCGTTGAAGATGGCAAGCGGAATATGTTAATTCGCAAAGAGTTGGCTTGGTTGCGTCGCGGTGCGCCGGCCCGAACTGCGAAACCAAAGTTCCGAATTGAAGCTGCAAATACGCTAATTGCAAATGAACCACCACCAAGAAATGAATCCGAGCTCTTAAATTTTGCTGCAAATAGATTAGGTAATACTGTTTTTGAAATTCACCATGCAACAATTAAAGCTGGCGAAAAACTTATTCTCGAAGACCTTTACTGGAACGTTGGACCAGGAGACCGAATTGGGGTTGTGGGTGTAAATGGCGCCGGCAAGACAACGCTGATTCGTGCGTTATTAGGTCAGATAACAGCGGTTGCCGGAAAGATAACAACCGGAATAACAGTTAAAGCAGCCTTCTTGTCACAGCACTTAGAAGAGTTAGATCCTACTTGGCGGGTTTTGGAGGCGGTAGAGAAGGTCGCAAACCAAGTGCAACTTGGAAATGGCAAAGAACTTTCAGCAAGCCAATTATGCGAACGGCTAGGTTTCAATACCAATTCACAATGGACTCCAGTCGGGGATTTATCTGGCGGTGAACGCCGTAGATTGCAACTAACTAGGCTTCTGATGGATAGCCCAAATGTTTTACTACTAGATGAACCAACAAATGATTTTGATGTCGAAACTTTGACAGCGTTAGAAGACTTATTAGATTCTTTTGGTGGCACGCTCTTAGTTATTTCACACGATAGATACTTTCTAGAACGCGTCTGTGATCGCTTTGTTGGACTGCTGGGTGATGCAAAACTTCGCGATCTACCTGGTGGAATTGATGAGTATTTGAAGCTCCGTGCAGATAGCGGGCAACTCAATAATTCATCGGCTCCAAAAAGCAAGACATCAAATATCATCGAGATTAAAGAGTTAAAAAAAGAGATTGCAAAATACGAGAGGCACATTTCAAAAATTGATATTGAAATTCTTGGGCTAGAGAAGAAGCAGGAAGAGTTGGCTTTTGACCATGAGAAGCTCAGGAGTACCATGGACGAATTAGCAGCAAGTATAGAAAAGAAGAGCGAAGTAGAAGAGTATTGGCTTGAAGCAACCGATAAGTTAGAAGGGCTCGAAAATTAATAGCGCGCACTCAAATATTGCCAAACTAGAATTGCTCGCCGCAATCTCGGGAGTAATGATCGCTCTGCAATCTAGAGCTAATGGTGAACTTTCACATTTACTTGGGAATAGTACTGAAGCTGCGCTGGTCTCTTTTGGTTCTGGGCTAATAGTTATCACATTGATTACGCCATTTAATAGCGCAATCAAGAATGGAATTCGCAATCTTCGAGGCGCGGTCATAGCGAAGAAAATTCCAAAGTGGCGGTTATTTGCCGGCGTTATAGGTGGAAGTTTCGTAGTACTTCAAACCCAAGTCGTTCCGCTTATAGGAGTCGCTCTTTATTCCGTCGCTTCAATCGCGGGGCAAACAGCAATGTCTTTAGTGGTCGATCGAATCGGACTAACTGGTGGCGGCAAAAAACTAATTTCCAAACGTCGGGTTACCGCGGCCCTCATAACGGTTTTTGCGGTGCTTATTTCAGTTTTAGATCGGATTTCAATTGCCTCATTCTCACTAATTGCAGTTCTACTTGCGGTTCTTGCAGGAGCGTTAGTTGGAGTGCAACGAGCGCTAAATGGTCAGATCAATGAGCATTCGAAAGCGAGCTTCACTACATCACTTTTGAATTTTGTAATGGGAACTTCAACTCTTGTGATTTTACTATTTGCACTTCTTATTCTTAAAGGTAATGCCATCGTGCCATTACCGAGCGGACCATGGTGGGTCTATACCGGCGGCACAATTGGCGTCTTGTACATTGCATTCACTTCAACGATAGTTCAACACCTCGGCGTTCTTACATTCACACTATTTAGCGTTGGTGGAACGTTAATTGGTTCGCTATTGATTGATATTTTCTCACCAACAAATAGCAATACCGTTTCCTGGTACTTAGTTACCGGAATTGTTATGACTTACTTAGGCGTGATTATTGGTGGCCAATCTCGAATATTTAAGCGGTAGTTTTCCCGGCAAGCTTTACCGCCTCAGCAACCTTTGAAACAACTTGTACATCAAAAACACTTGGAACGATGAAGTTTGCATTCAGTTGTTCAGAGTTAACGCAAGACGAGATCGCATCAGCCGCTGCAACTAGCATTGAATCGGTGATCTTTGAAATTCGACCATCTAAGAGCCCACGGAAGATTCCCGGAAATGCCAGCACATTATTTATTTGATTTGGCTGATCGCTTCTGCCAGTTGCGACTACCGCCGCATATTTTCTAGCAATAGTTGGGTCAATTTCTGGATCTGGATTGGCAAGTGCAAAGACTATAGCTCCGGGAGCCATCGCAGCGATATCAGATTCTTTTAAAACATTAGGCGCACTTACGCCGATAAAAATATCAGCCCCCACAAGTGCTTGGGAAATACTCCCACTGAAATCTCCAGGGGAACAATTGTCAACGAACCAATTGCGCATCTCTTCATCGCCAGCTTTATGTTCGGATACCAAACCATCTTTATCGTATCCAATAATGTTCTTTGCGCCACTTGCAACAAGTAAACGAGCAATCGCAGTACCTGCTGCTCCAGCCCCACTCATAACTATCTTCGTGTTAGCGAGATCTTTCTTAACAAACTTAAGGGCATTTGTCAGCGCTGCCAAGACAACAATCGCAGTTCCATGTTGGTCATCATGAAAGACTGGAATGTCTAACAAATCACGGAGTCGACGTTCTATTTCAAAACACCTTGGCGCCGAGATATCTTCAAGATTTATACCGCCATAAACTGGGGCAATAATTTGTACAGTTCGAACAATCTCATCAACATCTTGGGTATCTAAACAGACGGGCCAAGCATCAACATCGGCAAAGCGCTTAAATAGCGCAGCCTTTCCCTCCATAACGGGAAGTGCCGCTTCAGGCCCAATGTTTCCAAGTCCTAAAACGGCTGAACCATCTGTAACAACAGCAACTGTATTTCGCTTAATCGTTAAGCGCCGCGCATCAGATTTATCAGCGGCAATTGCCTGTGAAATTCTGGCAACACCAGGCGTGTATGCGCGAGATAAGTCATCGCGAGTTTTTAACGGAACCTTAGATTGAATTTCAATTTTTCCACCTAAGTGCAATAAAAATGTTCTATCACTAACTTTGCGAACAATTAGATCAGGATGTCTCGCAATCGAAGCGGTAATTGCCTCAGCATGCTCGGCATCCATTGCATCACAAGTCACATCAATTACTACGTGATCCAAGAAAGATTCGACAACATCAAGCGCAGTTATCGCTGCCCCGGCTGCAGTTATTGCTGTTGTAACTTCAGCAACAGGTTGGGCAGATGGTGGGCCTTCAACACGAATTGTTATTCCGTAACCAGGGCTAGTTGATGCCATAGTTTATACAACTCCGTAAAGTCGGTCTCCGGCATCGCCGAGACCAGGCACGATATATCCCTTTTCATTTAATTTTTCATCGAGTGCGCCAGTAACAATTGTGATTGGGAAATTCTTTCCGCCAAACTCTCGCTCCAATAGTGCAATTCCTTCAGGGGCAGCCAAGATTGTTATTGCGGTGATATCTCTCGCACCACGTTCAAGTAGATAGTTAATAGCAGCGACAAGAGTTCCACCTGTGGCAAGCATTGGGTCAAGGATGTAGCACTGACGTCCAGTTAAATCATCAGGCAATCGGTTTGCATATGTAGATGGTTGAAGAGTTTCGTGATCGCGAATCATGCCAAGAAAACCAACTTCAGCCGTCGGCATTAGCCGCGTCATTCCTTCAAGCATGCCAAGCCCCGCGCGCAAAATTGGGACAACAACTGGCCTTGGTTTTGTGAGTGCCACACCTTCTGCAATCGCAACTGGAGTTTTAACTTTTATCGGGGTTGTCCGCACTTCTCGAGTCGCTTCATAGGCGAGCAAGGTAACAATTTCCTCAGTCAGTTGGCGAAAGGTCGGCGAGTTAGTTTTTTCATCCCGAAGTACGGTCAACTTATGTGCAAGTAATGGATGGTCCGCAACAAGAATCTTCACGACTCATACCTTACTCGCGCACAGTGGGCTTGTCGCTTGCCCGCTTTAGTGTCAGTATGAAGCCTTCAAAACTTAGGAAACTTAGGAAACTTAGGATTCTGGAGGTGAGCGCAATGGCTGAAGATTTTGGAATGATTGCGTGGCACGAAGAGGGTCGCTGGAATGTGGCGGAATTAACGCACGCCAGAGATCTTGGTTCAATCATGGATCAACTTAATTCGCAGGCGACCAATGGTGGCGCAATTGCTCTGATCGCAATTGGAGAAGATTTTTTCTTAGTTGTACGAGCTCTTGGTTCACATATGCAGATGATGATTAGTGATGTTACATACGCGCTCGAATCCGATCTCGCTTCTGATTTGATTGAAGCTCTAGATTTACCTTTTCCCGAAGAGGACGATGATTCACAACCAGGTGGAGATATTGATTTACTCTCTGATTTAGGCATGAGTGCAATGGAACTTGAAGCGCTCTGTGATGACCCAGAACTTTTTCCTGATGAACAGTTAGATGCAATTGCTTCAAAGTTAGGTTTTGGAAATCAATTTGCGCAATTTTATGAAGGTCAATAAAGATTGTCTTTATTTTCTAACTCTTACGAAGAAGAAATGCAGCAAGCGATTGAAGTTGCTAAATCTGCGCTCGCAACTGGCGATGTGCCAGTAGGAGCACTTGTATTCAACGCACTTGGAAACTTAGTTGGCACTGGAAGCAACCGTCGTGAAGTTGATAAAGATCCAAGTGCGCATGCTGAAATTATCGCCCTTCGCGCCGCTGCACTTGCAAATAACTCTTGGCGCTTGGATGACCACACGATTGTTGTAACCCTTGAACCCTGCGCAATGTGCGCTGGTGCTATTGCACAAGCTCGGATTAAAACCTTAGTTTTTGGAGCATGGGACGAGAAAGCAGGAGCGGTAGGTTCAGTTTGGGATGTATTGCGCGATCCAAGGGCGCCGCATCTTATTGAAGTAATTTCCGGTGTATATGAAAGTGAATGCGGCGCGCTATTAAGTGAGTTCTTTAAAAAATATCGTTAACAAGCAGTATGAAGCCTCGGTTACTCTTATCTCATGACAACCTACGCATACTTGGGTCCTGCAGGGACTTTCACGGAGGCGGCGTTGCGCCGGATTTCAAAGGCCGAAGATGTTTTGGTTCCATATTCAAATGTCACCGCTGCGCTTGATGCAGTGCGTGAAGGCAAAGCCGAAAAAGTATTAGTACCAATTGAAAATTCAGTCGAAGGGGTTGTCTCAAGGACGCTTGATGAACTCGCTGTTGGTACACCTCTAGTTGTCACAGCAGAAACAACGCTTCCAGTCTCATTCTCCTTAATGATTTTGCCAGAGAACACCGGTAAGCCAATTACAAAGATTGCAACTCATCCACATGCCGAAGCGCAGTGTCGGTCTTATGTGGCAAAAAATTATCCGCAGGCAGAAATAATTGAAATGTCATCGACCGCCGCCGCAGCTAAAGGTTTAAACGATGGTAATTATGATGCGGCAATTGCCTCTGAAATTGCTGCAGAAAATTATGGCTTAAAGGTTATTGCAAGTGATGTCGGTGATAACAATGGTGCTGTAACCAGATTCGTCATCGCCCAAAAGCCTGGTGCAACTCCAAAGCCAACCGGGAATGATCGCACCTCGCTTGTTGCTTTTATCGGAATTGATCACGCAGGTGCGCTTCTTGAAATTCTCACTGAATTTGCAAAACAAGATGTGAATTTAACTTTTATTCAATCTCGCCCAACTGGTCGCGAACTTGGCCATTACCATTTCATTATTGATGCTGAAGGCCATATCGATGAACCCAAAGTTGCAACCGCCGTCGAAGGCGTTCGAAAAATTTGTGAAGATATTCGTTTTCTTGGTTCATATCCCCGTGTTGGCAAAAGTAACTAGGTAGGCTTGCGTACGTGATTGATTTAAAAATACTGCGCGAAAATCCTGAAGCGGTACGCCACTCCCAAAAAGTCCGTGGCGAAGATGAGGCGGTCGTTGATCAACTTCTAGTGGCAGATGCGATTAGTCGCGCAGCGTTAAGTGAATTTGAAACCTTACGTGCGCAACAGAACGCACTATCTAAATTAGTTGGTGCCGCGAAGGGCGAAGAGAGAGCGGCCTTGTTGGAGAATGCACAGGATTTGGCTAGCCGAGTTAAAGCCGCCGATTCAAAACGGAGCGAACTCGAAGAGGTTGCACGTGGGTTACTGTTAAAAATTTCTAACTTAATTGATTTAGAAGCACCAGTTGGTGGTGAAGCAGATTTCAAAGTTATTGAAGAGATTGGAAAGCCTCGAGATTTCAAGAGTGAGGGCTTTCCGCCGAAAGATCACGTTGAACTTGGGAAAATCTTAAAGGCAATTGATACCGAGCGCGGCGCTAAGGTCGCAGGCTCTCGCTCCTATTATTTAACTGGCCCAGGAGCCATGTTGGAATTCGCACTAGTTAATTATGCAATTGCATCTGCAGTGAAAGCCGGATTTATTCCAGTTATTCCACCTGTACTTGTAAATCCAGCAGCGATGGAGGGCACAGGCTTTCTTGGCCAAGCAGCAGAAAATGTTTATCACTTAGAAGAAGATGATCTTTATTTAGTAGGAACTAGTGAAGTTCCACTTGCTGCGTATCACATGGATGAAATTGTAGAGAACTTACCAATTCGATATGCCGGCTATTCTTCATGCTTCCGACGTGAAGCCGGTACTTACGGCAAAGATACCCGCGGAATTATTCGCGTCCACCAATTCGATAAAGTTGAAATGTTTTCATTCATTAAACCTGAAGATGCAAAGGCTGAACACCTTCGACTTCTTGAATGGGAGAAAGATTTCCTAAGAGCAATGGAAGTCCCATTCCGCGTAATAGATGTTGCATCTGGTGATTTAGGTTCAAGTGCGATCCGTAAGTTTGATTGTGAAGCCTGGATTCCTACCCAAGACGCTTATCGTGAAGTCACGAGCACCTCTAATTGCACAGAATTTCAAGCTCGCCGCTTAAATATTAGATACCGAGATGAGAGTGGAACCAAGCCTGTAGCAACGTTAAATGGCACCTTAGTTGCAGTACCAAGAATGATTGTTGCGATTCTTGAAAATCACCAGAATAAAGATGGCTCCATTAATATTCCAAAGGCGCTTCGTCCGTTCTTGGGCGTGGATACTTTGGTGCCTTCTCTATGATTTCCGGTAAACGCCCTAAGTTAATTGCAACTGATTTAGATGGAACGATTGTTCCGCACCTGG
>QYQH01000036.1 GCA_007280395.1 Actinomycetales bacterium | reverse complement strand
TTTTGAATATATGCACCGAAGCGGCCGACACGAATTTCTATATCTTCGCCCATTTTCATGGTGTTGATTTGTTGGGCATCAATAGCGCCAAGATCCGCCGCAAGCGCTTCTAGGCCAGGATTGCCTTCAGTGCCGAAGAAGAATTTCGTCAGCCAAGCAACACGATCTTCTTCACCATTTGCAATGCGATCTAGATCCTCTTCCATCGAAGCGGTGAATTCGTAATCAACTAATTTTCCAAAATGTTGTTCTAATAAACCGGTTACGGAGAAGGCAAGAAATGTTGGTACAAGTGCGCGTCCACGCTTTGAAACATAACCACGATCTTGAATTGTGCTCATGATTGATGCGAAAGTTGAAGGGCGCCCGATTCCAAGTTCCTCCAACTTCTTAACTAGGGTCGGCTCGGTATACCTAGCAGGAGGCTTTGTTTCATGACCTTCGCAGATGTAATTCGAAACTTTTATTGAATCACCAACATCCATGGGCGGTAAGCGTTTATCGGTATCTGCGGTTTCATCATCTCCGGCTTTATCTTCGACGATATCTTCATACGCCGCCAAGAAGCCGGGGAATGTTATGACCGAACCATTTGCACGAAAGATTGCCGCGCTTCCAGTTTTAGTTTCAACGCCAAAATCAACGCGCATCTGCATCTTTTTGGCATCAGACATCTGTGAAGCGATTGTGCGCTTCCAAATCAAATCGTATAACCCAAACTCATCGCGCGATAGTTCTGGTGCTAGTTCACCAGGTGTTCGAAAAGTTTCGCCGGCAGGGCGAATCGCTTCATGTGCTTCTTGTGCGTTCTTGGATCTACCTTCATAAACTCTTGGTGTGGTCGGAATATATTCAGCGCCGTATAAAGATTTTGCAGAAGCTCTTGCTGATTCAATCGCACTTTGAGAGAGCGTTACTGAATCTGTACGCATATAAGTTATATACCCGTTTTCATATAATCGTTGCGCCACTCGCATTGTTAACTGTGCGCCCCAACCAAGTCTTGATCCGGCATCTTGCTGCATTGTTGAAGTTGTAAAGGGCGCCTTAGGTCGTTCGGTGCGCGGTGACTCTTCGGTTGATTTAACGGTGAGGGGTTTTCCGGTAAGGCCTTGGACCAGCTCGGTTGCTCCAGCCTCGTCGAGCAAGAGAATGTTTGCAACGGATCTCTCTTTTAACCCACCATTCGCATCAAAGTCATTTGTTGCAGCAACGCGTTTTCCATCTAAAGATAATAAGCGCGCACTAAATCCTGCATCACATTGGGCAGTTAGATCCCACCACTTTGAAGAGATAAAAGCCATACGTTCACGTTCACGTTCCACGATTAGCCTTGTTGCCACTGATTGCACTCGGCCAGCGGAAATTCGTGGCATTACCTTCTTCCATAAAACAGGTGAGAGCCGGTAACCAAATAGGCGATCCAAAACTCTTCTAGTTTCTTGGGCATCAACCAATCGATAATCTAAATCACGAGTTTCATTAGCCGCTTTTTGAATCGCTTCTTTTGTGATCTCATGAAAGACCATTCGACGGATTGGAATCTTGGGACGTAAAACTTCAATCAAGTGCCAGGCAATTGCTTCGCCTTCGCGGTCCTCGTCAGTTGCGAGAATTAATTCATCCGCATCTTTCATTAAGGCCTTTAACTCTGAAACTTTCGCCTTCTTATCTGGATTAATTACATAAAGCGGCTCGAAGCCCTCTTCGATATTCACACCCTCTTTTGCCCAGGCGATTTTCTTGTATTCCTTTGGGATGTCAGCTGCACGCTGTGGCAGATCGCGGATATGCCCTACAGATGCTTCGACAACGTAATCGTCTCCCAGGAAGCCGCCAATTTTGCGCGCCTTCGCGGGAGACTCAACGATTACAAGTTTTATGCCCAACTTGAGTTAAATAATGTTGGTTGACCCACGATGACCGCGGATCAGTGCGATAACAATTACCAACGTTGCGAATATCGCGATGGACGCTGAATAAACCCCTCGGCCATTTAGTGCAAACTCCACAATTGCTGGAGTTACAAGTAATCCAACCAAGTTCATAACTTTAATTAGTGGGTTAATTGCAGGACCAGCAGTGTCCTTAAATGGATCTCCAACTGTGTCACCGACGATTGTTGCGTGGTGGGCATCAGAGCCTTTGCCGCCGTGATTTCCATCTTCAACCATCTTCTTTGCGTTATCCCACGCACCACCTGAGTTTGAAAGGAATACCGCCATAAGTGTTCCGGTACCAATTGCACCAGCAAGGTAAGCACCGAGCGCACCAACACCTAAACCAAAACCAACAGCGATTGGCGCCATTACGGCTAACAGCCCTGGTGTTACAAGTTCGCGCAATGAATCACGTGTGCAAATATCAACTACGCGACCATATTCTGGTTTTTCAGTACCTTTCATAATTCCTGGGTGCAATCTAAATTGCTCACGAACTTCATATACAACTGCGCTGGCTGCGCGTGAAACTGCGTTGATAGCAAGACCAGAGAACATAAATACAACCGCTGCTCCGATTATTAGGCCAACCAAGTTGCGTGGATCAGCTACATCCAAAATTCCTTGGTATTGAAGTGCTAACGCACCGTCACCAACAACTTTATGTGCGGCTTCTTTAATCGCATCAGTGAATGCACCGAAGAGAGCTGTCGCAGCAAGAACTGCTGTTGCAATTGCGATTCCTTTGGTAATTGCTTTTGTTGTATTTCCAACCGCATCAAGTGAGGTAAGTATTTGTGCGCCTTCACCTTTGACATCACCAGACATTTCCGCAATTCCTTGCGCGTTATCTGAGATAGGTCCGAAGGTATCCATTGCAACAATTACGCCAACTGTTGTGAGTAAACCTGTTCCCGCCAATGACACCGCGAATAGTGAAAGAACAACTGATCCACCACCGAGTAAGAAGGCCCCAAATACTGATGCTGCAATAAGCAGTGCAGAGTAAACGGCTGATTCAAATCCGATTGAAATACCAGCAAGAATTACTGTTGCAGCGCCGGTTTTGGAAGAAGCGGCAACATCGTTTACTGGACGTCGACCAACTTCTGTGAAGAATCCTGTTAGCAATTGGATTGCAGCGGCCAAAATAATTCCGATTAATACTGCGCCGATAGCAAGGACGCGAGGATTAATATCAACAGCTGCGGCTTCACTTGATAGGCCAGACATTTGTTTAAGAGATGCAGGAAGATAGGTATAAGTTGCAAATGCAACAAGTACCGCGGAAATTATTGCAGATAAAAAGAATGACCGGTTAATAGCCTGCATTGCTGACTTATCTGTTGGGCGAAGTCGAGTAATAAAGATTCCGATTATCGCTGTAACAATCCCAATTGCAGGAACAATTAGTGGAAAAATTAGACCAGCATCACCAAAACCAGCTTTACCAAGAATTAAAGCAGCGACAAGTGTTACTGCATATGATTCAAATAAGTCTGCGGCCATTCCTGCGCAGTCACCAACGTTGTCTCCTACGTTATCTGCAATTGTTGCTGGGTTACGAGGATCATCTTCTGGAATACCTTGTTCAACTTTTCCAACAAGGTCAGCGCCGACATCCGCTGCCTTAGTAAAGATTCCGCCACCAACGCGCATAAACATCGCAAGCATTGCGGCCCCAAATCCAAATCCTTCAAGAACTGCTGGGGCGCTCTCGCGATAAATCGCAACAACGAGTGAAGCGCCAAGTAGCCCAAGACCAACTGTTGTCATGCCCACAACGCCACCGGTACGGAATGCGATACGAACTGCTTTCTCAGCAGATTTTTGACGAGCAGCTTCTGCAACGCGAACATTCGCGCGAACTGCGAGCCACATTCCGTTGTATCCAACAGCGGCAGAAAATAGTGCGCCTAATAGGAAGAAGATTGATCGCCCAAGGCGGATATCAAATTCTCCTGGAAGTGCGAAAAGTAGAAAGAAAACAATTCCAACAAACCAAGAGAGCGTCGTAAATTGACGATTAAGATAGGCGGCTGCGCCTTCTTGTACAGCGGCGGCAATCTCCTTCATCTTCTCGGTTCCCTCATCCGCGGCTAATACTTGGGCGCGCAGTGCGTAGGCGATAGCGAGAGCTAATAACGAAATGCCTAGAACTATATAAACGTAAGTCAGGTTGGAACCAGTTACATGGACCAGATTTTCCACGAAGATCTCCTATAAGTGTGCGTCGATGAACTTGTCGGTAAATTTTGAACCCCAGCCTTGGGACCCATGAGGCTGAAAGGTTACACATAGAACTGCTAGTAGATGCAAATAAATAGGTATATCGGGAAATAGAGGGCTGTTAACTGGGTATATTTCGCCGCCTATGGACATACTCCACGCCTTTAATGCCGAGTCCGCAATCAACTCATTTGGCCTAGCCGGGATATTCCTAATCCTCTTTATCGAGACAGGGCTGCCGATCGTGATCGGACTTCCTGGCGACTCGCTTCTATTTATGGCTGGCCTTGCAGCTTCCGGTACTGGTGCCGTTATAAAGATTCATCTTTCACTGCGCGAGCTTGCTATTGGGGCCCCGTTATTTGCAATTGCTGGATCCCAGTTCGGTCATTGGTTGGGATATGCCTATGGAAGTAAATTGTTTGGTCGAGAAGATTCTAAATATTTCAATCCTAGGAAATTAAAGACGCTGCAGAAATGGATTGATAAGTACGGGATTGGAAAGATGATCTTTCTTGGAAGGTTTATTCCAGTTGTACGACACTTAGTTAATCCTGCCGCGGGTATCGCAAGAATGTCATACAAGAAATTCTTTCTTTGGAATGCAACCAGTGCTGTAGTTTGGACACAAGGGTTTATCTGGGGCGGATATGTTTTAGGTGAAAAATTAAAGGGTTCTGTAGATAAGTATGTACTCCCGATTGTTGCAATAATCGTAATTATCTCGATAGCACCAATCTTTTGGGAGATTTTTAAAGAGTGGCGAAGCCGTAAACATTTAAGTTAAGTTACAAACCCAAATCCGAGAGTTGATAAGCCGCAAAATAAGCTAATCCATTCTCTGCAATTAGTGGCGCCGCTCCACGCTCGACGATAACTGCAACGCCAACAACAATTGCGCCAGCCTCTTTAAGTGCTTCTACCGCTGTCATAACCGAGCCACCTGTTGTTGACGTATCTTCAACTGCAAGAACTCGACGCCCCTTTACATCAGGTCCTTCAATCCGTCGTTGCAAACCATGTGCCTTCTCGGCTTTACGAACTACAAAAGAATCTAAGTTGCGGCCTTTACTAGCAGCGACATGCATCATTGCAGTTGCAACTGGATCTGCGCCCAGAGTTAAACCACCGACTGCTTCAAAATCTAAATCTTTGGTTAAATCCAGCATAACTTCGCCAACAAGTGGCGCCGCAACAGCATCTAGAGTTACGCGACGAAGATCTACGTAGTAGTCGGCTTCTTTGCCCGAGGACAAAATTACTTTCCCGTGAACAACTGCCTTTTTTAAGATCTCTTCTCTTAATTTTTCGCGTGAATTCATGCGTGAACCTTAGCCCTCTTCCTTATAAACCATGATTGTTTGTCTGCCTTTTCGCACTAGTGATTTTGGTGGGTTAGCCTCAATAAGTGCATCAACTTCCCTTCGTAATTTCGCCACTTCAATCGCCATAGAAGCAACAGCAGATTCCAATTCCATAATGCGTTTAATGCCGGCAAGGTTTATGCCCTCACCAACTAAGCGTTGAATATTTCGAAGGGATGCAATATCGAGAAGTGAATAACGCCGGCCGCGACCCGAAGCGCGCCCCGGCGAAACTAGCCCCATCCGATCATATTGTCGCAAAGTTTGCGGATGCATTCCTGAAAGTTGGGATGCAATTGAAATTACATATACGGCTTCATCATCTGAATGTTCATCGTTACTCATTCCTACGCCCTCGCCTTCTGTGCTAAATCTATCCGGGGATCAAATTCTTTGGTTGCTTGCGCAAATGCTTCAAGTGCCTCTTTGGCTTTTCCATCAACTCGTTGTGGGACTTGAATTTCAACAGTGATTAGTAAATCTCCAGAACCGCGAGCAGTTTTTACCCCTCGAGATTTAATCCGTAGCGTCCGACCATTTGGAGTCCCTGGTGCTATCCGAACTGTTACTTCATCGCCATCTAGCGTTGGAACTTTTATATCCGCACCAAGAGTCGCTTCAGAAAATGTGACTGGAAGTGTTAATAATAAATTGGATTCGTTGCGTGAAAAAATTGGATGCTTTACAACGTTAACAGTGACATATAAATCTCCTGGCCCGGCAGGACCTTGTCCGCCGCGACCTTTTAATTTAACCTTCGCGCCATCGTTAATCCCTGCTGGAATTCTTGTTGTTACCGCATTGGCTTTCCCGCCTTGTGGGGCTAATTTTAGATCAAGTTCAGTCCCATAAATTGAATCTCTAAAGGAAATTGTTGTCGTTGCCGCTAAATCTTGGCCTCGCCTTGACCCACGACCTGCACCAAAAATAGTTCCAAAAATATCTTGTGAACCACCGCTACCAAATAGATCTGAGAAATCCGCACCTTGGAATCCACCACCGCTAAAATTTCCACCGCCTTGTGGAATCCGACCACCTTTATAGGCTTCGCGCATCTCATCATATTCAGCGCGTTTCTTCTCATCCGATAGAACTTCATACGCTTCAGAGACAGATTTAAATTTCTCCTCGAGCTTCTTGTCGCCTTTAGTTTTATCTGGGTGAAGCTCTCTGGCGAGTTTGCGGTACTGCTTTTTAACAGCAGCGGCGTCATCACTCTTTTTGACGCCGAGGATTAAATACAAATCTTTCTCATATAAATCCTTGGCTGCCATAGCTATATCCTTTAATTACTTCTCAGGATCGGTTACTGCAACTCGGGCGGGACGAATAACTCGTTCCTTAAATTTATATCCTGGTTGTAAAACTTGAGTGACTAGGGTTTCGGTTACATCTGGAGATGTCGCATGCATAAGTGCTTCATGAATATTGGGATTGAATGCAACATTGACTTCAGCAAATTGTGAAAGACCGAGCTTGGTTGTAATTGCAATCATTTGATCAGCAACTGCCTTAAAGCCACCAGATAATTCACCGTGCTCTTCTGCTCGAGAAATATCATCAAGAACTGGAAGCAGCTCTGACAGAACGATGGCAGTAGTAATTTCATTTGCGGTAATTCGGTCGCGATCTACACGTTTGCGATAATTTGAGTATTCGGCCTGAACTCGTTGAAGATCAGAAGTTAAAACTGCAACCTCATCTACTTCAACTTCGGCTAGCGCTTCATTTACCGCATCAGAGAGCTCCTTATCGGAACTCTCTGGCTCAGTGTTTTCAGATTCGTCGGTCACTTATTTTCTTCAACAATCTCGGCATCTTGAACGCCATCATCAGCTTGTGGTTCTTCTGTTGATGCCGCATTTGCTGCATAAAGGGCCGCACCTAATTGTTGTGAAAGTTCACTGGTTTTTTCAGTCGAACTTTTAATAGCGGCAAGATCAGTTCCTTCTAGCGCCTGCTTCAATTCCGCTACCGCGGTTTCCACTTCAGCGCGCTTTTCAGCGTTCTCGCCTTCGGTAAATTTTTCAGCATTATCTTTTAAGAACTTTTCAGTCTGATATACAAGTGAGTCACCAGTGTTGCGAACTTCTGCTTCTTCGCGACGTTGCTTATCTTCATCCGCGTGTGCTTCTGCATCCTTCATCATGCGATCAATCTCTTCTTTAGAAAGAGCTGACCCACCTGTGATGGTCATTGATTGTTCTTTACCGGTGCCAAGATCTTTAGCAGAAACATGGACGATACCGTCTGCGTCAATGTCGAAAGTTACTTCGATTTGTGGGATTCCACGAGGTGCAGGTGCAAGCCCAGTTAGTTCGAACATGCCGAGGCGCTTGTTATAAGCAGCCATTTCACGCTCGCCTTGGAAGGCTTGAATTTGAACTGCTGGTTGGTTGTCATCGGCAGTTGTAAAGATTTCAGAACGCTTTGTTGGGATTGTTGTATTTCGTTCAATTAACTTAGTCATAACGCCGCCCTTGGTTTCAATTCCAAGTGAGAGCGGAGTTACATCCAGAAGTAGAACATCTTTTACTTCACCCTTTAAAACTCCAGCTTGTAGCGCTGCACCGACTGCAACAACTTCATCTGGATTAACGCCCTTATTTGGCTCTTTTCCGCCAGTTAATTCGCGAACTAGATCAACAACTGCTGGCATACGGGTTGAACCGCCAACAAGAACAACGTGGTCGATATCTGCGATTGGAATTCCGGCATCCTTTAGAACTGATTGGAATGGCTTCTTGCAACGATCAAGCAGATCGGCAGTCATTCCTTGGAATTGGGCACGGGTAATAGTTTCATCTAAGAAGAGTGGATTCTTCTCAGTGTCAACTGTTATGTATGGCAAGTTAATTGAAGTCTGTTGCGAAGAAGTTAATTCGATCTTCGCTTTTTCTGCTGCTTCGCGAACACGTTGCATCGCCATCTTATCTTTTGTTAAATCAATTCCATTCTTAGCAGCAAAAGTTTTTACTAAGTGATCAACTAATGATTGATCCCAGTCATCTCCACCAAGATTGTTATCGCCGTTAGTTGCCTTGACTTCAACAACACCATCACCGATTTCAAGAAGTGAAACGTCAAATGTTCCACCACCAAGATCGAATACTAAAATTGTTTGTTCCGCGCTTCCTTTATCTAAACCATAAGCAAGTGCTGCGGCGGTTGGCTCGTTAACAATACGCAGAACATTTAGGCCGGCAATCTCGCCAGCTTCTTTTGTTGCTTGTCGTTGCGCATCATTAAAATAAGCAGGAACTGTGATAACTGCATCAGTAACAGTTTCTCCTAGAAAGCTTTCGGCATCGCGCTTTAACTTCATCAAGATGCGAGCGCTGATCTCTTGTGGCGTGTATTTCTTGCCATCAATATCAATATTCCAACTTGTGCCCATATGGCGCTTAACTGAACGAATTGTGCGTTCAACATTTGTTACTGATTGCCGTTTTGCGACTTCACCAACAAGGACCTCGCCATTCTTGGCGAAGGCAACGATTGATGGGGTTGTACGTGCGCCCTCAGCGTTCGTGATTACAGATGGCTCGCCACCTTCTAATACCGATACGCAACTATTTGTAGTTCCTAAATCGATTCCAACTGCTCTAGCCATTTTTATTGCTCCCTTTTTCCTTTTTTTATTACTCCAGCGCGATTTCTAACCGGCTATGGTCGAATTCTCGCTCTTGAGCCGCCCGATGTCAAAAGATTGAGCCGAGCAGACTCAAGTTAAGTTAATCAGGTAACGTCTTGTTCAAAGGGGATATTCCCGCTAGCTGAGAGCTTCGCCCCTAACCTTCTCGCATGAGCTATCTAGCCATCGTCCTATATGCCTTCAGCCTTATCGCGATCGGCAGTTTTGGCCTCCGGGTGCGAGAGATGTACCAGCGCATTTCGGCCGGCCAGAGCGAACCTGACCGCTTCTTAAATAAACGCTCTCGAGCAAGTGCGATGGTGAAAGAGATATTGCTTCACACAAAGATGCTCCGATTTACTGGATCGGCGATTGCACATTGGTTTGTAATGATTGGTTTCTTTGCACTCTTTGGAACGCTAATTACCGCTTACGGTCAAATAATTGATGCCTCTTTCATTCTTCCAATAATTGGTGGCTGGGCGCCATACCGTTACTTCGTTTTATTCATTGCTTGGACGACCGGTGTTGGAATTGTTGCGCTAATTGGAATCCGCCTAGGAACAAAGTTCTTCCACAAGAGCCGCACCTCAAGATTCCTTGGATCTAAATCTTTAAAAGCTTATTATGTTGAAGCCACAATTCTCGTAATTGTAATTTGTGTAATTACTTTAGATTATCTTGAACGCCAATATTACGTAAATGCAACCGCAGTACAAACTACCGCCGGGATTAAAATCTGGGTATCGATGTTGTGGTTTATTGTAATTGCGAATGATTTAACGATGGGCGTTGCTTGGCACCGCTTTTTGGCACCGTTCAATATTTTCTTTAAGCGTAATTTGGGCTCCAAACCTGCGCTCGGGGAATTGCCAGAGATGATTTCACATGGCAAGCCAATTGATTTTGAAGATCCTAAAGAAGATGACGTCTTTGGTATTGGAAAGAGCGCAGATATTTCTTGGAAGGGCTTGCTCGATATGGCGAGCTGTACTGAATGTGGCCGTTGCCAATCGCAATGTCCGGCTTGGCATACAGATAAACCGCTCTCGCCAAAGTTGTTAATTATGGCGATGCGCGACCATGCATTAACAAAAGTTCCAGATGATCAGCCAATTGTCGGGGAAATAATCTCGCCAGAAGTTTTGTGGTCATGCACAACATGTGGTGCGTGTGTGGAGGAATGCCCGGTAGATATTGAACATATCGATCACATTGTTAATATGCGCCGCTTCCAAGTGTTGGTGGAATCCGAATTTCCATCTGAACTTGGTGGGACCTTCAGAAATCTAGAGAAAACCGGCAATCCTTGGGGGGCAAACCGTACTGATCGAGGCGCTTGGATTGCTGAATGTGAATTCCCAGTAACAGTTATTGAGGGTGAAATTCCTGAAGATGTTGAATATTTATTCTGGGTGGGTTGTGCTGGTGCCTTCGAAGAACGCGCAAAGAAAACTACAAAGGCAGTGGCAGAACTTCTATACATGTCTGGTACAAAATTTGGCGTCTTGGGCCAACGTGAAACCTGCAGTGGCGATCCAGCAAGGCGGGCAGGTAATGAATTCCTTTACCAAATACTTTCGAAGGAAAATATTGA
>QYQH01000041.1 GCA_007280395.1 Actinomycetales bacterium | reverse complement strand
TATGCACCTGTGCGGGTATCGACTAGGACTTTCTCATCTTGCTTTATAAATAACGGAACTTGAACAGTTATTCCCGTCTCTAGTGTGGCTGGTTTAGTTCCACCTGAAGAACGATCTCCTTGGAGGCCAGGTTCGGTATAAGTAATAGTCAGTTCGACAGATGCTGCTAGATCGATATAAAGCGGATTACCTTCATGGATAGCAACATTCGCTTCACAATTTTCAAGCATGTAATCTGCAGAATCACCAATCACAGTTGCTGAGATACTCATCTGATCAAAGGTCTTCTGATCCATGAATACGAAATCGTCGCCATCTCGGTACAGGAAGGTCATGTCACGCTTCTCGAGAATCGCAACATCTACTTTGACACCAGCATTAAGAGTGCGATCGATAACTTTTCCGGTAGTTACAGATTTTAATTTGGTTCGAACGAATGCTGGTCCTTTACCAGGTTTAACATGCTGGAATTCAACTACGTTCCAGAGCTGACCTTCAATATCTAAACACATGCCGTTCTTCAAATCATTTGTTGTTGCCATTATCAAATTTCCATTTCCAAGAAAGCTTTGGCTGCGATTTGCGCCCGATGCAATGCCTTAAGAATACCTGAAGAGTTTGGGTGGTTTTACTTATCCCAGCTATTTAACCATGCGCGAAATTGCGATCAGCGCAAGGCGATACGAATCTGGACCGAATCCAGCAATCGTTCCATTGGCCACTCCAGAGATTACCGAGGTATGGCGAAACTCCTCGCGAGACATTGGATTAGAGAGATGAACTTCAATCAGCGGTGCCTTGACCATATCGGCGGCATCGCGAATTGCATATGAATAATGGGTAAATGCAGCTGGGTTGATTATCACCGGCGTGTTTTTATCGGCTGCTTCGTGTAGCCAGGAGATCATTTCAACTTCACTATCACTCTGTCTGACATCGCATTGGATGTTCAATTCCTTGCCCGCCGAAATAATAAGTTCAGTTAGCGCCGAAAAATCAATATCGCCATATACCTTTGAATCACGCAGATCTAAGCGACCGAGATTTGGCCCATTCAAAACTAAAATTTTCATAGGGAAATTCTCTCATACGCGTCTGCTAATTCGTCGCCAGTTACATTTTCTAACCAGATGGGTTTAGCAACCCCTTCCAAACCAATAAATCTCAAGTTAGCCCCACGTGCCTTCTTATCACTCGACATTAAATCCAAGAGTTTCGGAAATTCACCGCTCTTGTATGAGATCGGTAGCTCATATTTCTGGAGCAGTTCGCGATGCCTCACCACAACTTCACTACCGACTTTACCCAGAAGATTGCTGAGTTCCGCCGCAAAAACTAACCCAATCGAAACTGCTTCACCATGTCGAAGCTTGTAGCTCTCCAATTTTTCAATCGCATGACCAAGAGTGTGACCGTAATTAAGAATTTCACGTAGTCGACTCTCCTTGAAATCAGCGCTGACAACCCCTGCCTTCACATCAATACTGCGCCAGATTAATTCCGAAATATTCTTCTTGGCATCGTCTGCTAAATCCAAAATAACTGGGTCCGCTATGAAACCAGCCTTTATGACCTCTGCCATTCCCGCATTGAAATCTCTGGCGGGAAGCGATTGCAACAAACTCTCATCGATCGTTACAGATCCTGGTGAATAAAATGATCCGATTAAATTCTTTCCGTGCTCACTATTAATTCCAGTTTTACCACCGATCGCCGCATCAACCATGCCGGCTAGTGAAGTTGGGATTGCATGCCAAGTGATTCCACGAAGCCAGGTGGCCGCAACAAAGCCAGCCAAATCAGTTGTTGCTCCCCCACCAATACCTACTATGCAATCACTTCGAGTTAATCCGAAATCACCGCAAATCTCCCACATCTTCAGGAGGAATTCAGGAGACTTTGCAGCCTCGCCACTGGGGGTGCTAACTATTTGAATTTTCGACTTTAGCTCTTCGAAATTCGTATCCATTTTTAAAAGTGCAATCAGTTCGACTGGCGCAACTACTAACGTTTTTTCGTGGGCTTTTGCAATCTCAACAATCACATCACGCCATTTACGATCGAAATTTACTGAATATTCACGCTCTGCTTTAATCGAAATAGATTTCATATCTTAATTCCAAGAGCCGAAATAATTTCTTGAGCGACTTCGATCGGTTTACGATTATCTGTTTTTATTTGAAGCGTTGATAGAGATTCATAGATCGGTCTACGAACTTCCATCAGAGCTAGCCACTGCTGGCGCGGATTAATTGTTAAGAGTGGACGTTCCTTATTGAACCCGACTCTAGGCGCAGCTTGTGAGATTGAAACCTCCAAATAGGCAACAGGCAAGCCGCTCTTTTTTAGTAAGTCAGAAACCTCAGGATCTAAGACCGACCCGCCACCTAGTGCAACTACACCACTCGCCTCTGTTAAAGCTTCGATGACCACTTCTTTTTCGATTGCACGGAATGCAGGCTCACCATCTTCGGTAAAAATATCTGAAATCTTCTTGCCACTTCGCTTTTCGATTTCTAAATCAGTATCCAAAATTTCACATTGCAATAGCTTCGCGAGTTGCCTTCCAACTGATGATTTACCCGCTCCTGGCGGGCCGATTAGAACCGCCTTTGGCATTATGCGATTCCGAGATTCAGAATGTAATTCTTATAGTTGCGTGCAACTTCTCCAACGCTATCGCCACCAAATTTTTCAAGAACTGCATCGGCCAAAACAAGTGCAACCATCGCCTCGGCAACAATTCCTGCCGCAGGAACGGCACAGACATCGGAACGTTGATTGATGGCCTTTGCCGCTTCACCAGTTGCAGTATCGATTGTGTCTAAAGCTTTAGGAACCGTTGAAATAGGTTTCATTGCTGCGCGAACTCGCAAAATCTCTCCGTTAGTTATTCCGCCCTCAGTTCCACCAGCGCGATCTGTGCGTCTAACAATTTTTCCAGCGGAATTTTTCTCAATCTCATCATGGGCAGATGAACCGCGTCGCCTAGCAGATTCAAAACCATCACCAAGTTCCACACCCTTAATCGCCTGAATTCCCATTAGTGCCGCAGCAAGTTTGGAATCCAATCGGCGGTCCCAATGAGTGTGGGCACCAAGTCCTACCGGAACGTTAAAAGCCAGAACCTCTACAACTCCACCTAAGGTGTCGCCATCTTTATGTGCGCTTTCAATCTCTTTAACCATCTCTGCGCTAAGAGATTTATCAGCAGCTCTCACTGGATCTTCATCAACAACTGTGCGGTCTGCATAGGTTGGCAACTTGTAATCCGTTTTCGCAATTGCGCCACCTATTGAGATAACGTGGCTCATAATCTTTATGCCAATTGCTTGATCTAGAAACGCTCTTGCAACCGCGCCAAGTGCGACACGAGCTGCAGTTTCGCGAGCACTTGCTCTCTCTAAAATTGGCCGAGCATCAACGAAATCGTATTTCTGCATTCCAACTAAATCTGCATGTCCCGGTCTAGGTCGAGTTAGCGGTGCATTTCTGGCTAACTCACTTAACTCTTGCGGATCTACTATTTCTGGTGCCATTACCTTCGACCACTTGGGCCATTCTGAATTACCAATCTGAAGAGAAATGGGCCCACCTTGTGATTTCCCGTGTCGGACTCCACCAAGAATCGAAACCACATCGGCTTCGAAGGTCTGTCTAGCCCCTCGACCAAAACCTAATCGTCTGCGTTGCAAATCTGCATCGATCATCTCTTTGGTGATTTCAATATGTGCGGGCATCCCTTCGAGGATTGCACTGAGTGCAGGTCCATGAGATTCACCAGCGGTTAACCAACGAATCACAGCGACTCCCTTAAATTTCCTTGAATTAATCTGCCATAGCCGATCGCAGGTTCCTATTGTGTCAGATGTTGCATACTCCGCGCTTGAAATGGGGCTATATCGAAGCGAGAAAAGCAAGAAAAATAAATGGTGCGAATGGAATGCTGGCGCTGATTCTTCGCGAATACAGGGATGAGGCGATGCTAAATATTCCGCCAAATATCCAAGCCCATGCAAAAAGTACTAACCAATCAGAGAAAACCGGGGCCCAGATCGTCATAACCCAGAACAACTTCAAATCCCCCGGACCTACTCGCTCTTTGAAAATAATATGCATGATGATTAGTGAGAGCGCAGCGAGGCTTACATCAATTAAAAAGATTAAGCCAAGGAACTTCATATTGAAAATAATCGAAAATATCGCGAAGCGGGCAAGGTTTCTATTGCTGATAATTCGGTGGCTGATATCGCGCTTTGAAATTATGAGAGCGAAGCTTAGGTAACCAATCTGAGCAAATACTTCAAACATTCCGACAATTTAGCCCAGGCAGTCCTTCAAATTTTCAACCTGTGGATATCTCTAATCCTCTGAGATATGGGCCAACAACTGTGTCCGCATCAAGTTGAAGTCGAAATTTTCTCCTGAGAAGATCTCTATCTGGAATAGCGCCTGTTCAACTAGTAAATCACGACCACTAATTATGCGACCCCCTAGTTCGGTGTATCGATTAACTAAATCTGTTGGCCAGGGTTTGTAGAGACATTCCACCAAAACTCCTCGCGCGCTTTTCAAGTTTTGGGCATAACCATCGAACACATTTGCTGGCGTACTTTGAATTATCAAATCATAAGAATCTAAATTTGCAGACATCTCTAGGTGAGTTAGCAAAACATCAGGAGCCGCTCTGGCCATTGCTACTAAACGGTCCGGCGAACGGAGCAACACATCAATATTGGCTACCTTAGAATTAAGAGCGCCTGCTGCAGCCCTTGCTGTTCCCCCGCCACCAATAATCGCAACTCTCGAATCAGCTGAAACCTGAAGAAGATTTGCGAACGCCAGATAATCGGTTGATGTCGCGTGCCATTGATTTTCTAATCTATGCAAAGTGTTCGCGGAATTAATACGATGAGCGGTTTCACTTACTTGCGCGCAATATCTAATTGCAATCTCCTTAAGCGGCATCGTTAAAGAGAATCCAGTCCAACCGCCCTTCGAGTTTTCTGCAAAAAAGTTAGGAAAAGTCTCTTCATTTACTTCAACTGCGGTGTATTCCCCAGCAATACCAAGTATTTCGTAGGCTCTCTTATGGATTTTTGGCGAGAGGGAATGAGTTATGGGTGAACCCAATACCGCAGCTTTAATCATTTGAATTTACCTGCAGCCACATTCTTATTGAACTCCGTATTCCAATTTGAGAACTCCGTGAAATTCTTTGTAAAACGAGTATCACCAGGAGCAACAGTAATGAAATATAACCAATCCCCGCTTGCGGGCTTCAGGCTTGCCACGATGGCGTCGAGACTTGGATTAGAGATCGGAGTAGGTGGCAGGCCGACGTGAATATAAGTGTTGTATGGCGAATTTATCTTCGTTGCCTTAGTTGAAAGGGTAATTTTTCCACGCAAATTAGCGGCATATTGCACCGTTGAATTTAGTTGCAACGCCATTCCGATCTTCAGCCTGTTATAGATAACCCTTGCAACCTTGGAGAAATCTTTCGAATCGCCTTCGATCTGGACCATTGAAGCAATCGTTAGAACTTCATAGGGTTTGTACATGTCATAACCTGCAGCCAGTCCAATTCTGGAAACCTCGCTCTTAGCCTTATTTATCATCGTCTCTAACGCCCCCGTCACCGACGTATCCGGTTCAAAAGAATAATGCGCTGGAAAGAGCGAACCCTCTAAAGACTTTGTGGACCTAGGAAAGATTGATTTAACTGTTGCGTAGCCCGAATTATTCTTGGAAATATGGTCGTTTCCTCTCAATTGAGTTAATACATCAGAGAAGGTTGACCCTTCTTTCACTATCAAGAGGTTATTTAATCGTTTGGGGTCAAGAAGCTGTGCGATTGCAAACTTTGTTGGGATATGGAGTTGGATCGAATGCGATCCCGCGCTTATTCCTTGAGCTTTTGGATCGCTAGTAAATTCTTCGACAAACTTTGCCGCGCTTTTTATTACGCCGCCCTTCTCCAATTTACTTGCGATTGAACTTCCGAGTTCACCATCTGCGATCACAAAATCAATTACCTTGCCTGGTTTATTAGCAGGGAAATCATTTTTCGGTTGCAGTCGAATAAAACCAACAATTACAAGCAAGCCGGCTAGAGCCAAAGCTAATAACTTAATCTTTCTATTCATGGTTCGAATCTTTTAATTGGCGCGCCCTGAGCGCGCTCTTGATTAAGTGCAGAATCTAGAATCGCTGTTGCCGCCATAGAATCGATCTCGCCTTTGGCCGATTTGGAATTTAAACCAGCCTCACGCAGTGTGCGGCTCGCGGAAACCGTAGTCATTCGCTCATCTATCAAGTAGATCGGGTTTGGTGTGATCTCGCTAATTAGGACGGCAAATTGCGTAACGCTCGCACTTTTCGCGCTCTCACTTCCTGATAAATGAAGTGGAAAACCAATCGCAGTATAAATTGGATCGTATTCTTGATATAGGTCTACAAGGTTAGAACGCAACTTGTCTGCAGAATTAGCTATGAAATCTAGCGGTGATGCAAGAATCCCCGACGAGTCTGTAATAGCAACACCGATACGAACATCACCGAAATCGAAGGCAATTCGTCGACCCGGCCTCACTTACTTACCCGCTATTTGGCCTATTGATTTACTTATTGCACTCAATGCGTTGGCGATCTCGGAATGGTTTGCGCCGCCACCCTGTGCGAAATCATCTTTTCCGCCGCCGCCACCACCAAGAATTTCTGAACCCAATTTAACTAGTGCTCCCGCTTTTATGCCCGCTTTTATTGCGTTTGGAGAGGTTGCAACAACAAGTGTTGATCTATCAGAACCCTTAGATGCGAGAATTACTACTCCATCAGCAATGCGATTACGTAAGTCGAGAGAGATAGTTCGGAGATCATCTCCCGAAATATTCGGTTCTAACTCTGCACTAAGAACTTCAAAACCCGAAACCTTAGATGTGGATTTCAAAAGCTCTGAAGCAGTCGCCAATATTTGTGCTGTTTTGAATGTGGCCAACTCTTTCTCAACGCTCTTCAATCTATCTATTAGATCTGAAATCCTTGAAGGTAGCTCTTCTATTCGTGTGCCCTTAATAATTTCGGTGAGTGAATTCAGTAATAGGTGCTCGCGAGCTAGAAAGCCGTAGGCATCCCGACCAACTAGAGCCTCTACTCGGCGAACTCCTGCGCCAATCGAAGCTTCTGAAAGTAATTTTACTACTCCTAATTCACCAGATGATTTAACGTGGGTACCGCCACATAATTCATGGGCCCAATCACCGACGCTCACCACTCGCACTTGATCGCCATATTTTTCACCAAAAAGTGCCATTGCGCCCATTGCCTTCGCTTCTGGCTGCGTCATAACTTTTGCTGTAACGTTTAAATTAGCTAAGAGTAAATTATTGACGCGTCCTTCTACCTCTTCTAAAACACTTGCAGGAACTGCGCCGGTTGAAGGAAAATCAAATCTAAATCGTCCGGGTGAATTCTCTGATCCAGCCTGAGTAGCGGTCTCCCCAAGAATCTCGCGGAAGGCTTTATGAACCATATGAGTTGCAGTATGAGCTCGCGAAATTGCTAAACGTCTTTCGATATCGATTGTTGCGATTGCACCGCTCTTGGTATCAACCGATCCGGAAATAACTTGGCCTCTGTGAATATATAACCCTGGTACAGGTGTTTGCACATCATCGATTTCAACAACTGCGCCATTTGAAAGTGTTATCAAACCACCATCGGGTAGTTGTCCTCCGCCTTGCGCATAAAATGGAGTTCGATCTAAAATTAGCTCTACATCCGTGTTGGTGTCCGCTTCTTGGACGGATTTACCATCAACCATTATCGCTGCAATTTTTGACTCACTACTAGTCTCGGTATATCCCGTGAACTTAGTCGCACCACTAGCATCAAAAATCTTGCGATATTCACTTACATCCGTGTGACCAGTTTTCTTAGTACGCGCATCAGCTTTTGCCCGATCTTTCTGTTCCTTCATCAATTTTCGAAAGCCATCTTCATCCACGGAGAGTCCTGCTTCATTTGCCATCTCTAGCGTTAAATCAAATGGGAAACCGTAGGTATCGTGCAATTTAAAGATCGTATCGCCATCTAACTTCGTAGACTTTGCCTTCTTTACGCTATCTGCAGCAACGTCGAATAATTGAGTCCCACTCTTAAGGGTTGTAAGGAAAGATTCCTCTTCGTTAACGGTCACCGAAGTTATACGCTCTTTATTCTCAACCAGTTGCGGATATTGCGCTCCCATTGCGCCAATTGCAGCAGCAACTAATTCGCGAGAAGTTGGGTCGCCCGCGCCAAGAATTCGCATATTTCTAATTGTGCGGCGCATCATGCGACGGAGAACATATCCTCGTCCTTCATTCCCCGGTAGAACGCCATCACCAATCAACATCATTGAAGTGCGCGCATGGTCGGCGATAATTCTGAGGGCGACATCGCTCTTCTCATTCGCGCCATATTTAACACCCGTTAACTCCGATGCCACATTGAGAATCTGCATCGTCGTATCGATTTCATAAATGTTTTCTACGCCTTGAAGTAGCGCTGCCATGCGCTCCAATCCTAACCCGGTATCAATACTCTTAGCGGGAAGCTCACCAAGGATAGGAAAATTATCCTTCCCAGAACCAGGGCCGCGCATATTCTGCATGAAAACTAAATTCCAAACTTCTAAATATCGATCTTCATCTGCAATTGGTCCACCATCGCGACCATATTCTGGACCGCGGTCGTAATAAATTTCAGAGCAAGGCCCACAAGGTCCTGGTACTCCCATTGACCAAAAATTATCTTCCATGCCGCGACGTTGAATGCGTTCTTTTGGAATACCAATCTTCTTATGCCAAATATCAGCTGCTTCATCGTCGCTCTGAAAAACTGTTACCCAAAGTTTTCCTTCTGGAAATCCATATCCCCCATTAGCCACGGGTTTAGTTAATAACTCCCAAGCAAGAGCGATCGCTCCCTCCTTGAAGTAATCGCCAAAGGAGAAATTTCCACACATTTGGAAGAAGGATGCATGTCTAGTTGTTTTACCGACTTCATCAATATCAAGAGTTCGCACACACTTTTGTACCGAAGTCGCCCTTGCATAGGGTGCTTTTATTTCGCCAAGAAAAAATGGTTTAAAGGGAACCATTCCCGCGTTGACCAAAAGTAGATTTGGATCGTCGGCGATTAAAGGCGCTGATGGAACAACTGTGTGTTTTAGACCTAGGCTATTTCCAGATTCAAAAAAATTAAGCCAACGAGTTCTTATCTCAGCAGAATTCACGCGACTACTCGAACTCCTCGTCGGGTGCGACTTTCTTACTCTTCTTTCTTTTCTTAGTCCCGGATTCCGCCTTCATTTTAGAGACGGCCAGCAGAGCACCTGCTGCGTTCATTGCCATTTTATTCTTATCCAAAAAGCCTTCAGTTTTATCTGAGATCTTTGTCGTTAGACCTTCAACCGTTTTCGTTACCTTGTTAATACTTTGTAGTGGCCCATTAATTAATTCAACCGTCAAAGTAATCTCTTCTAAGAGAGGTGTGACCTCCCCAGTTAGATCAGTTATTGCGGTACCGGCCTGATCAACCAATTTGCCGACTCGAATAACGGCATAGCCAAGTGCCAGCGCAATTACGAGTAGCGAAATCGCCGCAATAATTGTTGCAATTCCACCTGGACCCATAGTCCAAGCCTACCTGATGGCCGACTTAAGGAGCTTCAAATACTGGAATCGGAAGATCAGGGCGTTCGTGCTTTTGATGAGCGACAACGGCCGCTAAATGGTAATTCCAAATCAAATCTAGATTATCTTGGAATGCATATGGCCGACCATCTACAAGCGGCCCTTTCTCCCCATTCATCACAGCAATTACATCATCACCAGAAATAGTTTTATAAGTTTCAAGGGCATGCGCTAGAGCAAGCACCTTGAACTTATTTTCATTCAAAATCTCTTCCGCCCGAATCAGTAAGGAGGAAAGGTTATTCTCGATTCGATCCCCAAGTGCCATCCGTAAGTCTTTTGTGCTCTCATCTTTACCGCGATTTCCCCCTGGGGCGCCAACCTCATTACGGCGATTGGAAGCATGTGAAGAAATTGTTGAACCCATCCCCCAATGACCTTCCATAAAACTAGCAATCGTTGTTGCGCTCTCAAGATCGCCTGAAACTCCTGAAGAGTTATCGCCCGCAAAGAACATTCGTTCGCCCGCAAGTGATGCAACCGAAACTAAGATATCTGCTTCATACTCGGTTCGCCATCTTGTGAATTGATCATCTGGCGGAATGCTTGCCACCATGCCGAGATAATCAGAGCCCTTTTCAATAGTGGCCAAATCAATTGCCATATGTTGTCTGACTAAATGCGCCATTACTCCGTGACAAGCTTCATGAACAGCGACAGCATGACGTTCACGTTCTATATATTCAACATCTTCCGCAGGTCCTAAATCCTTTAATTGCTTAGCTTTAATGACATCGCTCCAAGTTATAGAAGTTCGGCCATTCCTAATTGCCATGATTAGCGCTTCATTAATCGTGTCCTTGATAATTGCACCAGTTGCATATGGAGTGATGGTTGCTAATTTATCTATCTCCTCCGCGGTTAAGGAGTGGGAAACCTTCGCGAAATATCCCTCATAAGTTCTGATTCGACCAGCTTTACTTGGATATCCAACTCGATACATGCGATCGATTCGACCAGGACGCAGGAGTGCTTCGTCGAGTGCCTCTGGCATATTTGTAGCCATCACAACCAAGATTCGATACTTCGGTGGATTTTTTGGTCGCATACCGAGTGCCCGGCGAACCACGCGATTGATAAAACCTTTTGGTTTTTTTAGCCCCGAAAGTTCCGTCAATAGCGCTTGCAAAGTTCCCATTCCCCCACCGCCACCGCCGCCCGCTCCGCCCATGACGAATTGATTACTCATCAAGGCTGCATTTGTAATCAGTGACTTACCTGGATCTGATAGATAGTTTCCGCCATTGCATGGTGTGCCAAAGACGCTCTTACTATTCTCATTCGTGTACATCTGAGGTCGACTGATACCACGATTACCTAACGAATCCGCTTCATCGAAAAATACGACGACCCCACCATATCGCAGCGCAAGCTTTCGCAATTTTCTAAACAAACTTTTAACTTTAAGAATGCCAACGCCCATGAACATATTTGTAAAGGCTCCTGGATCAACAAATACAAAGGGTTTTCCAGTTTCACCGGCCATGGATTCAGCCATCAGCGTTTTACCGGTACCTGGAGGTCCCCAGAGCAGAATTCCACCCGGAACATAACCGCCATGTTTTTCAATTAGTTCAGGAGTTTCAAGGAAGAGAAGGTTCTCCCGAATTCGGTTGAGAACATGATCCTGTCCCCAAACATCGGAGAACCTGGTGCGGATGTCATCAGGGAAATAGGTATCCACGCCACCGCGGCTTAAGAACCAGAATATTGCACCAAATTGAATTATGACAAAGAAAACGGCAAAGAGAAGTTGTCCAAGCATTGGGAGGGCGGACCATAAAGCCTTCGGTGCAAAAAATAGCGCGCGAACTGGCGTCTCTTTATAAATGGCACCTAGGACAACTGAGAGTAAGGCAATAAAAAGTAGCCACTTAATAACTCGCCCTAATCTGTAGCGATTCCAGTCACTTAATTTATGAAGTATTCGATCAACAAAGGCAAAATATTTGACCCAAATACCATGATACGGCGCAAGTAATTCAGCAAGGCCAAAGTGCAACTGTCTAATTATTTCAATAACTACTAGAACTAAAAGCCAAGACTTACTATTCGCGGTTCGAGAGAGTGCATCACTGAAAGAAAGGAGCGGATTATCTGCCATATTGGCCCAGGCCAGAACGAAGAAAACAATTGCAAAGAGCAACAAGAACTTGGTGCGATCATAGAACGATACGTGAATACGCGTAGTTCTATCGGTATCGCGGGGCCGGCTTTGTACGCTCATTTATTGCCTCTCACGGTGAACGAATCACCAATTGCTTGAAGTTCTTTGGAATGTTTCTTGAAATACTTTGTAGGAGCTCGAACTAACAGCACATAAATTCTTGACCGATTATCCGAAACTAAGGCTGTTTGATCTACAGTTTCCGAGATTCCACTCGGATCGCCAAAGGTATAAATCGTCCGTACTCCTCTGGCTATTTTCTCTACTCGCTCATAATCTTGGTGTAAAACGAATTTAGAATTGGCTTTTGTTGGATTATCAAGCCATGTCGTGATCGGAAGAATCAGATTTCGCAGCGAATTATAGGAAATTGCATTCAAATCGTCATAGCCAAGGTCGCGAACGCGAACATAAACAACGGCACCATCTGGGGAATCTAAATTGAAGATTGATGATGGTGTGATCGCAGGAGATGTCGTATAGGCCTCTTGCCAAATAACGCTGGCAAGTCTCTCAGCCGCCCCTTTAGCGGTTGACTTAGCTTCTGCACTATTTAGTTGCGTTGAAGAAATTTTATGCCACCCATTCGGGATTGCTACGTAAACTCCACTGGATTTATCAGCAGCATAAATTTGGGATTGTGAACAGCTAGTCAAACCAATAATTGAACAGGCCAATAAGGTCGCGATAACGGAACGTCTTGGCATAAGTTGCATTGGGCGCTTTACTCCTGTGGGATATTGTCTGGCTCAAAATCTACACCAGCGTCTTTACGTTGTCCCGCCGTAATTGGAGTTGGAGCACCAGTTAGTGGATCTCCGCCACTAGCCGTTTTGGGAAAGGCAATAACTTCGCGGATAGATTCCGCGCCGACTAATAGCGCACATAAACGATCAAGTCCAAGTGCAATTCCACCGTGAGGAGGCGGGCCGTAATTGAAAGCTTCTAATAGGAAACCAAATTTACTTTCCGCCTCTTCCTTAGAAAGACCTATCGTGTCGAATACTCGTGCTTGCATCTTGCGATCATGGATACGAATTGAACCACCACCAATCTCATTTCCGTTTAAGACAATGTCGTATGCGTAGGCAAGTGCGTTAGCTGGATCTTTATCGAAGCTATCTGCGAATTCTGGTTTTGGGCCCGTAAACGGATGATGCACGGCAGTCCAACCACTATTTGAATCAGCGTTATCGATTTGTTCAAACATCGGTGCGTCAACAATCCATAAGAAATTCCAAGTTTTCTTGTTGATTAAGTTACAACGCTTACCTATTTCAAGTCGCACCGCACCCAGCAGGTTAAGCGATGAAATTCGGTCACCAGCAGCAAAAAATATTGCATCCCCAGGCTTAGCTCCAACGTGTCCAACAATTCCTGCCGCTTCCTTTTCTGAGAGATTCTTTGCTACTGGTCCACCAAGAACTCCATCAGTTCCAACCAAGATATACGCCAGACCCTTTGCACCTCGAGCTTTAGCCCAATCCTGCCAGGCATCTAATTCACGTCTAGGAGAATCAGCGCCACCAGGCATAACAACTGCGCCTACATAAGCAGATTGAAAGACGCGAAAAGTTGTGTCTGCATAGAAAGCAGTGCAATCTATAAGTTCATTTGCGAAACGTAAATCAGGTTTGTCAGAACCATAGCGTCGCATCGCTTCCCAATAAGTCATTCTCGGAATAGGTAGTGGAATATCGAAGTCAACAATTTTCTTGAACACTCTGGACAAAATCTTCTCTGCTACCTGCAGAATATCCTCCTGATCGACAAAAGACATTTCAATATCTAATTGCGTGAATTCCGGTTGGCGATCTGCACGGAAATCCTCGTCGCGGAAACAGCGAGCAATTTGGTAATAACGCTCCATGCCTGCAACCATCAATAGTTGTTTGAATAGCTGCGGTGATTGTGGAAGCGCATACCAAGAGCCGGGTTGGAGTCGCACAGGCACTAAGAAATCTCGGGCACCTTCAGGGGTAGAACGCGTTAAATATGGCGTCTCAATCTCCAGAAAATCTTCTTCATCCATAACTGTTCTAATTACCGATGTGACCTTCGAACGGAGTCGAAGATTCTTTGCAGGACCTTCTCTGCGTAAATCTAAATAGCGATATTTCAAACGCACTTCTTCGCTGATTGTATTTAGGTCTCCACTATCAACTGGGAACGGAAGCGCAGCAGCCTCGCTTAGAACTTGAAGTTCCTCACAAACCACTTCGATCTCTCCAGTTGGAATATTTGCATTTTCATTACCAGCAGGGCGAATCCGAACTGTACCCGTGATCAATACACACCACTCGGCGCGCAATGATCCCGCTAGAGCCTCATCATTAATTACAACCTGCGATGCTCCGGATGAATCACGAAGATCGATAAAAGCAACACCACCATGATCGCGGCGTCTTGCAACCCAACCTGCGAGAACAACTTTTGAGCCAACATCGCTCTTTCGCAATGACCCTGCAGTATGCGTTCTTATCATCTTAAATGCGCTCCGATAATTGCTTAGTTGGTTTTAAATTCATTGCTTAAGGCGGTGATTCTAACTTCTTTTGACTCCCCTGAATCCATATCTTTAATTGCTACTAAGCCTGATTTAATTTCATCAGAACCAATTACTGCGTTGAATTTCGCCCCACTTTTATCCGCCGACTTCATAGCTCCCTTGAGGGCACGATCGCCATACGCCATGTCGCAAGAAATACCAGAATTGCGAAGTTCATTAACCAGATTTGAAACGAAGCCCTTCTCCTGCGCACTTAAAGCGATTAGGAAAAGATCTAACTGCGGCTTATTTATTGAAGAATCGAATATTCCCTCCGCCTCACATGCAAGGAGAATTCGATCAACGCCGAGTCCAAAACCTATTCCCGATAGATCACTGCCGCCAAGTTCTGCCATTAATCCGTCATACCGACCGCCGCCACCGATTCCAGATTGTGCACCCAACTTATCGCTCACAAATTCAAACGTTGTACCCGTGTAGTAATCAAGGCCGCGAACCATTCTTGGATTGATAGTGAAATCGATCTTTGCTCCCCGCAATAACTCTTGTACTCGCTGGAAATTGACTTCGCTCTCTTGCGATAGGTAATCCAGAAGCAACGGCGCTTTAGCCATGGCCTCTTGAACCTCCGCGCGCTTATCGTCAAATAGACGTAGCGGATTTAACTCAGCTTTTTTTATAGTTGCCTCATCCAAATTCAATTTGGAAATGTACGCAACTAAATCTCTCCGATGACTGGCTCGACTCTTTGCATCACCCAAAGAAGTTATATCCAATCGATAAGATTTCAAGCCCAATTTCTTAAAGGCCCGATCTGCTACCGCGATAACCTCAAAATCGATCTCTGGATCGTTTAATCCAATTGCTTCAATTCCAACTTGATAGAACTGACGATATCTTCCGGCTTGTGGCCGTTCGGCACGGAAATAGGCACCGGAATACCAAACCTTTAAGGGAAGCGTTAATTTATCTAAGTTATGTTCAATAACGCTGCGCATAACACCAGCGGTTCCTTCTGGGCGAAGAGTTATCGAACGACCACCGCGATCTTCAAAGGTATACATCTCTTTTGAAACTACATCGGTCGATTCTCCGACACCGCGCCGGAATAGCTCGGTATCTTCAAATACGGGTAACTCCATTAGTTGATAGCCAGAAATTTTCGCTGATTCAATTAAGGTTTCACGAACAAATTCGAAATATTGGGAGCGTGGCGGAAAATATTCACTCACGCCTTTAGGGGCCTTTAACTCGCGCACTACTCCCCCCGTCCTGGCTTTGATTGCAGAAATTCTTCCTGCAAGTAAGGATTACTAGATAGCTCGCGTCCAATTGTAGTTTGTGGACCATGCCCAGGCAGGACTATTAATTCGCTATTCAGGGGCAATATTTTAGAGATTAATGAATTACGCATTGCGCTAGGCGACCCAGTTGGTAAATCCGTTCTCCCAATTGCACCGGCAAATAAGAGATCTCCCGAAATCAAGAACTCATCATTTACCGTGAAAATTGCTGACCCAGCTGTATGCCCTGGTGCATGGCCTACCTCAATATCAAAACCCGCGAGTTGAAACTTCTCACCATCGATAACTTCACGCACGATTTCTGGCTCTTCAAATTTCGTTACACCAAAAGCGGCCATTATTTGTTGACTCTCACCGCCGCTGTTTAAGGCTCGATATGGATCTGCTAACAATTTTCTATCAGCTGTATGAATCAGCGTTGGAACACCATATTCATTTGCAAAAGGCCGAACCGAAAAAGTGTGATCCAAGTGCCCATGAGTTACTAGCGTTGCTATTGGTTGCAGATTGTGTTTACTCAGGACGCTTTTAATTGCCGAAACCAGGCTCGGGTTGGCCATTCCTGGGTCCACAATGAAACATTGCGAATTCTTACTTGGGGCGAGGATCCAACAGTTTGTTGCGAAATAGGGAGCCGCAATCACCTCAAGAATCAAAGGTTCACCCCTATCCATCACGCGTGAGCGGCCCGTATTGGGGCTAATTGCGCAAGACCACTTTTGCCATCTCAACGGTTAAGGGTATCTTTAGCCCGCACGCAAAACTAATCAGATAAGTCATAACGGATGGTTTGCAACCCCGCGAACCTAACGCGCAATGAGAGCGAGCGAGTATCACCATGATGGATATCAACCCAACTGAAGTTGCCCAAGCAGTAACAACTGGCGATTCAAATCTAAGTGCCGCATCCGCGCTAATCGGAGATCCTTCAAAATTTGGTCGCGTTGATCAAGATGGTGTTGTTTACGTTCTAACTCCATCCGGTGAAAAAGCTGTTGGCTCATATCCTGGCAAAAGCCCGGAAGAAGCGCTCGCATATTTCGTTCGCAAGTTTGAAGCAGTCGCATCTGAAGTAGCGTTACTTGCTGCTCGTATCAAGAGTGGCGCAATGGTGCCATCCGACGCCTCTCAAGCAGTCGTGAAATTGCGCGATACCGTCGCAAATCTAAATGGCGTTGGCGATCTCGCAACTCTTGCTGCATCTGTAGACCAGATCCCAAATTTAATTGAAGACCACCGCGCCGCATATCAAGAGCGCAAAGATATTGAATCAGCAGTGCGCGAAGCAAAGCGCGCAGCTTCCTTAATCGTCAAAGAGAAGTTAGTTGCTGAAGCAGAATCTCTCGCACTTTCGGAGAGTTGGAAAGCTACAAGCGAGCGTCTTAAAGTCCTTCTCGATGAATGGAAAGCAGCTCCCCGCCTAGATAAGACAACAGATACTGAACTTTGGAAGCGGTTCTCATCCTCTCGCAATAAATTCGATAACCGCCGTCGTACCCACTTTGCGGCGCTCGAATCTGTGCAACACGAGGTTGCAGCCAAGAAGGAAGAAATCGTTAAGCAGGCGGAAGCACTAGCAACTTCAAAGGAATGGCTCCCTACTGCCAATAAATTTAAAGAGCTTATGGATGCATGGAAAGCATCTGGCCGTGGCAAGCAGAGTGTGGACGCCAAACTTTGGGGCCGATTCAAAGCAGCGCAAGATCAATTCTTTGCTGCAAAAAATAGTGATCTTGATAAGCGCCAGGTAACAATGGCGGCGAATCTTGCAAAGCGTGACGAGTTGATTGTAAAGATCGAAGAGATTCTTCCGATAACTGATTTACAGAGCGCTAAGAAGAATTTCCGCGCCCTTATGGAGCAATGGCAGAAAATTGGCATGACCGAACGGAGCAAGAAGGCCGCACTCGATACCCGCCTTTCACGAGTGGAAGATGAAATTCACACGCTTACTGAAGAGCAGAATCGTCGCACTGACCCGACTGCTATCGCTCGAGCAAATGATGTTGTTCAAGGACTTGTTGATGCAATCGCGGGTTATGAAGCACAGGCCGCTAAGGCAGAAGCTGCAGGCAACACTGCAAAGGCAAAGACTGCTCGTGAGGCTGCAGAAGCTCGCAAAGTTTGGCTAGCCGAGGCTCAAAAGGGTCTGGCGGATTTCAAAAGCAACTAGCTCTTAATTGTTGGTTACGCGATAAACATCGTAAACGCCTTCAACTGATCTCACGCTAGCTAGAACTGCATCTAGATGCGAAGCATCTGCCATCTCGAAAGTAAATCTCGATATCGCGGTGCGATCTTTCGAAGTGCTTACTGCGGCGTTCAATATATTTACATGTTGATCCGAAAGGGTCCGAGTTATGTCAGAAAGTAAGCGGGATCTATCTAGCGCTTCTACTTGAATATTCACCAAGAATGAGGTTTTCGCCGAGTTATTCCACCTTACAGAAACTATGCGATCTCCTTGATGTTCACGTAAATCTGTAACATTTATGCAATCTTTACGATGCACCGATACGCCACTGCCTCTGGTGATAAATCCAACAATTTCATCCCCTGGAACTGGTGTGCAGCAGCGAGCCAACTTCACTAAAACATCATCCGCACCTTCAACATCTATGCCAGATGAATTACGCCTGACATGTTCAAAGGAATGCACCGGATTTGAATGGCTTTCAACCTCAGCATCTGGTTCGTGCAAATCCGTGTTTGCCACTAACTTTTCGATAACAAATTGCGCACTTATATGGCCATTACCAACAGCCGCATACATGCTCTCAATATCTGGATAATGAAGATCGTGTGACAGTTCTAGAAATGCTTGACCTGCAAAAATTTTCTGCAAAGGTAGCCCAACTTTTCTCATCTGACGCGCAATTGATTCCCGGCCAGCATCGATGGCTTCTTCCTTGCGCTCTTTTGAGAACCAGGCCTTGATTTTTGAACGCGCTCTCGGCGATGATACAAAATTGAGCCAATCTCTACTTGGGGCTGCATTTGGACTCTTGTTCGTAACAACTTCAACAACATCACCATTTGCAAGAATGGATTCCAAAGGAACCAATTTTCCATTTACCTTTGCACCCACACACCTATCTCCTACTTCGGTATGAACCGAATAAGCGAAATCAACAGGGGTGGAACCTGATGGAAGAGCGACAACGCTCCCCTTCGGAGTGAATACAAATACTTCTGGCGTTCTGAGGTCATAACGTAGAGTGTCAAGGAATTCGCCCACATCCTCGGTTTCCTGCTGCCATTCATGTAATTGTTTCAACCAAATCATCTCTGGTTTATTTGTAGCGCCTTTTCCGACCGAAGCCAACTTATACTTCCAATGAGCCGCAATTCCATATTCTGCGCGCGCATGCATATCGAAAGTTCGGATTTGAATTTCGACAGCTCTGCCATTTGGTCCTATGACTGTTGTATGCAGTGATTGGTAAAGATTAAATTTTGGCATTGCAATGTAATCCTTAAACCGTCCTGGGATTGGACTCCATCTTGCGTGAATTGCTCCTAAGACTGCATAGCAATCTCGAACACTTTCCACCAAGACCCGAATACCAACTAAGTCATAGATTTCATTGAAATCGCGACCTCGGATAACCATTTTTTGATAGACGCTGTAAAGGTGCTTCTGTCGACCTAGAACCTTTGCAGTTATTCCATCGGCGTTGAGATCCTTAGCAACGAGTTGCAAAACCTCGCTTGTCATAGCCTCTCGCGCGGGACTTCGCTCTTGAACTAACCTTTCAATCTCATCATATATTTTAGGTTCCAAGAATTTAAATGATAAATCCTCTAACTCCCACTTGATGGCGCTCATACCTAATCGATTCGCAAGTGGCGCATAAATATCTAAAGTTTCACGCGCTTTACGTTGTGCAGATTCAATCTCAACAAATTGCCAAGTTCTGGCATTGTGCAACCGATCGGCTAATTTAATAACAAGTACGCGGATATCTCGAGACATTGCGATGACCATTTTTCGCAGCGTTTCAGCCTCAGCAGTTGGGCCATAATTCAATTTATCTAACTTCGTAACACCATCAACCAAATTGGCCACTTCTTTTCCAAAATCCTTCTTAAGTGCGACTAATGAATACTTCGTATCTTCAACGGTGTCATGCAATAAAGCAGCGATGATTGTTTCAAGGTCTAGACCGATCTCAGCCAAAATTTCCGAGACCGCCAAGGGATGAGTTATATATTTCTCACCGGATTTCCGAAGTTGACCTTCATGAGCGTCAGCAGCAATATCGTAGGCACGTTCTAGTTCAATTAAAGAGGCCTCAGGGTGATGTGAAATGAGCGCCTTTGCTAGAACGTCTAGAACCGGATTCATAGTTCTATCTTAACTAGCCAGAAAGAGCTAAACCGAAATTAAAAGATTAGCGACCTTTGCGTTTAGGTTGATTACGAGGACCTCTAGCCCACGAAACCTTAGTTTCAGAGCCAGAGTTAGATCCGTTTAGTCCACCTTTTGCTTCAAGAGTTACTGCTCCAGGTGCATGTTGAGCGACCCGCTTACTTAGCGCGCGCATGGCAGGTTCACGTTCTCTGAGTTGAGCCAAGATTGGCGTAGCAATGAAAATTGAAGAATAAGTGCCTGTAGCAAGACCGATAAATAGCGCAAGTGATAAATCTTTAAGTGTGCCTGCACCAAGTAACCCTGCACCTACGAAAAGAATCGAAGCAACTGGGAGAAGCGCAATCAGCGAGGTATTGAAAGAACGAACTAGCGTCTGATTGACAGCTAGATTTGCAGCGGCAGAGTATGTGATCTTGCCAGTACTGGTGATCGATTTAGTATTCTCGCGAACCTTATCGAACACTACAACTGTGTCATAAAGCGAATAGCCGAGGATCGTTAAGAAGCCGATAACCGTAGCTGGTGTAACATCAAAACCAACAAGTGCATAGATTCCAACGGTGATGAATACGTCGTGGATAGTTGCGATGATCGCGGCCAGTGCCATCTTTGATTCGAAGGCCACAGTCAAGAAGAGCATTACGACAAGAATGAATCCAAATAATCCGTACAGCGCTTTCTTTGTGATTTCCTTACCCCAAGATGGACCAATAATTTGGGTATCTATATCGTCAACATTCACACCAAATGTTTGAGCAAGCGAAGATTTAACCGCGGCAAATGAATCTAGAGCGCCGGTTTGGATGCGCAAGCGATTGTTTCCAACCTTTTGAACAACAGTTTCACCTGTAACTCCAGCTGCAGCAATTGCAGCGCGACCATCTTCAACTGTAGCTCCAGCTTTACTAATCGAAAATTCAGACCCGCCCTTAAATTCGATTCCTAAATGCAATCCTTGAGTGCCAAGAGTGATTGCCGAAATGATAATAATTATCCCCGAAAAGGCATACCAACGACGTCGCTTGCCAATGAAGTCAATTGATGTTTCACCACGATATAACCGTCCGCCAATGCCTGAAAGTGAACTCATATTATTAACCCTTCAACTCTGCTGAACCATCGGTTTTAATCTTCATGCCTAAACTCTTGGCTGAGAATCCTGACCACTTACGACCACTAGCAAAGAATGAAGTTCTTGCAAGAAGTGCGACGAGCGGATGAGTGAAGACGAATACAACAAGAAGATCGATGAGTGTCGTTAGCCCAAGTGTGAACGCAAATCCGCGAACTCCTCCAACAGCGAAGAAGTAGAGAAGCACTGCAGCAATCATCGAAACCGTATCAGCGATAACAATTGTATGTCGAGCCTTCACCCAGCCACTTTCAACAGCAGATCGAAGTGAACGACCTTCGCGAACTTCATCACGCAAACGCTCGAAGAACACAACGAAAGAGTCAGCTGTAATTCCGACAGCCACGATTGCACCCGCTATGCCGGCTAGCGTTAGGGTGAATCCAATCCATTCACCGAGTAGCAAAAATGAGAGGTAAGCGATCGCTGCAGCAATCATTAATGAGGCAACAGTGACAATTCCTAACCCCTTGTAATACATAAATGAATAAAGAAAGACAAGCAAGAATCCAAGTAGGCCAGCTAACAAACCTGCGTGAAGTTGATCAGCGCCAAGGGTTGGTGAAACTTGTAGTACTTCACCCTGATCAAAAGCTAAAGGGAGTGCTCCGTATTTTAAAACATTCGCCAAGTTTGAAGCCTCTTCTTGGCTAAAACTTCCAGTAATTTGGGCGCTGCCTCCATTAATTGCTTCATTAATTCTTGGAGCCGAAACAACTAATCCATCAAGAACAATTGCCACTTGATTCTGTGGCGCCGCTAAAGTCGTGACCGAAGTTGTTAGCGCTCCAAACTTCTTCGTTCCTTCACCATTGAACGAGAGAAGTACATACCAACCTGCGGCACCCTGTTGATCAATTGCGGCGCTAGCTTTTGAAACCATGCTACCTACTACTTGTGCGGGCGCCAGAATATATTTTTGAGTACCAGCGCGGTCGCAACCTACTACTGCAATATCAGGGGACTCGGTTGATCCACCTTGCAAGCTCTCTTTTTTCGTGCAATCGAGCGCTGCATATTTTGCATTCAATTCTGCATTTACACCCGATGGAAGCGTTGCGCTTTTAGCATCAGCTGCTGCTGAAGTTGCGCTTGGAGCGCCTTCAACTAAAACTTGGCGGAAGCGAAGTTCAGCGGTTTGCCCAACTAGTTGCACAATTTTTTCACCAGTTTGTCCTGGTACTGAAATAACTATTTGACGATTTGTTCCAGATCCTTGAGCTGCAACTTCACTCTCGGCAACACCAAGTGAGTTAACGCGTTGTCGGATGATTGCAACGGCTTGATCGATAGCCTCGGTTGTGACCTTTGTTCCTTCACTCGCACGTGGAGTAAGCGTGACGCTCGTACCGCCACGAAGATCAAGTCCTAATTTAATTTTAGTCGCGCCTTGAATTACGGCAACGGCGCTAAAGACAATTAAACCAATCGCAAGGATTGCTATCGACTTCGCTGATTTAGCTGAACTCTTTACAGCCTTAGGACTCTGGGAATTATTAAGGGCAGACATGAGACGCAAGTCTAGGCATCTGAGGCTGGTGTGTCGAAAAGGCCAATCTGATTTTGAGCAAGATTTTGCGCACCTATGGGCGCTTTCATGCCTAAATGCTCAAATCCAGCGGGTGTAGCAACTCTCCCACGCGGGGTTCTTGAGATAAAACCCATTCGAACTAAAAATGGTTCAGCTAGCGACTCAATCGTTTCGGACTCTTCGCCGATTGCCATTGCCAAAGTAGAAATGCCAACAGGTCCCCCGTTGAATCTCTTTACAAGTGCTTCCAGTACTCCTAAATCCAAACGATCCAACCCAATTGCATCTACCTCGTACATCGCAAGCGCCGCTTTTGCTTCTTTGGCGCTTACTTTCCCATTGGAGTGCACTTGCGCATAATCTCTAACGCGCCGCAACAATCTGTTAGCAACTCTCGGTGTTCCGCGAGAGCGAGAACCAAGTTCCTCGATTGCTGCTTTATCAATTTCAATTCCCATCAAATCTGCGCTTCGTTTAACAATTACGGAAATTTCCGAATCTTCGTAGAAATCTAACTGCGCAGTAAATCCAAAACGATCTCGTAGCGGACTTGGAAGAAGCCCGGCACGAGTTGTGGCTCCAACTAGCGTGAAGTGCGGCAGCTCTAATGGGATTGCTGTTGCACCTGCACCCTTTCCTACAATCACATCAACTCTAAAATCTTCCATCGCCAGATATAAAAGCTCTTCTGCGGGTCGGGACATTCGATGAATTTCATCTAGAAATAGGATTTCACCCTCAACAAGTGAAGAGAGAATTGAAGCTAAATCTCCGGCATGTTGAATCGCTGGTCCACTAGTAATTCGGATTGGAGCGCTCATCTCTGAGGCGATAATCATGGCGAGCGTTGTCTTACCCAAACCAGGAGGACCAGAAAGCAGTACGTGATCTGCTGGTGCGTTTCTATTTCGAGCAGCGGATAACAAGAGATCGAGTTGATCTGCGACTCGTTTTTGTCCTACAAATTCCCCAAGGCTCTTTGGTCGAAGCGCCAACTCTTGCGATCTCTCAAAGTTATCCGAATTTGAATCGATCACTCGCACCTCATCGCTCACAGTTAACCACGTCCCCGATTTTGTAGCGCTAATTTAAGAAGCTGCGCAATATCGGTCTCATCAATTTTTGCTCCAAGATCACTAGCCACGCTATCTATTGTCGCTTCCGCATCTCGCGCGGTAAATCCAAGTCCGATCAATGCGCTCTGTAGTTGGGTGCGCCAATGTGACTTTGAAGTATTTGTACTCTTCGCTGAAAGCGCTAAATCATTTACCTTATCTTTAAGTTCAAGAACTGCTCGCTGGGCACCTTTCTTACCTAAGCCAGGGATTCGTTCTAGAGCGGCAGAATTTTCACTCGCAATTGCGCTAGCAATTTCTTCAGGTTCATAAATTGATAGCGCTGATTGTGCGACCTTAGGACCGATACCGCTAACAGTTTGCAGCAATTCAAAGAAATCACGCGCACTTGCGCGATCGAAACCAAAAAGAGTTAGTGAATCTTCGCGTACAACTAAGGTCGTGAAGAATTCGGCATGAGTTCCGACATTTAGTGAGGCGGCATAACGAGCTGGTAGTGAAACTTGGAGCCCGACTCCCCCTACTTCAATTACGGCAGAATTAAGCGTTGTCGCTTTCACAACACCTGAAACTGAGGCAATCATTTCTTGACCACTTTCTTTAGTCGGGCTCGCTCTTTTGTTAGCGCTGCTTCTATCCGTGCATTTCCAGAACCTCGCCAATGATGGCAGATGGCCAAGGCAAGCGCATCGGTGCTATCAACGGGTTTTGGGATTTCTTTTAGCGAAAGCAATTTTTGAACCATAAGAGCAACTTGTTTCTTATCTGCCCGGCCAGATCCCGTGACCGCAGCCTTTATTTCAGTTGGAGTATGCATCGCCACTGGAATTCCAGATCTAGCTGCGATTAGCAACGCAACGCCAGCCGCCTGACCGGTCGACATTGCGGTACGAATATTTAATTGGGAAAAAACTCGCTCAACTGCAATTACATCTGGCTTATACTCATTGATCCAAATTATCAATTCCGTTTCAAGTGCAAGTAATCTCTGGGAGAGCTCGAGATCGGCTGATGTTTGTATGACTCCAACACCAACCATTACTAATTTCTGAGCAGTACCATTTTCAACAATTCCGAGACCGCACCTTGTTAAACCTGGATCGACCCCAAGAACGCGCATCTTAGAGGGTAGCCATAACCTCATCAGATACATCGAAGTTTCCGAAGACGTTCTGTACGTCATCTAACTCTTCGATCGCATCAATCAGCGCAAAAACTTTAGTGGCACTTTCGGCATCAAGTGGCACTGAAACTGATGGCAAGAATGAGGTGTCAGCCGATTCGTAATCTATCCCCGCACTTTGAAGCGCTGTCCTTACTGCAACCAAGTCACTTGGTTCGCTTACAATTTCAAATGACTCGCCGAGATCACTTACATCTTCAGCACCGGCATCTAGAACATGTTCGAGAATCTTATCTTCGGTTATTCCATCAACTTTTGAAACAATAATGACGCCTTTACGGTTGAACATATAAGAAACCGATCCTGGATCGGCCATGTTTCCACCATTGCGAGTTACAGCGACGCGAACTTCAGATGCTGCTCGATTTCGATTATCAGATAGGCACTCAATTAAGAGAGCAACACCGCTTGGGCCGTATCCTTCATACATAATTGTCTGCCAATCAGCCCCACCGGATTCCAGACCAGCGCCACGCTTAACGGCACGATCAATATTGTCCGCAGGCATCGAACTTTTCTTAGCTTTAGCAATAGCGTCAAAGAGGGTTGGATTTCCCGAGATATCGGCTCCACCATTTCGCGCCGCAACTTCAATCCCCTTAATTAGCTTTGCAAAATTCTTTGCGCGACGCGAATCAATAATCGCCTTCTTGTGTTTAGTCGTTGCCCATTTGGAATGGCCTGACACGATGAAACCCCCTATAAATCCTCCAAAATCAATGGACGTACTTTATCTTGAATTACTTATTACAAACCTCTTCTAGGAAGTATCGGTGAACTCGATTATCTCCCGTTAGCTCTGGGTGGAATGATGTGGCTAATACTCGACCCTCTTGAACGGCTACCGGATGGCTCTTGCCATCAACTTCAAGGCTTCCAAGTACATCAACGCCAGAACCATAACTTTCAACCCAGGGTGAACGTATGAATACGCCACGAAGAGGCGCACCCGAAATTCCCACCAACTCTAGATCAACTTCGAAAGACTCAGTCTGTCGACCAAATGCATTCCGTCGGACCTGCATATCGATTCCACCGAAAGTTTCCTGGCCCGACGCTGGATCGAGTATCGATTTTGCAACCAGAATCATTCCGGCACAAGAGCCATATGTAGGCATGCCATCTGTGATTCGCTTAGAGATGAGATCAAAAAGACCAAAGGAGTTAGCTAACTTACTGATTGTCGTAGATTCGCCACCCGGAATAATTAAGGCGTCAATCTCCGCTATTTCAGAGGCGGTTTTAACTAACTTCCCCGTAACACCACATTCACCTAAAGCGGAAAGATGTTCGCGAAAATCACCTTGGAGCGCTAATACTCCAACTTTCATTCTTACCAGCCCCGCTCGGCCAATCGATGAGGGACAGGAATGTCTGCAACGTTAATCCCAACCATCGCTTCGCCAAGTCCGCGAGAAGCATCGGCAACAACCTTTGCATCCGTGAAATATGTAGTCGCTTTAACGCAAGCTGCTGCGCGCTTTGCGGCATCGCCAGATTTAAAAATACCCGATCCAATAAATACTCCATCAGCACCGAGTTGCATCATCATTGCTGCATCCGCAGGTGTTGCAATTCCTCCAGCGGTGAAGAGAACAACTGGAAGTTTTCCGGTTTCGGCAACTTCTTTTACTAAGGCATACGGCGCTTGAAGTTCTTTCGCTGCGACATAAAGTTCATCTTCACGCATCGATGTTAATCGACGAATCTCGCCACCGATTTTGCGCATATGTGTTGTTGCATTTGAAACATCACCAGTTCCAGCTTCGCCTTTCGAGCGGATCATCGCGGCGCCTTCGCTAATACGACGGAGCGCTTCGCCAAGATTTGTTGCGCCACAAACAAAGGGAATTGTGAAATTCCACTTATTAATATGGTGTTCGTAATCTGCTGGCGTTAAAACTTCAGATTCATCAATGTAATCAACGTTTAAGGTTTGCAGGATTTGTGCTTCCGCAAAGTGGCCTATTCGAACTTTAGCCATTACCGGAATAGAAACCGCAGCTTGAATCTTTTCGATCATATCTGGATCCGACATTCGGGATACGCCACCTTGTGCCCGAATATCTGCGGGTACGCGTTCTAGCGCCATTACTGCTACAGCTCCGGCATCTTCTGCGATCTTTGCTTGTTCAACATTTACGACGTCCATGATGACGCCGCCCTTAAGCATTTCAGCCATACCGCGCTTAACTCTCGCGCCGCCTACTTCTGTTTCATTCGCCTTGGACATCATCTGCTCCCATAACTAATCTCTTAAAAATTGCTCAACTGTGAGGAGAAGAGTCTACTTTGACTTCGCTGGGCTCGCACTCGGAACGGGTGCCGGGTATGTGAAGGTAGGTTCACTATCGGTCAAAGCGATCCAAACTTGGCCATCGGCAAAATTAGCCACTTTGCCATCAGAAAGCGTCCAGATAGTTCCGACCTGCGCACTTGGTCTCTGCCAATTGATTGCGACCACTTTGCCGTCGCGTAGCAAAAATCCGGTTCCAGAACCAACGGTATTGCTCATTGGTGTTATGCCACCAACTTTGTCGTGATAAATAGAGTTAGTAATCGCTACTTTTTGAATCACAAAATTCGGGGATCCAAGTTGGCGGCCGGTCGAATCAAGATTTGGTACACCGTTAAATGAAAGTAGCCAACGCTTCTCTGCTTTTGACCAAGTAGCGCTGTATTTAGAGGCCGGCCATTTAATTGCAAAACTTGTGACTTTCTTTGCTAATTCGGAACCATTTCCAAATTGCCAGCCCACTGATTTAACCGCGTCAATCTTCTTGCCTTCAACCTCAATAGTTTTCTTCAATAGTGCTGCGGCGTCCACCATCATGTTGGTTGGCGAAAATCTCTTGGTATCAATCTGATAGATAGATGGCGGATTTCGTTCCGCACTCATGTTCTCCAAATTTGCCACTGCAAGAATCGGATGCATCTTGCTCTGCGCACCACTGTACGAAAATCCAACTCGACCATATTGCGCAAGAATTTCAATATCACTAATACGTGCTGATCTGACTGGGCCAATTAGAACAGGTACCTTGTTCGTAAAGATTGCAGCCAATCTGGTTAACCCACCTTCAACTTGTTCGATGTAAACCACATCTGCATCTCCCAGTCCAACTTGCGGGTGAGCGGCAACTGTGTCATCAATCTTCACTGCAAGGAGCGGGCCATTCTTTCCAGGAAGGTTAGTGAGAATATTCTTCTCAACGCTTTTACCTGAAACTTCCTTCACGATGCTTGAGGGCGAAGCACAAGAACTTAGAACTATCAAAATCGATATAGCCGCTAGAAATTTTTTCATAAAATATCATCCTCGAATGAGTATCGCATTGGCAGGGGGGCATGTCCTGCTAATCGGAAGAGCTTGAAAAGCGCCTTGTTACGCAGAAATTGTGCGCTCTGAACTGCTTCCGTATGAATCGTTATTCCAACCGAAATCTTTTCAGTAATAGCCGACAAAGCAGATAAAAGTTCAACTTCAATGCCACTAGGCGCAGATAATTCATCGCTTAGGAGTAACTTCAAACTCTGCGAAAGCGCTATCTCGGCTTCGCTTCGTTCAACGATATTTGCCTCTCTTGCTTGATAAGCAGCAGCTGTTAAAACCAAACTAGTGGCGGCATCAACGCTCGGAGAATGAGCAATCTCTAGTGCTATAGCGGCTCTTTTTTGAAGCAACGCATCTAGATGAGCCCAAGAAGTTTCCACCCGATGGTGGAGCGAATCGAGTCTGGATGCCAAGTAGGAGAGATACCAGCCTGCCAGTAGAAGAATAAATACCAGAGCGACAATTGTTTTAACCATTAGAGCGCAATCTATTCCAGAATCGGTTTTCTGAAGCGAGGCTCACTTTAGAGTTCCCAACCAAAACCATTTCATACACCGACAAGATCTGTTCCCCAACTGAATTCCAGCCATAAAATTTTGATTTTTCATAGCCGGCGTCGGTAATATTTTTACGAGCGGTTTCATCTCCCAATAGTTTAAGCACAGCCAATGCAAGAGCGTTGGAATTTCCAGTAGTGAATATTTGCCCAGATTTCCCGTGATCTAAAAGGCTGTCGAAGGCCGCCAAGTCGCTCGCAATTATTGGTGTTCTAGATGCCATCGCTTCAGCCAGAATTATTCCAAAGGACTCACCACCTGTATTTGGGGCAATGTATAACGAGATTGATTTGAAGAATTGCGCTTTCTCTAACTCTGAAATTCGGCCAAGAAATGTGATTCGTTCGCGAAGTTGTATTGGAACTTGCTTTTGAAAATCTTGCGCCTCTCCTGGGCCAGCAACTAGAACTCGCAAGTTTGGAACCTGCGCAACTATTTCAGGGATCGCATCAAGCAGTACGGACAGCCCCTTTCTTGATTCATTAAATCTTCCGATAAAACCAATTGTGTTTGGAAGAGCCCATTCTGCACGGGTCCCAATTCCTTCGAATTTACTGGTATCAATTCCATTAGGAATCACGACCGCCTCAGTATTAAAACGATCTTTCAGGGTTTCTCTAGCGATCTCACTTACCGCAATTTTCGCAGTGATTCGTTCTATTAATGGATCTAGCATCGTACCGATTGCATTAGCGATCTTTTGAGAATTGGTTGCGGCGTGGAAAGTTGCGACCATAGGTCCATCTCCAGCCCATCCAGCTAGAAGTGAAAGTGATGGTATTGCTGGCTCGTGCAGATGTAATAAATCGAAATCTCCACTTGCGATCCATTGCTTTACTCTTGACGATGCAAGTGGGCCGAAGATTACCTTCGCGATTGCACCGTTGTACGGAATTGAAATTGGTCGCCCTGCGGAAACTACCCAAGGTTCGATATTTCCATCTTCATCAGTTAGTGGTGCAAGCACCGAAACTTCATGACCTTTGGTGATTAACCATTCAGCTAATTCCTTGATGTGGATCTGCACACCACCAGGCGTATCCCATCCGTATGGACAAACGATTCCAATTCGCAGTTTACGCATTTGAATCAACCCAAATACGTTGCAACATGTGCCAATCCACCGTGTGCGCCGATATTTGTTTCGCAAAACGATCAGCCATGATTTGTGTCATTACAACAGCTTTCTCATTCACACTGCCCGATTCCGGAACTTTAATAGCGCTTTCAAAAATAATATGTATGCCGGATTTTTCATACTTTACATAAGCTGTTATCAAATCTGCCCCGGTTTGAATAGCGAGTAGCGCAGGCCCACCAGGCATCTGCGCGCCATCACCGAAAAATTTAACCGGAATCCCATTCTTTGAAAGATCGCGGTCCGCTACAAGGGCTACCAATTTTCCCGAACGTAACCTTTGCGCAAGGGTTGCGATACTTCGTGAATTTAGATCTAGGACTTCCATGCCGATTTTCGTCCGGTACACAAGAAATTTGCGAAATAACTTCTCGGGTTTTACATGTTCCACTACGGTCGTTAATTGAATTCCGGTCGCACAGAAATATGCTCCTGCATGATCCCAATTCCCCGCATGCGGCAGTGCAACAATGCAGCCTCTCTTAGCGGCTATAGGTTCACGCAGAAAATTCTCATTAGTGCAGGTTGTGCTCGCAATTAAACTTGCCTTGTCCCAACTCGGAAATCGAAAGGTGTCACACCAATAACGAAAATATGAACGCATTCCTGCACTAACTAAGAATTCCAATTCATCTAGATTCAATTCGGGACGCACACGTCGGTAATTCGAACGCAAGCGAACAATTCCATTACCGTTGCGACCATAGAGAAAATCGGCGACTCGATCCGCAAGCCCATATGCAGTCTTAGCTGGAAGCAAGCGCACAATTTTCAAAGCGAAGTTATATCCAAAGTAAATTAGCGCATCATTCAGCTTTTTCAATGTGAACCCTTATAAACAATCAATAACCTCTGGAAAACAGTTACCAAACTCGCCACCGCAAGAATCCAAAACCCGATTGCGAGAGCATAAGGAACGCCCAGACCTGCAAAACCAGTTGTGGTGACCAAGATAATTAACCGTTCACTACGTTCAGCAAAGCCACCGTTGCATGCGATACCCAAAGATTCTGAACGAGCTTTTATATACGAAATCAGAAATCCAAGTACAGCCGTAACGAGAACTAATGGGACCAGGGCATCCTCGATGTCAATCAGGTACCAAAGAACTGAGCCAATGATCACTGCATCAGTAAGCCGGTCTAGCGTGGAATCAAGAAGGGCTCCCCAAGCGTTAGAACCTTTCGGAGATAATCGCGCGATGGTTCCATCCAACAAATCAAAAAGTACGAAGAAAATTATTAATAGCGTGCCGGCGAAAAATCGCCCAATCGGGAATGTAAATACGGCACCCAAGATTGTAAATAACGCTCCAACTGCCGTCACCATGTTGGCACTAATACCGACCCGAATTAATCCATGACAGATTGGGGTAATCAATCTCGTGACTGGGGCGCGTAAGGTTTCTTGTAGCATCTTTCCCATCGTAGGCTTGGTAGTCGTGAGCGACCAAATCTTCCCACTAATCACGCCCAATCTACAGGTCTGCGTGTTTGGTAAATCGAGTGTTGAAATTGCTAAATATTTCGAACTTAGCCCCTCACCTCTTGAGGCTAGCGATGTAGCAATATTTCTAGTTAGCGCTATCGATGGCATTTCCCTCGCAGATGTCGAAATTTGGAATACCGCCCGAGATTTATATATTCCGTCGTTGATTTTGATTACTGATTTAAGTAATGGTGAAATTGATTTTGATGACATGAGTGCGATTGCTGGAAAATTGTTGGACCCAGTCTTGACCCCTTTTCTCGTCCTGCATGATGATTCCGGAAACCCTACAGCGCTAATCAACCTTGACTCTTTGAAAATATCAGATTACTCAACAGGTGTACGCGTCGAACGCGAGAGCGATTCCGAACATAAGGTTCTCGTTTTTGAATTTCGCAAAGAGTATTTAGAAGCACTCGAGGAATTTGGCCAATCAGGTTTCATCGAAGCGCTTAATTTTCCGGCTATTCCATTTATAGAGAGCAACGGCCTCGGAAGTTTTGAAATTGCAACTTTATTAAATACGTTACCAAGCAGCAGCTAGTTGGGAGCGCGTCTCACTAAGTAATTGTGGAAGAACTTTAGTTTGGCCTATCAACGGCATAAAGTTCGAATCTCCTGCCCACCTTGGAATTACATGTTGGTGAATATGTTCCGCAACACCAGCGCCTGATACCGCACCTTGATTCATTCCTAGATTGAATCCAGCAGCACCACTTACCTTTCGTAACGTCTTCATCGCATGCGCCGAAAGTTCAAAAATTTCATTGCGTTCACTAGTCGTTAGATCCGTTAAGTCTCCGACGTGTCGGTTTGTGCAAATTAAGAGATGTCCTGCGTTGTATGGGTACAAATTCATTACAACATAAGCTTCGTCTCCCCTTGCAACCATCAAGCCATCTTCATCACTCAATTGCAATATCCGGCAGAAGGGACATTCAATTCCATTTCCCGGAAGCGGTCGGTTCTCTCCTTCAAGGTATGACATCCGGTGAGGCGCCCACAAGCGTTGCCAGCGGTCAGGCATTCCCACCCCGCCATGCATCTCTTGATCGCTCATGACAAATTCCTAGATTTGAATTCGATTTGCTACGGCAGCTAGTACTTCGGCAATCGCATCGTCAATTGAAATGCCATTTTTCTGTTCACCATTTCGGTATCTAAATGAGATAGCACCGGCTTTTTGATCTTCTTCGCCAGCAATCATCATGAAGGGGATCTTCTCAAGTTGCGCCGTGCGAACTTTCTTCTGCATTCGATCATCTGAAGCATCGATATCCACCCGGATACCAGCTTTACGCATCTTGGCAATAATCTCTTCAAGATAAGGAATAAACGTATCTGCAACTGGAATTCCACGTACTTGCACCGGTGCAAGCCAAGGAGGGAATGCACCAGCATAATGTTCAGTTAAAACTCCGAAGAATCTTTCAATGGAACCAAATAGCGCACGGTGAATCATTACTGGTTGTTGCCTTGAACCATCCGATGCTTGATATTCTAAATCAAATCTCTGCGGTAATTGAAAATCGACTTGAATTGTAGACATCTGCCAGGTGCGACCGATTGCATCCTTAGCTTGCACAGAAATCTTTGGACCATAGAACGCAGCGCCCTCTGGATCTAATACAAATTCCAAATTCTGATTTGTTGCTGCAATCCGTAACGCTTCGGTCGCCGCTTCCCAATCAGAGTCACTTCCAACAGATTTCTCGGGATTTCGAGTTGAAAGTTCCAAATAAAAATCCTCTAACCCGTAATCGCGGAGTAAATTTAAAACGAAGGTTAAGAGACTATCGAGTTCGCCAAGCATCTGATCTTTCGTGCAATAAATATGAGCATCATCTTGGGTAAAGCCGCGGGCTCGAGTCAAACCATGGATTACTCCTGATTTCTCGTAACGATAGACCGTTCCAAATTCAAAGAGGCGAAGTGGAAGTTCACGGTATGAACGTGAAGATGATTTATAAATTAAATTATGAAACGGGCAATTCATCGGTTTCATGTAGTACTTCTGCCCCGCACGTTTTATGGTGCCATCGGCATGATGCTCTTCATCCATAACCATTGGCGGATACATTCCCTCGGAATACCACTCCAAATGACCTGAAGTTTCAAATAGTGCAGCTTTAGTTAGATGCGGCGAGTAAACAAATTGATAATCTTCCTCTTCATGGCGCTTGCGTGAATAATCTTCCATCGCCAGGCGAATAATTCCGCCCTTAGGATGAAATACTGCTAGCCCTGAACCGACTTCTTCTGGAAATGAAAATAAATCTAACTCGGTACCTAACCTACGATGATCTCGCTTCTCCGCTTCGGCCAATAAATTGAGATACCCATCGAGTTTCTCTTGTGATGGCCAAGCGGTTCCGTAAATCCGCTGCAACATCGGATTTTTTTCTGAGCCTCGCCAGTAAGCGGCTGCAGTGCGCATCAATTTAAAAGCGGGAATATGTTTCGTAGATGGTAGGTGTGGGCCGCGACAGAGATCACTCCATGCTGGCTGGCCATCGCGCCCTAAATTGTCATAAATTGTTAATTCACCGGCTCCAACTTCAACGCTAGCTTCATCATCAACGCTGCCGGATTTAAGTCCAATTAATTCACACTTATATGGTTCGTGCGCCAGTTCAGCGAACGCCTCTTTTTCAGTTACAACTCGTCTGCGAAATCTCTGCCCAGACTTAATAATTTTGCGCATTGCCGATTCAAGCTTCTCTAAATCGTCTGGGTTGAAGGGCTTCTTTGGGTCGAAGTCATAATAAAACCCATCAGTTATCGGAGGTCCAATGCCCAACTTAGTGTCAGGGAAAATTTCTTGAACGGCTTGTGCCATAACATGTGCGGTGGAGTGGCGCAGAACCGAGAGGCCCTCTGGCGAATCAATACTGATGCCTTCAAGGACATCGCCTGCTTTAAGTTCAGTCCAAAGATCCATGAGTTGACCATTTACTTTGCACACAACAATTTCAGTGTTCTCTGCGAAGATTTGGGTTGGGCGAATTTCCGAATCAATCGATTGCTTAATTCCATCTACGGAAATTGAAATACTTGCCATGTTCTTAGCCTACCGAATGGGCTAGGTGAATTTCGCGCAATTTATCGCTCCATTGCTTACTAATCTCGTCTTGTAGCAAATTGCGTCCTGAAATTTCAATTACTGGTTGCGCAATTCTTAGCGCCGACAGCGCAAATGCGTGAGTTGCTCTATCCAATTCGGTGCCATCAATTTCCGCTTCGATTGCCAACCCGGATGAAACAACTAATCCCCGAATGATTCCCGGAAGCACTCCAGAATCAAGGCTTGGGGTAACCCATAAGCCATCTATCCTAAATACAAAATTTGAAACTGCCCCTTCGCAAACTTTGCCATTTTGATTTACAATAATAATTTCATCAAACCCATCAACTCTCGCTTCAGTCAACATCGCAAGATTTGAGGTGTATGGAAATGTTTTGTGGAGTTTTGCTTGCGCGTCGATTTCTAAATTTCTTATTCCAATACGAGCTCCATGAGTGGTATCTACATAAGGATCTACAGAAACTTGGAAGGTTTCACCAAAAGTTAAACGCATTCTGCCTAGTTCCACGCGATCTAGAGAGCCAAGTTTTTGCAATATTTCAGCATCCGAAGGAATTTCATATCCAAGAATTGCCGCGCTCTTTCGCGCTCTACTTAAGTGTTCACGCAGAAGTTGAGGTGTTCCGTTTTCTACGCGCACTGTTTCAAATAAGCCAGCTCCAAAAGGCCAGCGATCACTTCTAAATCCCCCCACAATCGCAAGCAGTTTTGCCGCTTTGAGTTCGGTCTCTTCCCATTCCATCGTTGGATCACTCGACCAAGTTATTCCAGCACCAGTTCCAAATTTAAGTTTGTTTCCGACCTTCCAAAATAATCGAATCGCGACGCTAAGAACCGCGTTATCGCCCTCTATCCAACCAAGTGCGCCGCAGTAAGGCCCACGTTGCGTTGGCTCACTCTCCACTATCAAATTAATTGCGGATAACTTCGGCGCTCCGCTAACTGAACCGGGCGGAAGTATCTCTCTGAAAATCTCAGCCCAACCCAATTCTGCGCGTACTTCCCCAACGACGTCAGACACCAAATGCTCTAGGCCTGGATGTAACTCACTTCGAAAGAGTTCAGAAACTTTAACCGTTCCAGTCGAACAGATTCGCGCAAAATCATTGCGCATCAAATCAACGATCATTACATTCTCGGCCCGATCTTTCTCGGAGAATAGCGAGCCGGTCTCTGACAACTTTCGCGTTCCCTTAATTGGGCTCGTCTTTATCTGCAAACCTTCGCGCAGAAGAAAAAGTTCCGGCGAAGCCGAGGCGATTTCAAAATCCGGAAGCTTTAGATAAGAAGCACTCGGTGCTGGGTTCCTTGCCAATATCTTCGCAAAGAGTGGTGCAAGTGAACGATCCTTTTCGATTTGAGTTGCAAGGACTCGACAAGCATTGACCTGATAGACATTACCTAATTCTATTTGGGCACGAATCTCAGAAACATAACTCTCGAAGCCATTCTTTGAAATCGAGCTCTCCCAAACGCCATTTAGGCCAAGCCATTGATTCGTCTCTGGAAAAGCAACTCCTCGTAAAACATTTCTAAATTTCGCGAAGGTGTGTTTACCTTCAAAGGTTGTGGAGACTGCCCAAAATCCCCCATCGTTTAAGGATTCGGGATCACCGCTTATTTCGATTAACTCCGTCGCAAGAACCCCATTCATCCAGAAAAAGGGCTGGTTAATATCCACGACCTAACGCTAGATGAAGCCCTGCCTATTAATCTCTCTGGCACACGCTTTGGCGCTTGTCCGTTTGGTGCGCTAGATTTGCCCTCTTGATTCCGCCGAAAGGCAGATGAATAGAAATGCGGACGTAGCGCAGTTGGTAGCGCGGAACCTTGCCAAGGTTCAGGTCGCCGGTTCGAACCCGGTCGTCCGCTCTGGTGAACTTTCTTAAATGCATAGCGCAGGAAAAGATGGTCGGATGGCCGAGAGGCGAGGCTCAG
>QYQH01000055.1 GCA_007280395.1 Actinomycetales bacterium | reverse complement strand
GTGTTGCCGCGGCCGAACTTGGATATATGGCTGGCGCAGATCGAATCGAAGGAACGCTCTTTGGCAATGGTGAGCGCACCGGAAATGTCTGCCTAGTAACACTTGGTTTAAATTTATTTAGTTATGGCATCGATCCGCACATCGACTTCTCTGATCTAGATGAAGTTCGTCGCACAGTTGAATACTGCAACCAACTTCGTGTGCCAGAGCGCCACCCTTATGGTGGAGATTTAGTATTCACTGCATTTTCTGGCTCGCACCAAGATGCAATCAAAAAGGGCCTCGAGCACCTTGAGAAGGATGCAAAGAGTGCTGGAAAGCATGTTCACGAAATCCCTTGGGCGGTTCCATATTTACCAATTGACCCAAAAGATATTGGACGCTCATATGAAGCGGTAATTCGGGTTAATTCTCAATCCGGTAAGGGTGGAATCTCTTACTTAATGAAGAATGACTACCATCTTGATTTACCGCGTCGCCTGCAAATTGAATTTAGCCAAGTTATTCAGAACCACACCGATGAACAAGGTGGCGAATTTAGTGCGGCAGATTTATGGCAGATTTTTGAAGATGAATATCTTCCTGCCGAACAGAATAAGTGGGGCCGTTTTAAGTTAAAGGCGCTTTCACAATCATCAAACTTAGATGAAGATGCAAAGTTAACGGTTCAACTTCTTGAGCAGGACGTTGTTAAGGAACTTAGTGGTTCTGGAAATGGCCCAATCGCGGCATTTGTAAATATTATGAATGTTTATTTACCTGAAGCAAACCTTCGAGTTTTGGATTACTACGAACATGCACTTTCTGCCGGTGGGGATGCAAAAGCAGCGGCATATCTTGAATGTGAAGTTGCGGGAAGAATTTATTGGGGAGTTGGTATTGACCCAAGCACTACAACCGCTTCACTTAAGGCCGTCGTGTCTGCCGTAAATCGCGGGTTTCGCCCTTAATTATCGCTACGGTATCGACCGTGGCCGTCTACCGTGATCAAGCAGTTGTTCTGCGTACCCAGAAACTTGGGGAAGCAGATCGCATCATCACCTTGTTTACCAAAGACCATGGCCGACTTCGTGCAGTAGCAAAGGGTGTTCGTCGTACAAAATCGAAATTTGGGGCGCGCCTAGAACCAACTTCATATGTAGATTTGCAACTTTATTCGGGAAAAACTTTCGATATTGTTACCCAAGCCGAAGGCATCGAAAACTTCGGTGATGAACTCGCAATGGATTATAAAAATTGGACAACGGCAAATTCGATACTGGAAGCCGCCGAACGTTTCACTGAAAACGAACATGAACCTGCGCTGCAGCAATTCAATTTAGTAGTTGGCGCCCTTCGCGCCCTTGCACATAGAACTTATGATTCCTCCCTAATTCTAGATGCCTACTTACTTCGCTCACTTGGCGTTGCCGGCTTTGCACCTTCAATGACAACTTGTTCAAAGTGCGATGAACCAGGGCCACATAAATATTTTTCACTTGTCGGTGGCGGCAGTGTCTGCGTAACTTGTAAGCCATCTGCGGCGGCAACTCCAAGCCCTGAGACCTTAGAACTTATGGCTAACTTAATGACGGGTGATTGGAATAACGCAATCGTGAGCGATGCCCGATCTAGACGTGAAGCATCGGGTTTGATTGCCGCATATCTGCAATGGCATATCGAACGAAGTTTACGAAGCCTGCCACTAGTTGAGAGAATCTAGCCGTGGCAATTCCTAAGTTAAAAGCGGAACAGATTCCAAACCATGTCGCAGTAGTTATGGATGGCAATGGTCGTTGGGCAAAGAAGCGTGGTCTACCTAGAACTGCCGGACATGAAGCGGGTGAAGCTGCGCTCTTTGATGTTGTGCAAGGCGCAATTCAAATAGGAGTTAAAGAGTTGAGTGCTTACGCGTTCTCAACAGAAAATTGGCGGCGCTCACCCGAAGAAGTGAAATTCCTAATGGGTTTTAATCGTGATGTCTTGCGCCGGCGTCGTGATGAAATGAACGACCTGGGCGTTCGAGTTCGCTGGGTTGGCCGGCCACAAAAGTTATGGGGAAGTGTAATTAATGAACTTCAGGAAGCCCAAGAGCTAACCAAGCGCAATAAGGTTTTAACGCTAAATATGTGCGTGAATTATGGTGGTCGCTCTGAACTTGTCGATGCTGTTCAAGAGATTGCCGCTGAAGTTTCGAAACGTAAGTTAAAACCCGGACAAATTACCGAGAAGTTAATTAGTAAGCACTTATATAACCCACAGATGAGCGATGTTGATTTGTTCTTGCGGTCATCGGGTGAAGAGCGAACATCAAACTTTTTACCTTGGCAATCCGTCTATGCCGAATTAGTTTTCATGGATGTGCTCTGGCCAGATGTTGATAGACACACGCTCTGGAAAGCTATTGAAATTTATGCAATGAGAGATCGCAGATTTGGTAAGGCTTAAAGCGTTGAAACTACAAGCCACATAATTACAACACCAATAAGTGTGGCAGCCATTGTGTATCTCGAAGAGTGGCGAGAATGCGCCTCTGGCAAGATATGTGAAGTTGCAATGTAGATAATGAAACCGGCGAAGAGCGCGAGATAAACCGCAACCCATGGTTCGCTAATTGCTAAATATGAACCGAGTGCCGCGCCACCGATTCGAGCAATCGCGTCAACTCCAAGAAGATATGTCGCACTCTTTGACCAATGCCCAGATTTAACTAAGAGCGCAACGGTATTTAAACCATCGCTAAAAGCGTGGACCAAGAGGGCAATAAATACTGCAAAGCCGAGTTTGTCTGAAACTTTAAAGGCAACCGCGAGTGCGACACCATCAAAGAATACGTGAACCGCCATTGCAAGAGCGCCAAGTGAACCAGCAATATTTCCATAATGTGAATGTTCATGTTCATAATCAGATTCTGCTGGTTCATGTGATCCAGAGAATTGTTCAGAGAAGTGGAGTACTAAGAAACCAATGACAAAGGCTAAATAAACTCCCGGAATCTTTCCGACCATCAATGAACTATTTGCAAATACTTCAGGGAACAAATCAAAGGCGACTAGGCCAAGCAGTAGACCCGCAGATAATCCCAGCACCAAATGGAAGCGATCCTTGGATCTAAGCGCTGTGACTCCACCTAGTGTCGTAGCTAGAACGGTTAGCGCTGCCAATCCAACTGCAATCATGTGTCAACTCTACCCGTGCTCTCGCGTAGAATAGGCAACCTTGCGTCGCGCAAGAGAATTAACCCGACACCCAGCCGGAGGAAATCATGGCCGCAGATCGTCTAGAAACAATAGTTAGCCTCGCAAAACGCAGAGGTTTCGTTTATCCCTCATCAGAAATTTATGGCGGACTTCGCGCTTCGTGGGATTACGGTCCACTTGGAGTTGAATTAAAGAACAATGTAAAGCGTCAATGGTGGCGCGCAATGGTGCAAGGCCGCGAAGATGTAGTTGGTTTAGATTCTTGCGTAATTTTAGCTCGCGAAGTTTGGGAAGCATCCGGACACGTTGAAACATTTTCTGATCCGCTTACCGAATGTACTGAATGCCATAAGAGATACCGCGCAGATCATTTAGAGGAAGCCTTCGAGGCAAAGAATAAGCGCAAAGCCGAATCCATGGCTGAAGTTAATTGCCCTAATTGTGGCAACAAGGGAAAGTTCACAGTACCAAAGCAATTCTCTGGACTTCTAAAAACTTATCTCGGCGCTGTTGAAGATGAATCAGGACTTGCATATCTCCGTCCCGAAACTGCACAAGGAATTTTTATTAATTTCGAAAACGTAGCAACAACATCTCGCAAGAAGCCACCATTTGGTATCGGCCAAATTGGTAAATCTTTTAGAAATGAAATCACACCAGGAAACTTTATTTTCCGTACTCGTGAATTCGAGCAGATGGAAATGGAATTTTTTGTTGTTCCAGGTACTGATGAAGAGTGGCATCAATATTGGATTGATACCCGCCTTGAGTGGTACAAGAATTTAGGCATAAACCCAGATCGCTTGCGATTATTTGAGCACCCAAAAGAGAAGTTGTCACACTATTCAAAGCGCACAGTTGATATCGAATATAGATTCGAATTTAATGGCACCGAATGGGGTGAGCTTGAAGGAATTGCAAGCCGTACCGATTTCGATTTGAAGGCTCATGGCGCTGCCTCCGGAAAAGATTTGTCATGGTTTGATCAAGAGAAGAATGAACGTTGGGTGCCATTTGTAATTGAACCAGCGGCTGGTGTTGATCGCTGCGCACTAACTTTCATGATGGATGCTTACACCGAAGATGAAGCACCTAATGCAAAAGGCGAGATGGAGAAGCGCGCCGTTATGAAGCTAGATCATCGCTTAGCGCCAATCAAGGTTGCGGTATTGCCGCTCTCTCGGAACGCTGATTTATCACCGAAAGCTCGCGATCTTGCCGCACAACTTCGACAAATTTGGTCAGTAGATTTCGATGACGCGGGAGCAATCGGCCGTCGCTATCGCAGACAAGATGAAATTGGAACGCCATTTTGTATCACGATTGATTTTGAAACTCTTGAAGATAACGCCGTAACTATTCGTGAACGCGACACAATGGCCCAAGAGCGAATCAGTATTGATCAAGTACAAAATTGGCTTGCGCCAAGGTTGTTGGGTTGCTAACCACAAATCACAAACCACTTGTTCTTCCAATTGCCAATGGCAAATTTGCGAATAACGAGGTGGTTTTAACAGCCCCAGTTGTTCTTGCACCAATGGCTGGTATCACCAATTCCGCATTTCGCACGCTCTGCCGCGAACAGGGCGCTGGTCTCTTTGTATCCGAGATGGTCACTGCTCGCGCATTGATTGAACGCCATCCTGAAACTATGCGTTTAATCACACCAGGCAAAGGTGAGACTCCAAGATCTGTCCAGTTATATGCAGTAGATCCGCGCGTTACCGGCATGGCGATAAAGATGTTGATGGAAGAGAACTTAGCGGACCATATAGATTTAAATTTTGGTTGCCCAGTTCCTAAGGTAACAAGACGCGGTGGGGGATCGGCGCTTCCTTACAAGCAAAACCTTTTTTCACAGATAGTTTCATCGGCAGTGAACGCGGCAAAACCATTTGGTGTTCCAGTCACAATAAAGATGCGAATCGGAATTGATCCACAGAATGAAACTTATTTAACTGCCGCAAAAGCCGCAGCAGATGCCGGAGTTGCCTGGGTTGCGCTGCATGGGCGCTTTGCTTCGCAGATGTATGAAGGCAAAGCAGATTGGTCGGCAATTTCACGACTGGTCGAACATCTGGCACCAACAGGAGTTCCTGTATTAGGAAATGGTGATATTTGGTCTGGTGAAGATGGTGTGCGCATGATGGATGAGACTGGGTGTGCTGGCGTTGTTGTAGGTCGTGGCTGTCTCGGACGACCATGGTTATTTGGCGACTTAGTTGCTGCCTTCAGCGGTTCAGAATCTCGAATCACACCAACTCTCTTTGAAGTACGCGACATTATTTATCGCCATGGTGAATTACTAGTTGAATTTTTTGAATCCGAAGGTCGTGCGATGCGTGACCTACGCAAACACATGGCCTGGTATCTAAAGGGATTTAGCGTTCAGCGTGAACTTAGAAGTAAATTTGGAATGGTCTCATCACTTGGTGAGTTGGAATATTTACTTGCCCAACTTGAAGATCAGCCATATCCAGTTGAAGTTGGAGAATCGCCAAGAGGGCGCACAAGTCATGGCCGACCAGTTCACTTGCCTGATGGTTGGTTGAATGATCCATTTGAGATTCCAGAAATAACTATTGATGACTCAGTTTCGGGTGGCTGATCTTGTTCTTAATATTTAAAGTAATTAAACGTGCGATTGCTTTTATTCTTTTATTGGTAATTGTTTTACCACTTTATGCGGGCGGCCGAATTTGGTATACCGCAAATCACACATCACCCAAGGCTAGTGATGCAATTATTGTTCTAGGCGCGGCGCAATTTGATGGCGTTCCGAGTCCAGTATTAGAGGCAAGGTTGCTAGAAGCAAAGCGAATATTTAGCGCTAAACTTGCCCCAAGAATTCTTACAGTTGGTTCTAGGGCGCCAGGTGATCGCACAACTGAAGCCGCAAGTGGTTTCTATTGGTTAGTAAATCATGGCGTTTCGAAAAAATTCGTGGACTCAATTCCTTATGGGCGAGATACTTTGGCCAGTACCGAAAGTTACATAAGTGTTATGAAGAAACTGAATTTGAAGTCAGCAATTATTGTCACTGATCAATATCACTGCTTGCGTGCAATCACGATAGCCGAAGATCTTGGGATTACTGCGACCTGCGCCCCAACAAGAACTGGTCCAGCTTCAAATACGAATTCGAGTTTTCGTTACCTAGTGCGCGAAACCGGTGCTTATTTGGCCTATGTCACCGTTGGGCGGCATGGTATTCACCTAACGGATCAAGTTAAGAATTAGATCAGGAGTTAGGGTTACGACACTATGGTTTTAAAAGCAGCAGTCGAACATCCGGGTTACAACGATTTTGATCGTGCGCGCTTCTTAGATGAACCAGCAAAACGGCTAGGTCGTACCGAATTCGCCCGTGATCGTGCCCGCATTATTCATTCATTTGCGCTTCGTCGTTTAGCTGCGAAGACTCAAGTTGCAGTTCCCTGGGCGACAGATTTTCCGCGCACCAGACTTTCGCACTCACTCGAATGTGCTCAAGTAGGTCGCGAACTTGGCGCCGCACTTGGCGCAGATCCAGATTTAATGGAAGGTGCCTGTCTTGCACATGACATTGGTCATCCACCATTTGGGCACAATGGTGAAGATGCGTTAAATGAAACAGCTCTGAGTTGTGGTGGCTTTGAGGGAAATGCCCAGAGTTTTCGGCTATTAGTTCACCTAGAAGCAAAGACTGTTGATGCAGATGGCATCTCACTGGGGCTGAATTTAACCCGCGCAAGTTTGGATGCAGCAACTAAATATCCCTGGCCTCGTGCAATTAGCGCCCAAAAATTTGGCGTCTATGATGATGATTTAAAAATATTTAATTGGGTACGTGAAAACGCACCAGTTGGAAGTCAATCTTTTGAGGCCCAGATTATGGATTGGTCGGATGATGTGGCATACAGCGTCCATGATTTAGAGGATGCACTTGTTTCAGGTCAAGTGAAACTGCACCATTTAACTAATGACTTCCCAGATATTTATAAGGATGCCCAATCAAATAATTTAGCTGATATCACAATTGACGAGGCGAAAGTTGCTTTAGAGAATTTACAGGAACTCTCATGCTGGCCGAAAGAATATGATGGTAGTCATCACTCACTTGCGAGACTGAAGGATTTAGCAAGCCAACTCGTCGGTCGTTTTGCCAGAGTGGCTGAAGAGGCAACACGTGAGCAATATGGCCAAGGAGATTTGAGTAGATATAAGGCAAATTTAATTGTCCCACGAGCTCAACGCGTTGAAGTAGCGTTTCTCAAGTCTCTAGCTGGTTTTTATATTATTAATGCAGCGCATTCGGCAAAACGATATGACAATGAACAAACTCTGATTCATGAATTAGTGGCCGCCGTTCTGAAAGGCGCACCGAATACTCTGGAATCGTTCTTCCTTCAAGATTGGCAGCGCGCAACAACTGATTCGGCAAGACTTCGAGTAGTTATAGACCAAGTCGCCTCGCTTACCGATCCAGGGGCGATCGCGCTTCATACTCGTTTGTGTCACGGTTAAGATAAGCGTTATGGCTTCGGGTCGAATTCGTGATGAAGATGTCACTTATGTTCGCGATAACAGTGCGATTGATGACGTTGTTAGCGACTTCGTTCAATTAAAGGGCGCTGGTGGGGGACAGAAGAAAGGTCTCTGCCCATTTCATGATGAGAAGAGTCCATCTTTTCATGTAACCCCAAGCAAGGGTTACTTCCACTGTTTTGGTTGCGGTGTTGGTGGCGATGCGATTGCATTCTTAATGAAGATTGATCATCTATCTTTTTCGGAATCTGTCGAACGCCTTGCTGATCGCATGGGATACACCTTGCGATATGACGGTACAAATACCAATACCAGCCCAAGTATTAATCGCTCAAGGTTAGTTGCAGCAAATGTTGCTGCCATGAATTTTTATCGCGAACAACTTAACTTGCCTGGCACCGCCCAAGTTGGTCGCGACTTTTTACAGAAGCGCGGCTTTGATAAAGCTGCCGCCGAATTGTTTAGCGTTGGTTATGCCCCAGATGAATGGGATGGTCTTTATAAACACCTTAAAACTCTGGGCTTCTCCGATAGCGAGCTTTCACTTGCCGGTCTTACGAAAGATGGAAGTAAGGGTCCGATTGATAGATATCGCAACCGTTTACTCTGGCCGATTAAAGATATCTCTGGTGATGTTGTTGGATTCGGTGCTCGCAAACTTGCGAGCGATGAAGTCGATCAAGGTCCTAAGTATCTAAATACCGCAGAAACTCCGCTCTATAAGAAGAGTCAGATTCTTTATGGTCTTGATATGGCGAAGAAAGAGATTGCTAAGAAGCGCCAAGTTGTAATTGTCGAAGGCTATACCGATGTAATGGCTGCGCATTTAGCTGGAATTACAACGGCCGTCGCAACTTGCGGTACCGCATTTGGTGATGAACATATTCGAGTTATTCGAAGATTGCTTATGGATGATGACGCATTTCGTGGTGAAGTTATTTTTACCTTTGATGGCGACGCTGCTGGCCAGAAAGCGGCGCTGCGAGCATTTGGTGATGATCAGAAATTCGTAGCCCAAACCTTTGTTGCCGTTGAGCCTTCCGGTATGGATCCTTGCGATCTCCGTATTGAATCCGGTGATGCCGCAGTTCGCGATTTAATTGCAAGGCGCGTACCGTTATTTGAATTCGCTATCAAGAGCGAAATTGCAAAGTACGATGTAAATGCTGCAGAAGGTCGAGTCTCCGCGCTCAATCAAGTTGCACCACTTATAGGAAAAATCCGTGATGCTTCACTTCGTCCAGAGTACGCCCGCCTGGTTGCTGGTTGGCTCGGACTTGAGGTAGATATCGTCACAAGTGCAATTAAGAAGAGCGCAACCAGAAGTGTTCCGTCCCAGAACCTAGAGCCAGCAGTTCAATCAGAGGTTAATTTGCGCGATCCAATCCTGATGATGGAGCGTGAAGTGCTGAAGATTAAGTTGCAGCATCCAGAGTTAGCTAAAGATTGGGCGCTACTTGAGAAGAACGCCTTTACTTATTGGGCATATCACCAACTTCGAACCCAAATTGATTCCCAGGTTAATGATGCGCCGCAATTAAATATTCAGAAACTTTTAGAGAGTAGCGAGAGTGAAGATATCCGCGCTCTTATTACTGAGTTGACAGTTGAACCAATCCGTACTGATCGCGAAATCTCTGAGCGTTACATCGGAGCAATATTTGCCAGACTTCGCGAGGTTGCCTTGAGCAGATCTATCGCTGAAATTAAATCGACGCTACAACGCCTTAATCCAACTGAGAATGAGCTCCAATATAACGAGACCTTTGGCGCCTTGGTTGCAATGGAAGCCGAGCGCCGGGTGCAGAAGGATGCGGCTTTAGGCGAGTTAGGCTAATTGGGACTAATTGGGATAAGTCACCGAGCGTCAGATATAGTTCGCACGTTACAATCCCTCATAGCTCAATTGGCAGAGCAGCCGACTGTTAATCGGCAGGTTCTTGGTTCGAGTCCAAGTGAGGGAGCTTCGTTAAATGGTCAGGGAGTAGTTTCGGTGGCAAATTATAGCTTTGCAAAGTCATGGCAGAACATTCCAATCGGTGCGCGATTAATTCGGTTATTCCTTGGGGTCACTTTTATCTACGGTGGCTGGAATAAGGCGACAGATCCAGGTTTCTTAGATCCGAAATCAGCAAGTTACATCGGTGCCCAAATTGCTAGTTATCTTGATACCTCTCCAATATCTTTTGCCTTACAGCCCATGATTGAAAATGCGACTGCATTTGGTTGGTCGATAATTATTACTGAATTTGCTATTGGAATTGCAACGCTCGCTGGCATAGCCCTTGAGCTTGCGGCGCTTGGTGGTTTTTTTCTATCAATCACACTCTGGCTTACAGCAACTTGGACTGTAAAACCATATTTCTTGGGAAGCGATACCGCATATGCGATTCTCTGGCTTGCACTTTTCTTCTTAGTTCGCCAAAATACAAAGGGTCGTCGGGTGACTGCGCTTTTGCCAGACCTTCGCGATCGTCGCGAGGTCATTCGAATTCTCGGAGTTGGCGTGGCTTCAGTAGCAGCAGTATTCGTTGGTCGAAGATTTGAAACTTCGAATCCAACCCCAGAAACTGGAACTGCAATCGTAAAGGAAGCAGATTTTCCAACTGGTTCAGTGAAGGAATTTATTGCAGCTGATGGAAATCCAGCAGTGCTCTTTCGAACTAACGCTGGAGTCTTTGCTTATTCGCGCGTCTGCACGCACCTAGGTTGCAGCGTTGGTTACGATTCAAAATCTAGCCTTTTGATCTGCCCATGCCATGGCGCCCAATTTGATCCGGCAAATAGCGGAGCAGCCATCGCTGGCCCAGTAAAGATTCCACTACCTAAAATAAAAGTTGCGATAAAAGGAATAAATATCGTTCAGATTTAATTTATTACTGAAGCCCCAGAACTAGGCAGTGCAGAGAAAAATCTAGGGCTTTTAAACTTTGAAGCCATAAACGCGCTAGAAATTTCAGACTTTATTAGCTCCGAATCCTTCGCCTTAATAAGTGCGATAGCACTTCCACCAAAGCCACCACCAATCATCCGCGCACCGAGTGCACCAAATTTATTTGCAGTATCTGCTGCCAAATTTAGCTCTGGGCAGGAGACGGTGTAATTGTCGCGAAGTGAAATATGTGCAGCAGTAACAATTTCTCCAAAGCCAACAAAATCACCGGCCTTTAGAAGTGCCACAGCATCTAAAACTCGCTGCATTTCAGTTACTCCATGAAAGGCACGGATATAAGTTTTTTCATCTAGTTCAGATTTTCGTGAAACAAACTCAGCTACTGAAATGTCGCGAAGAGAGGCAATTCCAAGATCGGCAACAGCTTTTTCACATGACGCTCGACGTTCGGCATATCCACCGTCGACAAGTGCGTGGTGCACCTGAGTATCTATAACTAAGAGTTCCAAACCAAGTGGTGCGATATCAAATGGAATTTGTTCGGTTGAAAGATCTCTAGTATCAAGCAGAAGTGCGTTTCCTTGGGTCGCCAATAACGAGACCGATTGATCCATAATTCCACATGGCATTCCGACGTAAATGTTTTCAGCACGCTGGGCGGCTCGTGCCAATTGCGAAAGTGAAAGCTTTAAATCAAATAGTTCATTGATTGCTGTTGCCATTGCGCATTCCAGTGCAGCGCTAGAAGATAGGCCAGCGCCCAAGGGAACTTGACCATCAATCAAGATATCAAGACCACAATTGATTTCAAGTGACCACAGGACACCGATTGGATAACGCGTCCAGGCTTCACCACTCTTTGGAGATAGCCTCGCAACATCAACAGTGTTGATAACACCTTCTTTTTGAAGAGATGCGCTTCGAATAACTCCAGTCGAGTTTCTGGCAATCGCCACGGTCGTTACATCTGAAATGGCGAAGGGCAGAACAAAGCCATCTAGAAAATCAACATGCTCGCCAATTAGATTTACTCGGCCTGGCGCACTTGCAACTATTTCTGGTTCCACTCCGAAGAGCGCTTGAAACTTACTTGCTAGCGAATGCATTTTGAGATTTCCAAGTATCGCCAACCATATCTTCGATATTTCGCGTTGGTGTCCAACCAAGAACTTTCTTAGCCTTAGAAATATCAGCGATTAATACGGCGGGATCTCCAGCACGTCTAGCGGTAATTTGAGTTGGAATTTCATGACCAACGACCTTTGCGGCCGCATCTATAACTTGGCTAACCGAGTATCCGCCGCCACTTCCCAGATTTATAATTTCATGCTTGCCAGGCTCTAAATTCTCAAGGGCCAAGATATGTGCCTCAATCAAATCAACTACGTGGACATAATCGCGGATGCAAGTTCCATCTGCTGTCGGCCAATCTTTACCAAAAACTTTAAGTGGATTTGCCGCACTTGCGCGCAGTAAATTTGGAATTAAATGCGTTTCAGGATTGTGCCTTTCGGCAATCCAACCACTCTTTGAATTAAATGCGCCGGCAACATTAAAATATCTGAGACTTATTGCAGCCAATCCTGTTTCTGATTCTGCTGTGATCATCTGGTCAACCGCTAATTTTGTTGTGCCGTATGGACTTGTAGGTTTCGTAGGGGATTCTTCAGTAATTGGAATTACTTCAGGCTCGCCGTATGTTGCTGCTGTTGAAGAGAACACTAATTTCACAACTCCCAATCGGGCCATTTCACTCAAAAGATTGCGCGTACCATTTACATTTACCTCGTGATACAAATCTGGTTTTTCAACAGATTCACCAACAATGGATTTTGCAGCGAAATGAATTACAGCGCCACAATCTGTAAGCGCCTCTGCCACAGCCTTTGAATCCAGGATTGATCCAGTAATAAATCTTGCACTTGATGCCACGGATTCAAAATGCCCAGTAGAGCAATCATCTAGAACAGTCACGCCATATCCGCGCTCTTGAAGAATCGCTACCGCGGTTGAACCAATATAACCAGCGCCACCAGTTACTAATACGCGCATTAGATTTTTACATCACGCAGTTGCGCAGCAGATTGCTCGGGTTTCAAATCCATAATAAAGGCCTGCATTGCAGATTCTGATCCTGCTAAATATTTTAATTTACCGGGAGCGCGTCGGATACTTGTGATCTGCATATGTAATCCAAGAACTTCTCGTCCAATATTTACTGGGGCTTGATGCCAAGATGCCATGTATGCCATCTCTATTCCAAATACACCATCGAGTCGTTGGAGAGCTTCCTTCGCAACTTCGGCGAATAAATCAGCGGCTTCATCGGATAAGGCTGCAAGGTCAGGAACAAATTTCTTAGGTGCGATATGAATCTCAAAGGGATATCTCGATGCAAATGGTACGTATGCAATCCACTCACTATTTTGGGCCACGATACGAACTTCATCTTTTACTTCGCGAGCAATAATGTCTGAAAGCAGTGGACGAGAGTGTTTTGCAAAGTGCTCGCTGGCAACTTTTAACATCTTCTCTACTCGAGGTGGCAGGTATGAGTAAGAGTAAATCTGACCATGTGGATGCTGAAGAGTTACGCCAATCTCAACGCCGCGATTTTCAAAGGGGAAGATATGTGCAATATGTGGCAACTTTGCAATTTCGCTGGTGCGATCACGCCAAGCCTCCATAACTATTCGCATTTGCGCTAATGAGAGTGAGCCAAAGTTTGCCTCATGATCATCGGTATAACAGAGAACTTCACAGAAACCAGCGGCATCAATAATCGGGGTATCAACTCCGTCATACGCTGGTAATTTCCAACCACTTTCGGCCAGCGCTAAAGATGGTGAGAGATTTTCAAAGACCACAACTTCATAGCTGCTTTCAGGAATTTCAGTTTGAAGACCAGGTTTTGTTGGACAGAGCGGACACAATTCTTTTGGTGGTAAGAAGGTTCGTGTTTGGCGATGCGCTGCCATTACTACCCACTCATTTGTGAGTGCATCTAAGCGAAGTTCACCAAGTCCTGGTCGCTTCTCTACCGGACGCGTATCAATTGCATCGCGAGTAGTTGGCTTTGAGTCGTAGTAAGAAATCATGCGGCCATCAGAAAGCTTGCGGTCTTGGCGAGTGATGCCGTGACTAAGCGAGATCGATTTTTCACTGCTCATAATGGGCAACTCTATCTTTTAGCTACTTTTAATTACGAATCTGCCCCGCGCACGCATCAACTGGTTGTGGGACAGGCTTCTTTATTGGCGATGGTTTAGGGGTTGGAGTTGGGCCTTGCGTAACCTCAAACATCACAGGTATTAGAGAGCTTGCATGAGTATTTGATTCATCAAAATATTCGACAAAGCCCACGTAACTGCCGGCTTCAAGAGCACTTATCTTTAGCGTCCAACGTCCAGAAGCTGACCGAATTACATCTTGCACACCCGACTTGGTTAAGGAATCAGCGGATACAAATCTCACGCTTCCAGTAACAACCGGTGTCCCATCTGGCCTTACTGCATCAACAATAAAATCTGCAGAATCATTGGTAGTTAAGGTGGAAGCGTTCGAAATTAGAGTAGCTGTGGTTGTTTCATTATAGGGAAGTAGATCAACGGCATTTGGTTGCCAAACGCCTTTCGTAAGTGCATAAAAATTCTCTTCACTACCACCAAAAACATTTAAATCAATGCGCGAACTTGCAACGCCATATTTTGATCCCTTGCCACAAGATGTGTACTGCCAGATTTGATAATCAGCAGTGCAATCTGCCTTTGTCCAAGAATGCGCATAACAGCCAACGCTCTTCATTCCAGGATGATTTGCAGGTTCAGCGGGATGCTTGCCATAAGCCGCAATCCAAAGCGGATACTGCGCTAACTCTTTAGAACGAACCATCGCACTCTGCAAGAAGTTTGGGAAGGAATAAATAAATGGTTTGCGATTAGTTTTCTCCGTAACAGCGGCGAGCCATGTCTTTGCCCAAAGTGAGACTTGACTTCTGCTTGCATATTTCTTACATACGCCCGCGATTTTACGGACACAATTAGTTTCAAGATCTAGCGCTACAGGTAAATCTTGTTCAGTGTAACCACCAATTTCACCAAGCCGCCAGATAACTTTCTGTGCTTGTGCTTTCGCATCAGCGATAATTTCAGCTTTTACTGTTGTATCTGGCAGGTTGGAAAAATAGTAGAAGCCGGTATAAAGACCTGCTGCTTGTGCCGCGGCTCGATCAGCGATTAAATAATTCTTGGCAATCAAATCTGCTGGTGCTTGGGAATCTGAACCCTTAATCATTACAAATCTGACGCCAACCTTTGCCATCTTCTCGAAATTTATTGGTTTGTCATATGGATGTTGCCACTTACTTATATCAACGCCATGAATTCTATTTCCCGGACCAGTGGTTACTAATTGAAGTGGAGCGGCTGCGATTACGTTTGTTGAAACCAGTGAGAGGCAGAGCGTTATCAGCAAGAACAAGCGCTTCACGATTCGACAACCTCCAATTGTTTCCCCGTAACTTTCAATATTGCAGAGATAAGTTTGGCAGTTTGTTCTGGTTTACGCGCACTTTTAAAGTTGTGGTCACCACTAAATTTTTCGCTATCGACAAAGTTCACCTCCAAGACGCCGCCCTCAAGTTTCACTAATCTGGCATCAAACCAGAGCAACCAAGCGACGCGATCAACCTCTAAAACCGCATCCAGGATTTGATTCCAAGACAATTTTAGAGTTTCCAGAGAGAATTCTGAGTCCATTATTTTTGGGAGATTGCAACAAGTTCAGCTAAATGAATCACCTTAGTTTTTACTCTAGCCCTGCGAAGTTCGGTAACAAGTTGGCGGGTGCAACCAGGATTTACAGTTGCGATGTAATCGAGATTTAGCGCCTTTATCTCAGATATTTTCTGGCTCACTACTTTGCGACTATTTTTCTTCTGCAATAGCGCGTAACTTCCAGCAGCGCCACAACAATCCGCAGCGCTTGGAATTTCAACATAATCTCCAAGTTGTTTCAAGATTTCTCGGGGCTCGGCAAAGACTCCCATTCCATGACGCAGGTGGCATGAATCCTGCAGTCCGACTCGGATTTTTCTATCCTTTTTAGAGATTGGTTTCAATTCTATTTCACGCTTTACCCACCACTGTGAAAACTCTTGAACTCGATCACTTCCGATTACGGAAGATAAATGTGCAGCGCAACCGCCTGCGGTAGTAAGAATTGTTCCTGGCAACTTTTCACCGAGTTGGCGCGCCAGCTCTTTACCTTTTTCGAGCTCACCATTGTGAGCATGAAGAGCACCGCAACATCCTTGTTTTGATGAACAAGAAACTTCTGGTGCAAGTTTTGCGACGGCGCGACTTACCGATGGAAATAATCGACGCTCGAAACAGCCATACATCAAATGTAAATCGCTCTGGGCACTTCGACGTTTGGCCATCGGTGAAAATAAACCTAGCGTCCACATACCAATTTTTGAATCGACAATGAAAAATAACCCGCGCACTATCAATGGTCGATTCTTACCTTGCCAGGTAATCTCACGCATCTCTTCAAGCAGAACGCCAAATTCAACACCGGCGGGACAGACTGGTTCACACGCGCGACAACCAAGACAGAAAGAGGATTCCTGCAATAAATCTATTGCGGGCAACTTGTCGTTCTGCACTGCGCGCATCAAAGTTATTCGACCGCGAGGCGATGATTCTTCGTTGCCCGTTAATTTATAAGTAGGGCAAGCCGGCAAACAATATCCGCAGGAGATACAACGATCTAATTTATCTTGGCTAAATTTCTCTCTCATGAACCAATCCGTCCTGGATTTAAGATTCCGGCAGGATCGAATACCTTCTTAATATTTCGTTGCAGCTGCATATTTGCAGTACCAATTTTTGCTTCGAGATATTGCAACTTTGCTGAACCAACTCCATGTTCTCCAGTAATGCTGCCACCAAATTCAAGGGGGAGTGCAAAGATTTCGGCAAGTGCTAATTCTGCTGCTGCTACCTCTTTGGGGCTATCTTTATCTAAAACAATTGTTGGGTGCAGGTTTCCATCACCAGCATGCCCAAAAGTTCCAATCCGAAGTCCATGCTTCTTACCGATACCTTCTATTCGATTTACAACTTCGGCCATAACGTTTCTTGGTACCGCAATATCCTCGAGAATTGATAGCGAACTCAATCTCGCAAGTGCAGGAAGTGAACATCGACGGGCATATAACAGAGCATCCGCAGCAGCAACATCCGCAGCAAGTGTTACACCGCGACAACCAGTTGATGATTTTGCAATTTCTGCCATCTTAGAAACGCTCTGTTCAATAGAGATTGCATCACCGTCATCACCAAACAGTAAGAGCGCCCCAGCTTTAGTATCTAAACCAAGATGCGCAAAATCTTCGACCGCAACCAAACAAGTGTTATCTAAGAATTCCAAAGTTGCGGGGAGAATTCCGGAGGTAATTATCTTTTCTACCGCAGCCGCGGCAGCCGCTAGATCTTCGAAATATGCGACACCATACTTTGAGGCTTCGGGACGAGGTGCAAGTGCAACGGTAATTTCGGTAAAGACTGCCAGCGTTCCTTCGCTGCCAACAAGAAGTCTTGTTACGTCATAGCCAGCAACATCTTTTACTAGGCGCCCACCAGTGCGGATGATTTCGCCAGTTCCTAGAACTGCTTCTAATCCAAGAATGTAATTTCGAGTTGTCCCATATTTAAGACCACGAAGTCCACCAGCGCTTGTGGCAACATTTCCACCAATCGTTGAAACATTACGTGATCCAGGGTCTGGCACAAAGCGCAGACCTTCTTTTTCAACTAGCTGGTCTAAGGTTAAATTCGTTACCCCTGGTTGCACTACAGCAATCATCTCGGATTTAGAAACCTCTAATATCTGATTCATTTTTGTCATACTCATGACAATTCCGCCATTTAATGGGACGGTAGCGGCACATAAATTACTTCCGGCACCTCGCGCAATAATTGGCGTCTTAGTATCGTGGGCAAACTTTACGATCTTTGCAACTTCGTCGGTATTTCTCGGAGCCACAATTACTTCTGGCAGGCCTTCAAACATTGGGGTGGCATCGCGGCTATATGCCTGTAGTGAAACCGCATCGCTGCGCACAACATCGCCACCGACAAGGGCAGTTAGTTTTGCGACTAAATCAGATACGGACACGAGGCAATTAAACCATCGCCGCTAGGCAAGTACCTTGCGGATTGCCTCTGGAATGTAATCAATAATCATCGAGGCCGAAATCGGTCCACCTTTTGAGGCAAGACGAGCCGCGCGGTCATGAATGAAGGATGCAGTGGCTGCTATCTCAGCAAATCTATTCGCCAAACTCAATATTTCGATCTCATTTGTTGCAGCGATTGCGCCAATAATTCCAGCGAGCACATCACCAGAGCCTGCGGTCGCAAGCCATGGCGTCGCAGCTGGAAGTTCAATAATAATTTCATTATTTGCTACAACCGTTTTTGATCCTTTAAGTAAAACCGTTACACCCAAGATATCTGCACATTCTTGAGCCCATCGCTTTGGATCATCTGAGATTTCATCAGCAGATACTTCAATTCCATATTTTTTAAGGAGTTTCGCTAACTCGCCTGCATGTGGCGTTATTAAAGTTGGCTGCTCCAATTTATCGGCTAAATAAAGGGCGCCAGCATCCAAAATAGTTGGGACACTTTGTAAACCAATTACTTTAAACCAACGATGCCGCAGCCAGGTCGTGTAGTCATCAAATTTATTTCCGATAATTCCTGACCCTGCAACCCAAGCTGTTACTGCGCCAGGTTGAACAACAACTTCGGGGGATGAGTGCAGAACAAGATGGGCAAGTCCCGATGAGCTATAGAAACGAACCATTCCAACACCAGTTGCAACAGCGGCGCTAGTTGATAGAACTGCAGCTCCTGGATATTGGGCAGAGCCGGTAATTACACCGAGGACGCCTCTGGAATATTTATGGTCATAAGATTTTGGAACAACTAAACATTTCTTACTTTTTGCCTCGCTCCAAAGGATGGGTTTCATACACGGAGTCTAATTCGCTTCAAAAGATTTTGGTGGGGCGGGTCGGGCTCCAACCTAAGGCAACCCTGGATTATCTCAAGAATCCTGTTGACATCGTATTTGCTCCGAATAGAATTACGAATCTATTGCACATATTCCATAAAGAGTTGGGGTCGGTAAATGTTAAAAGGGATTGATCCAAGAATAAGTGCTGAATTAATTTCTGTTTTGGCATCAATGGGCCATGGCGATGAACTGGTGATTTGCGACCGTAATTATCCGGCTATCTCCAACTCTCAAAGGCATGTTAGTTATGTCAGTTCTAGCGTGGAAGAAGTATTGAGTTTGATACTTAAATTATTTCCGTTAGACACCTTTGTCCAAGCGCCATTAATTCGGATGGAAGTGGTTGGAAATCCAGACCAGGTGACAGAAGGTCAAAAAGCGGTCCATTCACTGGCTATGGAGTTAGAGGGCAGAAAATTTGAAATGGCATCGCTATCTCGCCAAGATTTCTATGAAAGAGCTTCGAAAGCATTTGCAACAGTGTCGACAAGCGATGATAAGCCATATTGTTGTTTCGTATTAGTAAAGGGCGTTATTTGAGAGTTTTAATTTAGTTTCACATTTGTATTTGGTGGGGCGGGTCGGGCTCGAACCGACGACTACCGAATTATGAGTTAACCGTCATCGTTGCCTAACTGCTTCTCAATGTTCCTGTAAGCGTAGATTTACATAGGATGCACTCTAGAAACAATAGGGAATCTAGAGTGGTGTTAGACAAGTGTTAGACAAACAAGAAAATAGATAACGACTAGGTACACGAAATAATTTTTAGTGGCACTGACCTGCACGTACCCGGTGGGTTGTGAGGGACTTGGCCCCTGCAACCTGGGTAATTTCCCGATTTTTAGGGAATCGGGTCATACAAGGAAATTTAGCACGCGATGTTGATTTTGGTGGCCCTTGCTTTTCAATAAATTAGAGTCACAATTATGGAATGAAGCGATCTCATCTCACCTTCATTGTGCTCGCTTCTTTAACGCTTTCTTTCCTTGGGCCTACAGCAAACGCGGATGAACAAGTTGGAGGGGGTTGCAAGAAGCTAGGCGAAACTGCCGTCGACCCATCAGGGTTCAAACATAAGTGCATTAAATCTGGCAAGAAATTAATTTGGGATAAAGAGATAAAAACCAATACTTCGAGCACCCAAAATAAAGTTAATCCAAATTCAATAAGTTTTGCTTGGCCTAGCACCACCGCGAAGTACATCACCTCAGTTCCAATTGATCTAAATCAAATAAACAGCATTTCAAAATATGGAAGTTGTTCTGGCCATAATCGAGATGGGTATACATTTGAGAGAGTTCTTACAAGTAATCTTTCGTTAAAACATTATTTTTACCCGATAGCACAATTTCAAGGCACATTAGATAAGGTAAAAGTTTTGGCTCCCTTTGATGGCACAGTTGCATTTATTCAGTTGGAAGCAGATAAAGGTATGGGTCGCCCGAAGAATGGCAACGGCCTAGGGTTGTCTACTCCACTCGATAAAAATATATTGTTTTCTTTTGGTCATATTTATTTTTTAAAAAGTTTCAAAGTTGGAGATTCGGTAAAAGCTGGGCAACTTTTAGGTTATGCATCGTTGCCAGAGGCAAAATTTGATTTTGATATCGACTTAGAAGGAAAATCTAGAGGGCCAAACGGATCGGAGGTTCTCGGTAGCATTTTTGATCATATGTCAAAAAGTGTGTTGGACAGTTTTGCTGAACATGGGATATCGCCCAACGAAATGAAGATTGCAATAGCTGATCGTCAAAAACAACCATGCGATTTTAATTCAGGTGTTGGGCGCACCTCAGTCAATTGGGTGGCACTAAAAGGGATGCATTTAGACCCCGATACGTCATCACCTCAAGGCAGTTCAGCTAGTTCTAGTAATACTTCCAAACCGACAGATGCACCAAAATCGAACACTAATACTGATTCAGGAAGTTCGAACTTTCAGAAAGAAGGTCAGGCTTGCAATCCAACCAAGGGACCAAATGGAAAAGCTTCAGATGGTACTCAGTTGGTGTGCAAACCCGGAAGTGATGGAAAAGATTCTTGGCAGGTTAAGAAATAGTTGATTAGCCCATTAAAAAGTTGCCTACCCGTAACCCACTGATACAACCTCCGAAGATTTACAAACACTAAAAATGTTGTCACGTACGCATAATTTGAAGTGGGTTGTGAGGGGTTCGAACCCCAATAGGGGTTATTTACTAACATAGTCCACATATTGATGTAACCGATCTTGAACTATCTCCCATATT
>QYQH01000013.1 GCA_007280395.1 Actinomycetales bacterium | reverse complement strand
TAATTAATCGTGGCCCGCTTAAAATCTTTGCTGGGAGTAAATACTCTCATACCACGTCTCGAATAATTCTTGGCGCAAAGGAGGGAAATCAAACTCTGGCGAGAAGCGTTCTAGTGGAATGCTTGGAGCGAGCCCTAGCAAGAGCAACAAGAGAAATTTCTATTGATTTAAGCCGTCCTAGCCCCAACATAGTTATAGTTCCAATTCCATCCCGAAAGGCGGCAGATCGGGCTCGAGGGTACGCGCACATTGATCTCTTGGTGGCGCAATTTGTCAAAGAGAATCCGCAAATTAATTTTAGAATTCTGGACTGCCTATTCCACGCAAAAAAAATTGTGGATCAATCAACCTTAAATATTGGTGAGAGAGAGTTAAATATGAGGGGAGCATTTATAATTAAAAAGCGCTTTAAAAATGAAATTTTCCCGACATTAAATCCCAACACCTTGATATTCATAGTTGATGATTTAGTAACCACAGGTAGCACCGTCCAGGCAGCAAATAGGGCGCTAAATCACCTCGGCATAAGGGTCAATGGGGTCCTTGCCTCGTGTGCAACTGATGGATTTTCACAATAAGAATTTTGACAATAAGATATGGCCATGTCCGTTAAGACGGCCGTTTATATGAAAGAGGATATGTGTCACCGCTACTAGACAAGATTTTGCGTGCTGGAGAAGGACGCCATATCCGCCAACTCGAAAAAATAGCTAAAGATGTCTTAGCTCTCGAGCCAGAAATTTCTGCTTTAGATGATGTTCAACTACGGGCTCAGACAATTAAACTCAGAGACCAACTTGCATCAGGTAAAACTCTTGAAGATTTATTGCCAGAAGCTTTTGCGACAGTTCGCGAAGCCGCCAAGCGCACTCTTGGCCAACGCCACTATGACGTACAAATCATGGGCGGAGCAGCACTTCACCAAGGCAACGTTGCAGAAATGCGCACTGGTGAAGGTAAGACTTTAGTTTCTACACTTCCTGCCTATTTAAATGCGTTAACCGGTAAAGGGGTTCACGTTGTAACAGTTAATGATTATTTGGCAGAGCGCGATAGCGAATGGATGGGTCGTATCCATCGTTTTCTAGGACTCAAAGTCGGAGTAATTCTCTCCAACATGTCACCGACGGAACGTCGTGAAGCGTATGCCGCAGATATTACATATGGCACGAATAATGAATTTGGTTTCGATTACCTGCGTGACAACATGGCTTGGACGCTAGAAGATTGCGTTCAACGCGAACATAATTTTGCAATTATCGATGAGGCAGATTCAATCTTGATTGATGAGGCTCGTACACCGCTGATCATTAGTGGACCAGCAGATAAACCAACAAAGTGGTATGTAGAATTTGCAACCATCGTGCAGAAACTTGAGCGCGATGTTCACTATGAAGTAGATGAGAAAAAGCGCACTGTGGGCGTTCTCGAACTTGGCGTCACAAAGGTTGAAGAGTTGCTAGGAATAGAGAATCTTTACGAATCTGTAAACACTCCAATGATTGGCTATTTAAATAACGGAATCCGTGCCAAGGAACTCTTCAAGCGCGACAAAGATTACGTTGTCATGAATGGCGAACTATTAATCGTTGATGAGCACACCGGCCGCATGCTTGCGGGCCGACGCTATAACGAAGGCTTGCACCAAGCCCTTGAAGCCAAGGAACGTCTAGAAATTCAAGATGAAAATCAGACGCTTGCAACTATTACTCTGCAGAATTACTTCCGTCTCTATAAAAGGCTTTCAGGTATGACCGGAACTGCGATGACTGAAGCATCTGAATTAATGCAAATTTACAAATTAGGCGTTATTCCAATTCCAACAAACCGTCCAATGCAACGTATTGATCAACCAGATTTAATTTATAAGTCGGAACTCGCAAAGTTTATTGCATCTGCAGAAGACATTGCAGAGCATCACAAAAAGGGCCAGCCAGTATTGGTCGGTACAGTTTCAGTTGAAAAATCTGAAGAGCTCTCTTCTCTATTAAAAAAGCGCGGAATTCCACATGAAGTATTGAATGCTAAACAGCATGAAAGAGAAGCTGCAATTATTGCTCGTGCCGGATCTGTTGGCGCCGTAACTGTTGCAACAAATATGGCGGGTCGAGGTACTGACATCATGCTCGGCGGTAACCCAGAATTTATGGCGGACTTTGAATTACAACGTCGTGGCTTAAGCCCAGTTGAAACTCCAGAAGAGTATGAAGTGGCATGGCCTGACGAATTAGCAAAACAGAAAGCTGCTGTGGCTAAAGAACATGAAGTTGTAGTTGGATTTGGTGGACTTTACGTACTTGGAACAGAGCGTCATGAATCTCGTCGCATTGATAATCAGCTTCGTGGTCGTTCCGGCCGTCAAGGTGATCCTGGAGAATCTCGTTTCTACCTCTCACTTCAAGATGATTTGATGCGCCGATTTAATTCCGGGCTTGTTGAAAGATTCTTAGGTGCCGCTGGCGTTGCAGATGATGTACCAATCGAATCTAAGATGGTTTCAAATGCGATCCGTTCGGCTCAGACCCAGGTTGAATCACTTAACTTTGAAATGCGTAAGAATGTTTTGAAGTATGACGATGTTATGAATCGCCAACGCGAAGTCGTTTACAGCGAACGCCGTGAGGTATTAGAAGGCGCAGATATCCAGGAGCAAGTAAAAACTTTTATTATCGACACGATCACCGCTTATGTTGAATCAGCAACGAGTGAAGGCTTCGGCGAGGATTGGGATTTTGATACCTTGCACACTGCGCTAAAGGCGCTTTATCCAATCTCATTTACTATTGAAGAACTAGTTGCTGAAGTTGGAGGCCGATCCGGTCTTGATCAAGGATTTATCTTGGATCGAGTTCTTGGTGATGTTGAAAAAGCGTATGAGGCTCGGGAAGAGAATCTAACTCCGACCGTTACCCGTGAGCTTGAACGCAAGATCTTGCTTTCAGTACTTGATCGCAAATGGCGCGAACACCTTTATGAAATGGATTATTTGCAAGAGGGAATTGGATTGCGTGCAATGGCGCAACGAGATCCACTTGTTGAATATCAAAGAGAGGGTTATGACTTATTTGCAGCCATGATGGATGCAATTAAGGAAGAGCTAGTTGGTTATCTATTTAACGTCGAAGTAAATGTTGAAGAAGAATCTGGTGGCGTTGAGGCAAAGGGCCTTAGTCCAGCAATTAAGCCACAGAACGAACTTCGATATTCAGCGGCTGATGAAGATGGCGGCGTAGTTACAAGCGGTGGAACTTCTCGTAACGCACCATGTCCTTGCGGTTCCGGTCGCAAGTACAAGCGTTGTCACGGCGCTGCTTAAATATTATAAGAGCACTAGCTCGGTACAGAGCCATCTCTTATCAACACCTTCAAATCTTAGAATCAACGACCGCACTCGCTCACCAATTCGCAGAGTGACAGTTGTTTCGGCTACTCCTTCAATCGGTTGGCTAATGTAAATCTTTCGGATTTTCGGGGCGACATTTATGGTTGAAGATTTCACTAAGAGTTGTTGATGAACTTGCCTATGGCACCATCTTGCGAGTTGATTTGCAGATCTACGTCCACCCCAGATTTCAACGACGCTTAAGGCGAATTTAGTTACCCATTCTTGAATTTCTGGGAGTTCAGATAAGGGTGATGGCTGAGCCAAGAATTCTGGATCGGAATAATCTTCAACGCCTCTACCAAAATATTCTGGAGTAGGTACTAAATACAACTTTGTCGGAACCAAGACAGGTTCTGCTGGCGTCGGCTCTAGATAGAAAGCGAGCATTGGATGAGCCCAAAGCGATTGGTCAATCGGTGTTGGCGACCCCGGTACTCCGTAATTGAATATCCGATGAGAATGACTTCTATTTTCTGTACTAATTAAGTTTTCCATGGCGCTACTTTTCGTAGTAAACGCCTGCGCCACCTCCTCCGAAAGGATGAATTTATTGTGCGCCCATGATTAACCACTTTAAGTATTTCTGTGGATTAGCCCTACTTGAAACCAAAAAATCTCGGTATCCATAGCCCATGAGAAAAATAGAAAATTTTACGAGCATAAATAATCTGAGCCTAGATTCGATAAAGGAGGCTGCTTTAAAGCGGGCGACAGCCAAGACTTATTTCGCAATTGTGCTCCTACTTCTATCGCTATTTGCAGCCTTTGCAATTACAGGTAAGGCAAATAAATCGGTGGCAATCTGGTCGGCGAGCAGTGATTTGGTTGCCGGCGATTTGATAACCAAGAGCAATATCAAAAAAGTTAAAGTGTTTCTACCAGAGAATTCGACTAGGTATCTATCGGCAAATTCAAGAATCCTGGACCAGATAGCAACTCGAAGAATTGTTAGTGGTGAGCTGATTCCATCCTCGGCTATCTCAACAAATTTCGCGGGAGAGAGTATTCGGAGCGTTCCACTTAAGATTGCGCGAAATGATCTGCCAAACGACCTAAGTGTTGGCCAGAGCGTCGATATTTACTCATTACCCCAGCCAGATTTGAATTCTCAGAAGAATCAGAAAACCGAATTAATCTCGCAAGCGGTGATTGTTGAAAGCATAGATATTAAATCACGGGATATAGGTGGTGATATCGGCATTGTTCTTAAAATCCCAGAGCCTGATGTTATATCTCTATTATCCTCGATTAATAGTTCAAGAATTGTGGTGGTTAGAAATGCGATCTGAGATTCCACAGCTACAGGTTATAACCGCGATAAGTGATGCAGAATGCGAAGATTTTGTCTCCCAACTTCTCTTTAGTCAAAGTTGGAGCATTATTTATCGAGCAATAGATATGTCAGGACTTGTAGAATTCTTAGCGGCCAGAAGTGGTGCGCTGAGAACTGTCGTCATATTTAAGAGCGATCTACCAGATTTTGATGCGGAGCTTTTGCAAGGGTTGGCTAATTCAAAAGTCACACATATCTGCATTGACAATATCGAAACCAATTCGCACAAATTGATGACACACATCAGAGGTCAACTTCGACTTCCGCTGATTTTTGAGGGCGTAGCCCAAATGGGCGAATCTGTTGAATTAGTTCCCAATACCGTGGCTAAGATTCGTAAACCTTGCGTAATCACAATTACTGGAACCGTTGGAGCCCCTGGCAGAAGTTCAGTGGCCTTAAATATTGCAAACTTTTTGGCTGTTCAATCCACGGTTAACATTTATGATGCAGATATTCGGGCTCCGGCTCTTGAATACTTTATTGGCAGAGCAGATAAGAACAGTGAAAAATTAAGCCTTGTTAGCCTAGCTTCGCATGAGAAATCAATCGAGTTAAAGATTGGCGATGCCTCTCGAATCAGCGTTGTTGATCTGGGACCGCTGCCACCTTTAGAAGAGGTTGTCAATGATCGACGTTGGCAGGCGGGCTTCATAAATAGAACTCTTGAAGAGACTACGACTCTGATCTACTTGTGTAAATCAAATGGCTTAAGTTTGATCAGGCTAGAGCAGTTCATGTCACAATTCCCAACGCTGCTTCGCAACTTGCCAATCATCTATATCTTGAATCAATCTGGAAGTACCCGAGAAGATAGAGCCTTGGCCAATCGATTTAAGAAGATGTGTGATGGCGAGACCTCCTTCATATTGCCCATTAATGCTCGAATCAATAGAAATTTGGTGGAGCCGGCCAAACGGGAAACTGGATTTAGTAAGGCAATCTCAGAGATTGGTAGGATCGCACAGGAAGTTAATTAGCGGATTAGTTAGTAGATTAGAAGAGAGGCGATTAAGCCATGTTATCTATCGATGAAATAATTACCTCCCAGACTGCTCTTACTGATCAAGATCGCGCTCGGTTGATGGAACTTCTTGCAGAATGGCAGTTACTCTCCGACCTATCTTTTGCGGATTTAATTCTCTGGATTCCAAAGCGCAAGGATTATCAATCTTGGCCAGATGGACATATTGCAATGGCACATATTCGGCCAACAACAGCAGCTACAGTTTTCGCACATGATGTAATTGGCGATGTCATTACTTGGGGGAGTAATCCAAGGATTGATGGTGCGCTGTCAACTGGTGAGATTGACCGTGATTCCGAAGCCGAACTTGTAGGCGAGATTCTAATTAAAGAAGAGACCGTCCCGGTTTATTTTCATGGGCGGGTAATTGCCGTGATATCGCGTCATAGAAATGCTGAACTAATGCGATCACCTTCCCGTTTAGAGTTAAATTATCGCGAGATAGCACACAAGATTTATCAGATGGTTGCAGAAGGAACTTTTCCAATCCAAAATAGTTTTTATAGATCGGAATCGGCTCCTCGTGTTGGCGATGGCTTAGTTCGATTAGATGCATCGGGTCTGATTACTTATGCCAGTCCAAATGCTAGATCTGCATTCAATCGCGCCGGTTGGAGTGGTGAATTGGAAGGGCAACTCTTAGGTGATGTCATAGAGAGCGTTAAACCAAATTTAAGTATTCCAACAGATGAATCTTGGCGCAGCATAATGAGTGGAAAGAATTTGCGTCGTGAAGAGTTTGAGAATGAGAGTGGAATATTTGATCTATTAGTTATGCCGCTAGTTGCTGGCGCCGACCATATTGGCGCCATTATTCTGCTTCACAATGTAACTGAGTTGCGCCGGCGAGATCGGGCGCTAGTAACTAAAGATGTAACAATCCGCGAAATTCATCATCGAGTTAAGAATAATTTACAGACTGTTTCTGCTCTTCTTAGATTGCAATCGCGGAGAGTTGAAGATGCAACGGCGAAGAACGCTCTTGAAGAGGCGGTACGTCGTGTTGCATCGATTGCAATCGTTCACGAGACGCTCTCGAATAGTTCTACAGAATCGGTCTCCTTCGATGAGGTATATGACCGTATCGTTCATAACGCCATTGAATTAAGCACCCATAAAATTAGCGTTAAAAAGGTCGGTTCATTTGGAACTTTTGATTCACAGGTTGCAACTCCATTGGCGCTGGTTATTACTGAGCTGATTCATAATGCGCTCGAGCATGGCCTTGCAGACTCTGGTGAAAATTTGCGCGTTGAAATTGTCAGGAGTACAAGAAATTGTGAAGTAAAGATCATTGATGATGGC
>QYQH01000015.1 GCA_007280395.1 Actinomycetales bacterium | reverse complement strand
GGGAACAGATTGGGAAGCGCTATGGCACGGCATTCTGAATTAACCAAAGTAGCGGGAACCGATCTAGAGATATCGAAATTAAGTTTAGGTACCGCACCGCTCGGTGGATTATTTAAATCAGTATCTGAAGCAGAATCAGATGCCATGATCGATCTTGCAATAACTTCTGGAATTAATTACATCGATACGGCTCCGCTATATGGCTATGGCGCCGCAGAGCGCCGAGTAGGACGCGCAGTTGCAGGTCGCAAATCTGGTGTAACAATCTCCACAAAGGTGGGGCGCCCACTTCGTCCCGGCACAAATTTAGAGACCGATAAATATCCCGATGCAGACCCAGGACTTGAAACTTATTACGACTACTCAGAATCAGGAATTAGAGATGGTTTAGAGGCGAGTCTTAAGCGTTTGAACCTCGAAAGCATCGAAATTGCTTATCTTCACGATGCCCAAGATTGTGTGCAAGAAGCGATTGAAGTCGCCTATCCAGTGTTGGATCAGATGCGAAGTGAAGGAATCGTGAAAGCTATTGGGCTTGGCATGAATTGGTGCCCCGCTTCGATTGAGATTATTAAGAACACAGATTTAAATATTGCCCTTATTGCAGGTCGATTCACTCTGCTTGATCAGAGCGCCCAGGACGAGCTTTATCCACTCGCACTAAAGAAGAACGTCTCGATTGTTGCAGCAGGTGTCTATAACACAGGTGTTCTAGCAAACCCAGTTGATGGCGCGCTCTTTGATTATGCTCCTGCTTCTAAAGAGATCATTGCTAAAGCGTTAGAGATTCGGGACTTCTTAAAAGATTTCAACGTTCCACTTACCGCAGCGGCGATGCAATTTCCATTGCGCCATCCAGCGGTCGTAACAGTATTGAATGGCGCCGGCACCGTTGCGGAGTTAGAGGCTAATATCGCGGCCTTTGACTTTGAACTGCCAGCAAATCTCTGGCCTGAACTTGAACGCGCTGGCCTAATTGCGCCAGTAAATATTTAGCTCGTTCCTGAAAAGTTAGCGCAAAGTAGTTGGCTATGTCGCGCATTTTCGATAGAAAGAACTCTTTTTAGGCTCTATTATTTTGAATAGTAAAGCCGAAGAATTTCTTCTCCGACTTTACCCCCGTGGTGGACACGAGAGTACTGATTGACTTATGAGCCAATCTTTGAAGTAAGCCAAATGCAGATCCATTGGATCTGACCGGCAAGCGACAAAGTTGCTCCTAGCCAATCGATATATCTCATGTTTCACCTCCCTTCTCGAGAATCTCTGCCAAGTAGCAGAGAAACCAATTGAGATAACGCTGGCGGCATGCTCAACTGGGTTCGAGAAGGGATTTCGGGTAAGTCGGAAGTTAATTGAAATTCTTTTGCAACATATTGAAATTATTATCAATTGTTAATTGCTTATATTTGTGGATATAAGATAATTGATATATGAAATTAGCACTTGTAACTGGAGCATCAAAGGGTATCGGCCGTGAAATAGCGCTGGCTCTTGCAGATGTGGGACACAAAGTAATCGCGGTCTCTAGAACCCCAATGGCTAAGGGTGAAAACATCATAAATATTTGTGGTGATGTAAGCGATATTGACTTCGTTAATTCACTACAGAAGCAGGTCGTAAAAGAGCACGGCGATATTCAAATTTTGGTTAATGCAGCTGGTGTATTTGGCCCAATTGATTTAATTAAAGATGGCGATCCCAAACAGTGGGTTGAGACCATAATGATTGACGCACTTGCGCCCTATTTCACATCACGAGTTTTCTTGCCCGCAATGTTAGATGCCAAATGGGGGCGCATTATTAATTTAAGTTCCGCGGCGGCTCTGCACCCACCGGGAAAGTTAAATAGCGCATATGCCACAGCGAAAGTTGCCCTAAATCAATTCACTAGGCACTTAGCAGCAGAAATTAGTGGAAGTGGTGTAACCGCAAATGTGATTCATCCAGGTGATGTGCGCAGCGATATGTGGGCCGACATAAGTGCGAAGGCAGATGCACTTGGCGAAGCTGGCGCAGATTACAAATCATGGGTTGATTGGGTTGAAAAAACTGGGGGAGATGATCCCAAGAAAGCGGGAGAGTTAATTCTTAAATTAGTTAGCGATGAGAGCGCAGAAATTAATGGCCGCTTCTGTTGGATTGATAGCCCGCTTCAAGAGCCAATTCCAAGTTGGGATGATCCAACTGATGAACGGCCCTGGATTTAAATTAGATATAGGTTGGATCTAGCGAATACTTCGCAGGACCGCAGTAACGATGCCGAGAATTTCGGCGCCATCACCAGGAATTGGTGCGTAGTTCTCATTGGCAGGAAGCAACCAATAATGGCCATCTTTCTTAGACCAAGTTTTAACAGTGGCCTCGCCATCAATCATCGCCGCAACAATCTCGCCTTTATTTGCATCTTTCTGGGCGCGGATAACAACGTAATCGCCATCGCAGATCGCAACATCGATCATGGAATCACCTTTAACTTTCAACATATAAATATCGCCCTTGCCGACAAATGATTCAGGAAGCGGGAAGACTTCATCGAAGCTCTGTTCCGCCAAGATTGGTGAACCGGCAGCAATCGTTCCAAGGAGGGGAACATTTCGAACCTTCTCTGGTGTGATTGCTTCGCCCTCACTTGGATAGGTAATTTCAAGGGCTCGCCCTTTGGTGGCATCGCGGCGGATAAATCCCTTTTCAACGAGGGTTCCTAATTGATATGAAACTGAGGCTGAAGAGGCTAGGCCGGCTGCTTGGCCGATCTCGCGCATTGAGGGTGGATATCCAGTGCTCTCAATGGCGGTTCGAATAACCTCGAGGATCTTGGCCTGGCGCGGGGTTAGGCCGTGCTCGTTGGCTGGGCCATCTGGAAGCTCACTTACATTCTTTTTACTCATAGGAAGAGCATAAACCAGATTTGAAAAAAAAGCGAACATTTGTTCGATTTTCACTTGCTTGTGTCAGTGGCTTGACCTATAGTTCCTTTTAGAACACTTGTTCGAAGAACCGAATCCCCTCGGTTCTTGGTAGCAAGGTTGGCAGGAGAAGTAAATGAGAGAGAACCAAAGGCTCGCTAGAACTTTTGTAGGAGCATCGCTATTGATAGTAATTGGCGCTGGTTTTAGCGCATCACTTAGCGACCATGGTGTTGCATCATCTGAAGTTATTAAGACCGGCACCGCTGGTTACATGCAAATTGTTGTGGCACCAGGAGAGAGCATCTGGTCTCTTGCCGAGGCGCTAAATACAGGTGGCCGATCTGATCTCTTATCCGTCGTAGATCAGATCGTTTCAGCCAATGCCTTGGCTTCAACAGATTTAGAGCCAGGAACCAAGCTCTGGGTGCCTGCTAAATAGGGAAAGCCCTTTGCTTCACCCCTTATATAAAGGCTCAATAAAGAGTAATTTCTCGTGCAATTAGTGGCCAGCGTTGGTCACTTCTTACTGCTCAATAAGAGGAGAGAGATGACTGATTTCGTTTCACCCGGCCAACCAGGAAGTAAGGCAGTTTTCTTGCCACGGTATGACCATTGGATTAATGGAAAGTTTGTAAAACCTTCGTCGGGCAAATACTTTGAAAATGTAACTCCAGTAACTGGAAAAGTATTCTGCGAAGTTGCTCGCGGAAATGCCGCAGATATCGATCTCGCTTTAGATGCCGCACATGCAGCAGCACCAGCATGGGGAAAGACATCGGCAACCGAGCGCGCAATTATGCTTAACAAAATTGCAGATCGTATGGAAGCAAATGTTGAAGCAATCGCAGTTGCTGAAACTTGGGAAAATGGCAAGCCAATTCGCGAATCGCTTTATGTAGATATCCCACTCGCGATTGATCACTTCCGTTATTTTGCCGCCGCAATTCGCGCCCAAGAGGGAAGCGCTGGTGAACTTGATAACGACACCGTTGCTTATCACTTCCACGAGCCACTTGGCGTAGTCGGTCAGATTATTCCTTGGAACTTCCCAATCCTGATGGCGGTATGGAAATTGGCACCAGCAATTGCGGCGGGTAATTGCGTCGTTCTTAAGCCAGCAGAACAGACACCTGTTTCAATCCACTTCTTGATGGATCTAATTAAAGATCTAATTCCAGATGGTGTTGTAAACATCGTTAATGGTTTTGGTGTCGAAGCTGGAAAGCCACTCGCATCTTCACCACGTATTGCAAAGATCGCGTTTACCGGTGAAACATCAACCGGTCGTTTGATCATGCAATATGCATCAGAGAACATCATTCCGGTAACCCTAGAACTAGGTGGAAAGAGCCCAAATATCTTCTTCGCCGATGTTGCGGCTGAAAATGATGCTTTCTATGACAAGGCTTTAGAGGGCTTCACAATGTTCGCCGTAAACCAAGGCGAAGTTTGTACTTGTCCTTCACGCGGGCTGATAGAAGCCAAGATTTACGACAAGTTCTTGGGCGATGTAACAGCGCGGACAAAGGCGATTAAACAGGGCCATCCACTTGATCTTTCAACCATGATGGGTGCACAAGCAAGCACCGATCAACTAGAGAAGATTCTCTCCTACTTAGACATTGGTAGGAAAGAGGGCGCAAAGGTAATTACAGGAGGCGAGCGCGCAGATCTCGGCGGCGAACTTGCTGGTGGTTATTACGTTATGCCTACAATTTTCGAAGGCAATAACAAGATGCGTATCTTCCAAGAAGAAATCTTTGGACCAGTTATCTCCGTAACTAAGTTTGATGGTTTCGATAATGCGATGGAGATTGCAAATGACACTTTGTATGGACTTGGTGCTGGTGTTTGGACTCGAGATATGAATACTGCTTATCGCGCAGGTCGCGCAATCCAAGCAGGACGTGTTTGGACTAATTGCTATCACGCATATCCAGCTGGAGCCGCCTTTGGTGGTTACAAAGCTTCAGGTATCGGTCGCGAGAATCATAAGATGATGCTCGACCATTACCAACAGACAAAGAATCTGCTAGTTTCATACTCCCCAAATAAACTTGGATTCTTTTAAACCCGACGACCAGAAATAAAAAGGATGTAATGGAGATCCCGTCACGAGTTGATTACACCGAGGCCGCAGCAGAAATGTTGCGCGAACTCACTGCTATCAACGGACCGCTAATGTTTCATCAATCAGGTGGATGTTGTGACGGGTCTTCTCCAATGTGTTACTTAGAAGGTGAATTTAGAGTTGGCGCCCAAGATGTTTTAGTTGGCGAATTTGTAATTAAAGGAATTGAAAAACCAATTAAAGTTTGGATGTCGGCGCCACAATTTGAATATTGGAAACACACCCATTTAACGATCGATCTGGTCGATGGCCGAGGCGGGGGATTCTCCTTAGAAGCCCCAGAGGGCAAGCGCTTCTTAACGCGCTCGCGTCTATTCACAGATGGCGAATGGGAGATATTGGAGAGTTCTCCGGTATCTAGAGGCGCTTAGCTTCGAATTTGCCCAAGATTTCTCGAAACGCCGCACAGCCTCCTTTAAACCCTCGAGTTTTGGTCTACAGTTCCTACTACATATAGGGGTCAGACCACGATTTACTTCCATAAGTAGTGGTTTTCCAGTATGTTAGGTACTTGCCCTAAAAAGGCGAAAAATCGTAAATAAGAGGAGAACCAAGAATGTTATGTCCATTTTGTAGAAGCGAGGACTCTCGAGTCGTCGATTCTCGCTCTGGGCAAGATGGCACCCTGATTCGCCGCCGCCGCGAATGCACCTCTTGCAATCGTCGCTTTACGACCTCTGAAACCTCAATCCTCATGATCATTAAAAGATCAGGTGCGACTGAGCCATTTAGCCGCGAGAAGGTTATCTCTGGCGTTTCCAAGGCCTGCCAAGGACGCCCAGTAAATGATGACGACTTAGCACTGTTAGCTCAAAGAGTTGAAGAGACGCTCCGCTCTGATGGTCAAGCAGAAGTAGAAGCACAAGAAGTTGGAATGGCAATCCTCGCGCCACTCCGCGAATTAGACCAAATCGCATACTTGCGGTTTGCCTCGGTATATCGTTCTTTCTCCACACTTGAAGACTTTGAAGGTGAGATCGCACTTCTCCGCGCGGCTCCTTCAACTAGCAATTCGAGCAACAGCAAGGCAAATTCCCAAAAAACTTTAGTTAATTAATTACTAGCCGAAAGAAGGAAACAAGTCATGTCTATCGTTAATAAGCCAGCAGCGGGAAGTAAGAAAACCCTAGGCAAGGGCCTTACTCTCGAACGAATTTATACAACTGCTGGAACGCATCCTTATGACGAAGTGACTTGGGAACGTCGCGATGTTGTACAGACCAACTGGAAATCAGGGGAAGTTATCTTCGAGCAAAAAGGTGTGGAATATCCAGACTTCTGGTCAGTAAATGCATCAACCATCGTTACAACAAAGTACTTCCGCGGCGCAGTCGGTCACGACAATCGTGAGTGGTCACTTAAGCAAGTTATTGATCGCGTTGTTCTTACCTACACAAAGGCTGGAAAAGATTTCGGTTACTTCGCAACAGATGCCGATGCCGAAATTTTCGAACACGAATTAACTTGGATGCTTATGCACCAGGTTTTCTCATTTAACTCACCTGTCTGGTTTAACGTCGGAACTAATGCACCACAACAAGTTTCTGCTTGTTTCATCCTTTCAGTCGATGACACAATGGATTCAATTCTTAACTGGTACCGCGAAGAGGGAATGATCTTCAAAGGCGGTTCCGGTGCTGGTCTAAACCTTTCACGCATTCGTTCAGCAAAAGAGCTTCTAAAGTCGGGCGGAACAGCTTCTGGTCCAGTTTCATTCATGCGCGGTGCAGATGCATCAGCAGGAACAATCAAATCAGGTGGCGCAACACGTCGCGCAGCCAAGATGGTTGTTCTAGATGTAAACCACCCAGATATCGAAGAGTTCATTGAGACCAAGGTCCGCGAAGAGGACAAGATTCGCGCCCTTCGTGATGCTGGCTTCGATATGGATCTCGGCGGCAAAGATATTATTTCTGTGCAATATCAGAATGCAAATAACTCAGTTCGCGTATCAGATGAATTCATGCGCGCATATGAGAACAACGAAAAATTTGGTCTAGTTGCTCGCGCTTCAGGTGAAGTTATCGAAACCGTTGAAGCTCGCGAACTGTTCCGCAAGATGGCAGAAGCTGCATGGGCTTGCGCCGATCCAGGAATTCAATATGACGACACCATCAATGAATGGCATACAAACCCAGAGACCGGTCGCATCAATGCATCGAACCCTTGCTCTGAATACATGTCACTTGATAACTCATCATGTAACTTGGCATCACTTAACCTTCTAAAATTCCTTGAATCAAATGGTTCATTCGATACCAAGAACTTTGTAAAGGCAACCGAGTTAATTATCACTGCGATGGATATCTCAATCTGCTTCGCAGATTTCCCAACAGCTCCAATCGGTGAAACAACTCGCAGCTACCGTCAACTTGGTATCGGATATGCAAACCTAGGTGCGCTACTTATGGCCTCAGGTCTTGCCTATGATTCAGATGGCGGTCGCCAACTAGCTGGCGCAATCACATCTCTTATGACCGGAGCTTCATATCGACGTTCTGCAGAACTTGCCGGAATCGTTGGACCATATGCTGGTTTCGCTCGCAACGAACAAGCACACACTCGCGTAATGAAGAAGCATGCAAATGCATCTGCCTCTGCAAAGAGCGTTACTTCACTAGACCAAGATGTCTGGCTAGTAGCGAATAAAGAGTGGGAAAAGTGTTTAGAACTTGGCGATAAAAATGGCTGGCGTAATGCGCAAGCATCAGTTCTTGCCCCAACCGGAACAATCGGTTTGATGATGGATTGCGATACAACAGGTATCGAGCCAGACCTTGCGCTAGTTAAGTTTAAGAAGCTTGTCGGTGGCGGTTCAATGCAGATCGTTAACCAGACAATTCCACAAGCACTTAAGAAGCTTGGTTACTCAGATGAGACCAATGAAGCAATCGTTGAATACATTAGCGAGAACGGAAACATCATTGGCGCACCTGGCCTGAAGCCAGAGCACTATGACATCTTCGACTGTGCAATGGGTATCCGATCAATCTCAGCAATGGGCCACGTAGAGATGATGGCTGCATGTCAACCATTCCTATCTGGTGCGATCTCAAAGACAGTTAACCTGCCTTCAGATGCAACAGTTGCGGAAATCGAAGAGGTTTACTACAAAGGCTGGAAGCTCGGACTTAAGGCGCTCGCTGTTTACCGCGATAACTGCAAAGTCGGACAACCACTATCTGATTCAAAGGGTGCACCAGTTGATGCTGTTGCAGATGCAATCCACCCAACTGCTACACGTAAGCGTCTACCTAAGTCACGTCCTTCAATCACAACATCATTTATGGTTGGTGGCGCCGAGGGTTACATGACTGCTGGTGCATATGCAGGTGGCGCACTTGGTGAAGTATTCCTAAAGCTTGGCAAGCAGGGTTCAACTCTTGCCGGCGTAATGGATGCATTCTCAATCGCAGTATCAATCGGTCTGCAATACGGAGTTCCACTAGAAACATTCGTAGAGAAGTTCACTAACCTACGCTTCGAGCCAGCAGGCATGACAGATGATGCAGATATCCGCATGGCGCAATCCATGATGGATTACATCTTCCGTCGCTTAGCACTTGATTACTTACCATTTGAATCACGTAGCGCGATGGGACTTTACACATCATCAGAGCGCCAACGTGCACTAGATACTGGCGAATACACACCAGATTCTTCAAATTCTTCAGATCCCTCAGCGATCAAAGAGATCGTTGCAGCAGCAGCGCAATCCGCTTCTTTCAAACCAGTAGCTAAGGCTCCTGCCTCAAGCAACAGTGTTGAAGTGAAGATTGAAAGTGCGCCATCAGATCATGCAGTTGGTTCTTCTATGGAACTCTTCGAGAAGATGAGCGGCGTTAAATCAGATGCACCTCTCTGCATGACTTGCGGAGTAAAGATGCGTATGGCTGGTTCATGCTTCGTCTGCGAAGGTTGCGGAAACACTTCAGGATGTTCATAAGCAATAAGTAATTAATTAAATTAGCCCTCTGTGAGAAATCGCAGGGGGCTTTTTAATTCGCCTGCGATAACCCACAAATTGAGTGTGGTACCTTCGCATGTTATTTTCTTCCGAAAGGAGAGATTATGAAATTTTCTGAGAGCGAATATGAATCTATGATTGAAACTGCCTATCTGCTTTCAACACCGGCAAATCGAGAATGGCTGCTTGATTCATTGGCCCAGGCCGATCGCGGTGAAACAATTCCACTTAATCTACCGATTGCCTAGCCGCTACATATTCCAGAAGAATCGATAAGACTCACCGTTTGGTGTACCGAGTTCGTGGTTCAACTCTAATAATTATTTCGGCACGCTTTCATTATGAAAAATAACAGAGAGATAAGGTTCGCTTGTGATTGAGAATGATTGAGAAGATGCGCAAAGCCCTTGATGCCGCGGTTGAGGCAATTGGTGGGGAGCCGCGCGAAG
>QYQH01000070.1 GCA_007280395.1 Actinomycetales bacterium | reverse complement strand
GGAACGGGTGCGCGATCTAATTGGCGGCCACCATGATTTGAAAGCGTGATTGCATCTGCGCCAGCTTTTTGTACCATGACAGCATCTTCAACGCTCTGAATTCCCTTAACGAGCAGATTGCCATCCCATTGCTTGCGAATCCATTTTAGATCTTCGACAGTTACAGTTGGATCGAACATTGAATCTAGCAGTTCAGCAACTGTGCCCTTCCAACTATCAAGTGAAGCAAATTTAAGTGGATCGGTAGTTAAAAAATTCAGCCACCAAGCCGGACGTGGAAGTGCATTTAATATTGTCTTAGACGTTAGTGATGGTGGAATTGTCATTCCGTTTCTAACATCTCGAAGTCTTGCTCCTGCGACTGGGACATCTACCGTTAAAACTAAGGTGTCGAAGCCCGCAGCCTTTGCACGATCAACCAAAGCCATTGAACGATCGCGGTCCTTCCACATATATAACTGGAACCAGTTGCGACCATCAGGTGCGATTGCGGCAACATCTTCGATAGAACGCGTGCCCATTGTTGAAAGTGTGAAAGGAATTCCAGCATCGCGAGCCGCTGTTGCTCCGGCATATTCACCTTCGGTCTGCATCATTCGAGTAAATCCAGTTGGAGCAATTCCAATCGGCATTGATGTGAGTTCTCCGAGCATTGTTACTGATGTATCAACACTTGAGACATCCCGGAGAATTCTTGGTTGGAACTCAATTTTTTCAAATGTTTCGCGGGCACGAATCAAACTTGATTCGGTATCTGCGCCGCCATCTGTGTAATCAAATGGTGCTTGTGGCGTGCGACGTTTCGCAATATCTCGTAAGTCATAAATAGTTAGTGCACGAGTCAGACGACGTTTGCGACCATTAAATATTGGCTTCCGAAATTGCATCAAAGCGGCTAGCTCTTTGACTCCAGGAAAACGGCGCTTAACTTTTAATTGACCCATTGGGAAATACTACACATCCATATTAGAAGAGTATGCTTTGAATCCTTATGCGTAAGGTCCTGATTCTTAACGAGAAAGACAATATTGCCGTCTGCTTAGTTGAGTTGGCAATTGGCGAAGTTATCGGACAAGATGGCCTAAATCTCACTATTCAAAGCCTCATCCCTCGTGGTCATAAAGTAGCGACAACCGCGATCGCAAAGAATGAGGGCATCATTAAATATGGTGAACGCATGGGCCATGCGACAACTGATATTAAAGTTGGCGAACATGTTCATACCCACAATGTTCTAGGTGACCGATTATCTACGGAGCAAGTTGTATGAGCATGAAGGGCTTTGATCACGGTAATCGTGGAATTGGAATTCGGAATCATCAATTAATTCTGCCTTCTGTTGTCTGTTCTACTCGTGTCTCAAGTCGAATCGCAAAAGAGATGGATGCAATTACCTTTGCCCACCAACATGGTTGTGGATTTATTGGTAATGATGTTGGTCGCATTACTGATTTCTTCGCTGCTCTTGCAAATCATCCAAATGTAAGTTCAACGCTCGTTGTTGGACTTGGTTGTGAAACGCTTCAAGGAAATGAACTCGCAGCTAAATTACTCTCCAAGAATAAATCCACTAATTACCTCGTGACTCAAGAGAGTGGCGGTGTGCAAGGAACTGTTAATTCTGGCGTTGCTGCCGCAACGGAGTTAAAAGCAAAATATCCAACACCTCAAGTTGTGCTACCCCGATTGCATCTTGGAATTGATCTTTCAGATGACAATATAAAGGTTGATGAAATTGTCTCTGCGCTTACCGAGGTTGGCGTCGATATTACCGTTGCGGCATCCCATAAAAATTCTGGCCTAAATTTCTCAGATTTGATGGAGGCAGGAGTTCACGTCATTCTCTCCTTCCCAGATAGAAACCAACCACCATCAGGCTTTCCACTTATCCCGACAATCAATGTTGCAAGTGGCTCGCCCTTGCATACGGCCATTTCACAGGATTTTGATCTGTCCGCAGATTCTTCACCAGAAGAGATCATGGAGAAGATTAACTCCGTAGTAAATGGTGAACTCACTAAGGTCGAGGCGATCGGCGCTGGCGAAATCATTGCCGGCCGCGAGGTGCGAAGTGTCTAAAGAATTAACGGCATTTGAAAGAAGCGATGGTCGATGGGGCCTGCGTAATCACGTTTTAATTCTTCCGCTCCACTCCGCTTTCTCGGCAACTGCACGCAAGATTGCCGATGAATCAAATGGCGCTGTGGCAGTAAGCCACGATTGGTCTGGCGAGGTTGATGGCGATTTTGATCGCATAGTTAAAACTATTTCTGGATTTGCTGCAAATCCAAATAACTTTGCAACAATATTTATCACCATCGGTACGCCAAATGAATTAGGAATCATTGAACTAGCAAGAAAGCTCGGGCTTTCTAAAGCAGAGGTTCTAAACGTTGCCGAACTTGGTTCGATGGGCAAGATTGCAGAAATCGGCCTACAGATGGCTAATTCATTGTTGAAAGAGGCGAAGGCGGTTTCGCGAATCAGCGCACCTTGGAGTGCAATCAAACTTGGCCAAGAATGTGGTGGATCAGATGCGCTCTCCGGTATCACTGCAAACCCCGCACTTGGCGTTGCAAGTGATCGTTTAGTAGAACTTGGTGCTTCATCCGTACTCGGTGAAACAACTGAAATCTTAGGCGCTGAGCATTTACTTGCGGCTCGTGCAATTACACCTGAAATTGGTGCTCGAATTGTTGAAACCGTTGCCAGGTACGAACGTTCAATTAACTATGAAGGTATTGATATGCGTGGCGCGCAACCATCCCGTGGAAATATTGAAGGCGGCCTAACAACTCTTGAAGAGAAATCACTGGGCGCGGCAAAGAAAGCTGGCAGCGCACAATTTTCCGGCGTATTTGAATTTGCAGATCAAGTTACCAAGCCAGGTCTCTATTTTATGGATACTCCTGGCCATGACACCGAACAACTAACTGGTTATGGTGCTGGCGGTATAAATATAATTGTCTTCACAACAGGGCGAGGAACTCCAACTGGTTCTGCGATTGTCCCAACAATCAAGGTTGCAACAAACACCACAATGGCAGATGCAATTCCAGATTTAATTGACTTAAATGCAGGAACTATTGCTGATGGTTTAAAAACCTTGAGCGATGTTGGCGGCGAACTCTTTGATTTGATCCTCGAAGTAGCAAATGGCCAATTAACTAAGGCTGAAAAAGGTCTGCATCACGAGTTCTCATTATCCCGCATGTACAACACGATTATTCGTTAACCAAAGACCTCTTCTAAAGCCTTCCGCATAACGCCAGGATCGGCATCAATACCTGTCCAATACTTAATTCCAATAACTCCTTGATTCACTAACATCCCCAAGCCATCAAGAGTTACACAACCTCGAGCCTTCGCCTCGCGTAGTAGGTGAGTCTTGGGAGGATTTGGAATTACATCAGCCACAACTATTCCGCTGCGCAAAGTTTCAAAATCAATATTTAACTGAGCATCTACATCTGGAAATAACCCAATAGACGTTGAATTAATAACAATGTCGGTGCCTATGGGAATTGAAAATTTAGAGCTCCAGGAAATAAATACTGCTTCAGTTTCTGTCTTGGTATTAATTAGTTCAACTAAAATTCTGCCTCGACCTTCGTCACGATTTACTACGATGATTTTGTTGGCCCCAGCCAGAGCAAGTTCTACTCCTACCGCTCGAGCTGCGCCACCTGCACCAAACATCACAACTGTTTTGCCGGCTGGATCAATTACACCTTCAAGAGATTTCAAGAAGCCCTTACCATCGGTATTTTCACCGATAAATTTGCCATCTCGAAGAACTGCGCAATTAACAGCGCCAATTACTGAAGCCGATTCCCCTATCCCATCTAAATGTTTGATAACTGCCAATTTATTTGGGATCGAACAGTTAAATCCAATCCATCCCATCGCCTTTGCTCCAGCAACTACTTCACCTAAATTTTCTGGGCCGACTTCAATATTTATATAACGTGCGTTCAAACCATGGTGGCGATAGGCGGCTTCGACCATAACTACTGTCGGATTCTCATCTACCGGCTGGGCAAAACATCCGGTTAGCTGGCTCAAGAAATGTAGTTCGCTCATATATTTGACGCCTCTCTATTGCTATCTGACTCTAATGGGTTAATTATTCACCTATCAATTAGATAGGGGAACCTGATGCAGATTTCAAGTTTATTACCCGGAAAGCAAGTTCAAACAATAAAGCCTGACGCAACTATAAAGGAGTTAAGCCAGGCACTTGCTTCTTTTAAAATTGGAGCTTTGGTCGTTTCATCTGATGGCAAGAGAATAAATGGCATAGTTTCAGAACGGGATATCGTCCAAGCTCTTCCTATTCATATGCATGAAATTGAAAAAATACATGTTCGAGACATAATGACTGTAAATGTTATGACTTGTAAGAAAAATGCAACAGTTGCACAGTTAATGGCCTTAATGACTGAAAAACGTATTCGCCATATTCCGGTTGTCGATGAAACTGGGGAGCTAATCTCGATTGTTTCAATAGGAGATGTAGTTAAATCCTATGTTTCTGAAATGGACCTTGAACGAATTGCCCTACTTGATTATGTTAAGTCTGCTGGCTAAGGCTGGATCAATTTTCCATTCTTCTAACATCTTCTTGTAATTTTCAATATCTTTGGCTTCTGCCTTAGCGCTAGTTAAAACTGCGCGAATCATAATATTTCTTGGTGTGTGCTCTCCCCCAATAAATTCAATAACTTCAGTGCGATAACCAACAAGCTTTAAAATTTGGGCTCGCAGTGCATCTGTCATTAAATCACCGAGACGTTCCTTCATCAATCCGTGCTTTGTTAGAAGGTTCCAAGGTTCCGGCACTTGGCTCATCTGAGTTTGAAGATCATGTTGGCAACATGGTGCAATCAACAGCAATTTCGCACCACCATTTACTGCCCAAGCAATTGCATCATCTGTTGCGGTATCACAGGCATGCAGTGCGATTGCAATATCGCAAGATGTTAGTGAGGTTTGATCAATCGCCTCTGCCTTAAATTCAATAGTCTCAGCAATCCCTAGCTTCTTAGCGATTTCAGTATTTCGCTTCAATGATTCTGGTCTGATATCAATACCAATCACGTGTACCGGCATATCAATACTCCTAAGGTATTGATGAACCGCAAAAGTTAAATATGCGCTGCCACAGCCAAGATCTGCGATTACAAGTGGGTTCACTAGCGTTGGTTTACTGATTTGTTTGGCTTCAATAGCTGAATTAAGCGTTGGGACGAGCAAGCGTAAGAATTCTTCAACTTGAATATATTTATCTGAACGCGATGGCTTAACTCGCCCATCGGAATCTGAAATACCAACTTCAATTAAGAATGGATCTGAAGAATCGAGTAGCCGAGCTTTTTTGCGATCATGATCGAGGTTCTGTTCACGTGTGCCCTTCTCTTCATGAACCTGTGCCTCACCTTTCTTGGTAATACGAATTGAAAGCGCACCGCTCGTGTGTTCAACTAAAATATTTGCGTAACCCAGCTCTAAATAGCTCCGTGCTTGGAAATCTTTAGGCGCAACATTCTTAACGGTCGTAACACGCCCATCACTCTGAGAAATCTGTAAGGCAATTTCATCTTTAATTAATACTGGGCGAAGATCGATACGCTCAAATGGAACGGTCATATTTCGCCTGCGCCCCGATAGAACTACGCGAACTAGAGTCGAAGTATCTGAAATAACCTCGCAGGCTTTAGTTATTGCAAGATCAAGCTCGGTAGCCATTTAGATACTCTTCGAAATTCGGTCTGCAGCATCAGCAATTTGTGCATCTGTCGCAGTCATTGCAATACGGATATATTTTGCGCCGGCTTCGCCATAAAAGATTCCGGGTGTAGCGAGTATTCCAAGTTCTGCAAGCCAGGAAATTGAATCCCAACAATCTTCATCGCGCGTACACCAGATATATAAACCAGCGTCTGAAAACTCAATCTTAAAGCCAACTTTCACCAGCGCTGCGCTTAATACTTCGCGACGTGCGGCATATCGTTTCGCCTGTTCTTTCACGTGCGCTTCATCTGCCAACGCGGCTGTCATGGCGCTTTGAATGGGAAGTGGCAGCATCATTCCTGCATGCTTTCTGACTTCACGTATTTCGGCAATTACTTCTGGATCGCCAACCGCTAATCCGGCACGATATCCAGCCAAGTTTGAACGTTTAGACATCGAATGCACTGCGAGCAAATTCTTATTATTTCCTGCTGCCAATTTAAGTATTGAAAGTGGCTCGTTGCCTTTCGCTGGAAAACTTAGATAACACTCATCGCTAACGACAAGTGAATTATTCTTTCTGGCATATGCAATTACGGCTTGCATCTCATCTATGCTGTGAACGCGCCCAGTTGGATTAGAAGGTGAATTGATCCAAGCGATATCACTGGCCGGCCAGGTAGTTGCATCGATATCTACAGCAATCGCTTGTGATTCGTGAATCATCGAACCAACTAAATATGTTGGGTATGCAACCTTGGGATATAAAACAGTTTTCGCTCGAAGAATTGAAGGCAACCAAGCAACTAATTCTTTTGAACCAATTGTTGGAAGCACATCGAATTCACCTGTTGCTCCAAGAATTTTTGTAGCCCAATTGCGCATGGCGGCACGAAGCTCTGGAGTTCCAATTGTTAAGGGATAACCTGGGGCATTTGAAGATTCTCTTAGCGCGCTTTGAATAAATTCTGGAGTTGCATCAACTGGTGTGCCCTGAGATAAATCTATTATTCCCCCAGCGAATTCCCGAGCGCGTGCCCCAAATGGCGCCAATGCGTCCCACGGAAAATCTGGAAGCTTCAGGGTTTTACTTACTCAGCTTTGGGTGGAAGCGCTTTAACAATTATGTGATCAGTACCGGTTGCGCCAACTTTTGCAGCACCACCAGGTGAACCAATCTCAACGAAGAACTCGCTGTTGGCTTTACCAAATTCTTTCCATGCCGAAGGTATGTCATCCTCGTAGTAAATCGCTTCTACGGGGCAAACTGGCTCGCAGGCCCCGCAGTCAACACATTCATCGGGTTGGATATAAAGCATTCGTCCACCCTCGTAGATGCAATCAACAGGACACTCCTCAATACAGGATTTATCCTTAACATCTACACAAGGTTCCGCGATTATGTAAGTCAATTGATTACCTTTCTTATTTATTCAAATATTCTAATGCGCCTAGGATAGCGAATAGGTGCGATATCGCTAGCGGAAAGGAGGGAGTTGAATTATGGGAAATCCCACTCCTTCCGCGAATGAGATTGGCAAGCGGGTTTCAATTCGCCTGCATGACCCACAAGGCGGCTTTCGGGATTTACTGGGCACTTTGGAGGAGGTCGATGCGGTTCGAAAGAAAGATGGAACGCTTGCTAAATTTGACCCCAGTTCAATATTCCTCTGGAAGGTTGTGATCGAAAAATGAATACCGGGCTTTTCATTTTCGATACGAAGGCGCGCGAACTAAAGGAAATTTCAGCGAGGAATGGTTTTGAGGTTCAAATTTATTGTTGCGGGCCTACTGTTTATCGAGATGCACATGTTGGTAACTTGCGAACTTTCTTACTAAGTGACTTAATTAAACGGACCTTGGATTTCTCTGGAATTGCTTCAAATCTCATCCAAAATATAACTGATGTCGGACATATGGCCGAGGATCTGGCTGGAAATGAAATCGGCGAAGATAAAATGCTTGCCCAATCCAAATCTGAAGCAACTGGTCCCTTTGATATCGCCCGCAAATATGAGGCCAATTTTCATAATGATCTTGCGCAACTCAGTGTTATTCCGGCGGCGGCATATCCAAAAGCGAGCGAAACTATTGATTTGATGCTTGACCTTATTTCAAAGTTGATAGCGACAAATCACGCATATATTGGCTCTGATGGTTGTGTCTATTTTTCAGCAGAGAGTTTTCCATCTTATGGAGATATTTCTGGCAATCGTTTGGACTCGTTGAAGCCTGGTCATCGTCACGAACACATCGAAGATGGCGCCAAGAAATTTCATGCTGACTGGGCGCTCTGGAAAGCTGCAAATAATCGAACAGAGATGATTTGGGATTCACCTTGGGGTGCGGGTTTTCCTGGGTGGCATATTGAATGTTCGGCGATGTCACTTCACTTTTTAGAGGGCAACGTTGATTTACATTTAGGTGGAATAGATTTGAGATTCCCCCACCACGAAAATGAGCGTGCCCAATCTAATGCTGCGGCTGGATATGAGGTCGTTGAAAATTGGGTACATGGTGAACACCTGCTATTCGAAGGACGCAAGATGTCGAAGAGCGCTGGGAATGTCGTTCTGTTGAGTGATGTTATTGCTAAAGGCCTTGATCCACTTGCCCTTCGTCTCTGCTTCTTAGAGAACCGGTACAGAAGTCAGATGGATCTAACTTGGGACTCACTAAAAGCAGCAGGTTCTACGATTGAACGCTGGCGAGTTAAATATGCACAATGGAAGAGCGACGGAGAAATAGATAAGAAATTTGTTGCTGAATTTTCGCAAGGTGCACTCGCTGATATCCAACGCGATTTAGATACACCTCGGGCGATGCAAAAGCTTAGAAAGTTAGAGAAAGATGGATTTCTATCCGGCGCAACCAAAGCAGAATGTTTTCAAATTATGGACTCCATCTTCGCGCTAGATGTCACGCGAGCACCTAAAGCCAAGGCAGAACCAAGTAAAGAAATATTGGAGCTACTTGAGCAACGAAGTGGTGCCAGAGCCTCAAAAGATTTTGTACTCAGTGACAAATTGCGAGACCAATTAAGTAAATTAGGAGTTGGAGTAAAGGATTCTCCTGCTGGCCAAGATTGGGATTGGCTCTAAGCCTTCTTTAACGCGGCAAAAATTGCAATTAGAAATCCACCAAGTAGAAATGCGTTTCCATAAAGGTTGGAGATAATTAATATCTCCTGGCTTAAACCATATGAACCGGCACGCAAAGCGACAAGCAACCAGGCCGTTGCCGCAATGATTTTGAATTTACGGGCACCAAATAACTGTCCGGCAAAGCTAATTCCAACCGCCGTTGTTAAAAGCGCTAACAATATTCCAAATGGGTGAAATGAATTGTGGAGTACAACGCCAACAAAGCTAATCAACGCACCAAGTAATAGCGCACCAAGTGCTTTAAGCAAAGAGATCTACCTCGCGCTCCTTGGCATCAACCCTTGAACTCTTTTTGCCTTTCACCAAGGTGTAATACTCATGTCCCCAAACTTGGGTTCCTAAGTTATTTGAAAGGGCAAAAAATGGGCCATCTAATTCGATCTGAGTTGGATGCGCTGCCATGGCTTTCATCTTCGCATCAACATAATCTGTTCCATCGATAAGAGTTGTAACGAGTTCATCTGGTTTAGCAAAGGGCAGATCATCCGCACTTTCTGCTTCAAAGAAGTTTGAACCAATTTCCTTCATTTTGTCGATACCCTCTTGGATAACTGACCTTGGCATTGTGTTCCAGTAAATCTTGGAAATTTCCCAAGGTTCACCTTCGCCAAATTTGGAATCCCCTGCTAGTTCAGCCGCTCGCATTGCAACTCGATGGGCTTGGATGTGATCTGGATGGCCATATCCGCCAAATTCATCATAAGTGACTAGAACTTGGGGCTTAACTTCGCGAATAATTTTTACTAAATACCCAGCAGCTTCATCTAAACCTGCTTGCCAAAAAACATCGCTACGGTTATTTGGTCCGGTTCCCATCATTCCGCTATCTCGCCACATGCGATCAGGCGCACCTAGAAAGCGAAAATCACTAACACCAAGAGCGGCCATCGCATCAGCTAATTCACTTTCACGATGTTTTCCTAATTGGTCGCTCGCTGTACTGGCAAGTTCAGCAAGTTCTGGAACTAAGACTTCCCCCTCTTCGCCGCGAGTGCAAGTAACAAGAGTTACACGAGCCCCCTCATTTACATACTTAGCCATTGTCGCCCCATTATTAATAGTTTCGTCATCCGGATGGGCGTGCACAAGTAGTAATGAGCGATCTGACATTTATAAACCTTTTCTTTTAGTAAATTGGAAGTGCGGGATCTATTTGCTTCACCCAAGCAACAACGCCGCCAGCAACGTGAGTTGCATCAGCAAATCCAGCTTGTTTCAGCACAGCTAAACACTCGGCAGAGCGAACACCAGATTTACAGTGCAGAATAATTGGTACATCTTGTGGCAATCTTTCGAGAGCAGAACCGCTTAAGAATTCTTGCTTAGGTATCAAGACTGAGCCGGGAATCCGAACAATCTCAAATTCGCCAGGTTCGCGAACATCGATTAACATAAATTTTTCGCCGCTATCCATCTTTGCCTTGAGCTCGGTAACTGCAATTGTTGAACCAGATGCTGCTTCTACCGCACCATCCGAAAGTGCCCCACAGAAAGCTTCATAATCTGGAAGCAATTGCATCTGAGTTGGATTATCACTGCAAATAGGGCAGGCAGGATCTTTGCGAATCTTTACTTTGCGATATTCCATTTCAAGTGCATCGTAAACAATTAATTGGCCGATGAGTGGTTCGCCAATTCCGGCAATTAATTTAATCGCTTCAGTTGTTTGAATTGAACCAATGGAGGCACAGAGAACTCCGAGCACGCCACCTTCAGCACAACTTGGAACCATTCCTGGTGGTGGTGGCTCTGGATATAAGCAGCGGTAGCAAGGACCATATTCGGACCAGAACACACTTGCCTGACCATCAAATCTGTAGATTGACCCCCAAACATACGGCTTCTTTAAAAGTACTGCTGCGTCGTTAACTAAATATCTTGTTGCAAAATTATCTGTGCCGTCAACAATTAAATCGTATTGTGCAAAGATTTCCATAACGTTATCTACATCAAGCCTAGTTTCATGCAAGACCACATTTACATATGGATTTATTTCAAAGATAGCTTCCTTTGCGCTTAAAGCCTTGCTCTTACCAATATCTGATTGGCCGTGGATTATTTGACGTTGCAAATTGGATTCATCGACGGTGTCGAATTCAACAATTCCAAGTGTTCCTACTCCTGCTGCAGCTAAATACATAAGTGCAGGTGAACCAAGTCCGCCAGCGCCGACACATAACACTTTCGCATTCATCAGCCTTCGCTGTCCACTCATTCCGACATCAGGAATAATTAGGTGGCGGCTATAGCGACGAACCTCGTCAACCGTGAGCTCTGCTCCTTGCTCTACGAGTGGCTTCAAATTGACCGACACAAATACTCATCTCTTTAATTATTTTTAGTGGTGTTCTTACAACACCCCAATTTTCGCGGATATTCCTCGCAATTCAAAATTGAACGTTAAATACTTTTTGCAAAGAACTCGCATAAAGTCGCCTTATTGGTCTGATTGACCCTACGATTAGCCCAATGAGCTCAGAATCAACCGCAGCAAATAAGGGACGCCTACCTCGAGATGAGCGGCGCGCGCAATTGCTAGCCGCAGCCTTGGAAGTCTTCACTCAAGCCGGATATCACTCTGCCGCGATGGATGAGATTGCTGATCGCGCGAAGGTTAGTAAGCCTGTTCTCTATCAGCACTTTCCATCAAAGTTAGATTTGTATCTTGCAGTCCTTGATTTACATATTGATTCGCTGGTCTTTGACATTCAAAGAGCTATTGCATCAACTCAAGATAACGCTGCTCGTGTTCATGCAACAGTAGATGCCTACTTTGGATTCATAAATCGCGAAGGTGAAGCATTTAGATTGTTATTTGAAAGTGACATGAGCGTTGAACCACAAGTTCGTGAGCGCTTGAATCACATGACTTACGACTCAGCCGCGGCGCTTAGCGCAGTTATCTCACTCGACACTGGATTAAGCAAAGAAGCCTCGATGATGCTTGCTGTTGGTTTAATTGGAACTGCTCAAACTTCGGCTCGCCATTGGCTAGAACGTGATGGGAAGCTAGATCGCGAGACAGCCGTAGAACTTGTATCAAATTTAATCTGGCGTGGAATTTCTGGATTCCCTAAAGCAAACTAAAGGATTAAACTACAAATATGTCAACTAAGAAGAGTTCAACAGGTGCAACCACAGAAGTCCGAATCGGAATTGCAGATTCAACTCAAGAGCTTCATATTGAGTGTGAACTAACTCCCGAGAAAGTAATCGAAGCGGTTACTACCGCGCTCGATTCTGGAAAGGCTTTGTCTCTTACCGATACTCGTGGCCGTCAGACAATTATTGCCAATAACAAAATATCTTTCGTTGAAGTTGGCCAGAGTGAAGAACGTAAAGTTGGATTTGCAACCGCTTAAAGTTCGAAGAATCCTTTAATCGACTGAACAATCATTTCTACTGCGATTGCTGCTAAAAGTAAGCCGGCAATTCTTGCGATTAAAGTAACACCAGATTCCTTAATCAAGCCAACAACCTTCGTTGAGAACATAAGCGTTAAGCCAATTGCCAAGTGAACGGCGACTATTGCCGCGGCTAAGGCGAGTTTCATCTCAACGGTATAAGCATGTTGCACGAAAACAATCGTTGTAACAATTGCACCAGGTCCTGCTAAGAGCGGAGTACCAAGCGGAACAAGCGCCACATTTACATCTTTAGTCTTATCGCCACCACTATCTTTTCCGGTTAATAACTCGAGAGAAATCAGTAACAACAGCAAGCCACCTGCACCTTGTAGTGCTTCTACTGAAATGTGCAGGTAATCAAGAATAAATTTTCCGAAGATTGCGAAGGTAACAATTACGATAAGTGAGACGCCAGCGCCCTGCCATGCCATCCGAATTCGTCTCCGATTTGGTTGATCTTTCACTAGGGCTAGAAAAATTGGGGTTGCACCTGGTGGATCCATAATTACGAAGAGGGTTACGAATGCTTGAATTCCAAATGTGGCGGTTGAGATTAGAAGTATGTCTTTCATTTCCGAACCACCCTTCGTGCATTAGCCCTTGCCTCTAATTCAGCGAAGGCTTCCGATGTTGTAGTGAATTCAGCTAGCTCATTCATTTTGCCATTGCCATGATAATCACTGGAACCGGTAGCAATGATGCCATATTGTTTAACAACCGCGGCGAGTAATTCTTGCGCTTCTGGTGTTTGGTCTCGATGTGAAACTTCAATTCCATCCATTCCCGCATCGACCATCGATTTGAAACTATCTATCGAAACTATTCGCCCGCGCAATGAGGCAAGTGGATGAGCAATAACGGCTACTCCCCCCGCCTCCTTAATCAACCGAATGGCTTCTTCGGGCGTCGGTGCATAATGAGAAACATAGAACTTTGAACTGTTACTTAAGTAAAGCTCGAATGCTTCTTCACGGCTCTTTACAATCTTCTTTACAATTAAAGCATCTGCAAGATGTGGTCTGCCAAGTGTTGCACCATCAGAAAGCTGGGCTAAAACTTCTTCAATCGTGATTTCAATTCCGACTTCATTTAACCGGCCAACAATTTTTTCCATTCGTCCATAACGACTTTCCCGGGTCTTGGCCAGCGCCCCCATAAGTGGCTTATTATTTCGATCAAAGAGCGCTCCAAGCATATGAACGCTTATTCCATCAGGAGTTTGTGCTGAAATTTCGGAACCAAGTACTAACGAAAGTCCCGGGCGAAGATAAGCAATAGCTTCGTCCCAACCAGCAACCGTGTCGTGGTCCATCAGTCCAAGAACAGTAATCCCGCGAGCATGAGCCTTATTAATTAATTCACCTGGTGTATCAGTGCCGTCACTAGCGGATGAATGAGTATGTAGATCAATCATTTATTGGCACAACCTTCGCTCTTGATACGAAGATACCGCAGCCAACCAATAAACCAATGATTCCTGGGATGATTCCCGCAGGAGGAACTTGATCGATCCAAAAGTAAGCGATTAGCGCGCTAACGGGAACTTCAAAGAAAACAATTAGCGCAACAAATACTGGAGAAACTCGGCGAAGTGCCATATTGAACATTGTGTGTCCAAGAAATTGAGCACCAAGAATTAGTGCAATGACTAGCCACCATTGACGTGCTTCAAAATGTAAAAATTGACTTCCGGTAGCAAGCGCGATTAATAACGCTGTAATAGCGCATGTTAGGTAGCAAGCGCTCGTATAAGTAGATGTTGAAAGTTTCTGCTGGGCTTTAGACCCAATTAACATGTAACCAGCCGCTAGGGCCGCACCTAAAAGTGCGAGCATATCCCCTGCAAAATTGCGCAAACTTATTTGAAAATCAATTCCGGTAATTAAAAGCACGGAGAGAAAGGCGATAAACATTCCACCCCAGGCACGTCTTGGAATTACGCCACCACGTGTTTTAAAATAAATTGCGGTAAAAATTGGCTGCAGAGCGGCAAGTGCGGTACCTGCCGCAACACTTGTGAATCGCATTGCTAGAAAAAAGCATATGAAGTGCGCTGCTAGAAAAACTCCAGCGCAACTGGATAAAAGAATTGCACGCCGCTCTTCACGTGACTTCCATTCACCATTCTTGAGCGCAAAGGGCAACATCATCAGGGCCCCACCAAGATTGCGCCAAAAAATAAGTGAAGGCACGGGCATAATACTTGCGGCAATTATTGGACCTGACGTACCGACTCCAATTACCCCAAGAGTTAATAGGCCAAGATCTTTAGGCGCAGGAATTGCGGTGTGGTCGTGTTTACTCATTAATTAATCGTAAACCAGAGCATGCAAGCAATCGCGACAGCAACTACAGTGATAATAATTGAATAAATAACTTTCATGGTACGGGTTGCAACAAATTCACCCATCAGCCTCTCATCTTTAGAGATGCCATACATATATACAAGTAAAGGCAGCAGGAGAACTGCATTTAAGATCTGAGTTAAAACCAAAATCTTAATTAGAGGCGCACCTGGGATTAAAATCAAAATCGCACTGAGCATTGTGATCACGCCAAATGTCGCATAGAAAAGTGGTGCTTCACGTGGTGAGTCATCAAGCGCCGCTGGTCGGCCCGTTAAATCACTTACAGAATAAGCAGTTGAGAGTGGCAAAATTGAGGCCGCTAGAAGCGCTGCTCCGATTAAACCAATTGCAAAAAGTTCCTTAGCAAGCGTTCCCGCAAGTGGTTCAAGAGCTTTTGCAGCGTCTGCCGCGTCATTTATTTGAATGCCATTTTTATTAAGCGTTGCGGCGCAAGTAACAATTACAAAGAAGCCGATAACTCCAGTTAGAAGAGATCCAGTCCAGACATCTACTCGAAGCAGTTTTAAATCATCGCGAGTTAACCGCTTATCTACAGCATACGACTGAATGAATGCCAGGCCCCAAGGCGCCAGCGTCGTTCCAAAAGTTGCAGTAGCGATGAAGACCGCATCTTGAGTAAATGGCATACTCGGTACAACAACACCGCGTAGCGCACTTCCCCAATCCGGATGTGCCATAAATCCAGCAATTACATAGACGATAAATACTCCAGAAATAAGAAAAAAAACTTTCTCAACTTTTGCAAATGAATTTCGTAGTACTAGGAAAGAGACAGCTATGCCGGCTACCGGAACGGTCAAATATTTGCTGAGACCAAATAATTGTCCTGCTGCGGCGATGCCTGCAAATTCTGCAGTCATAGTTCCAATATTTGCCAGGATTAGTACGCCAGCGCTGAGTGTTCCTGATCTTGCGCCATATTTTTGACGAATTAAGCCAATCATCCCCTGCCGGGTTACAACACCAATTCGTGCACCAAGATCTTGGAAAACAATAAGCGCGGCTGTAGAGGCAACAAGAACCCAGAGAAGTTGATAACCATATTTCGCACCAAGCACGGAATAAGTAGTGATACCTGCTGGGTCATCATCTGAAAGCCCAGCAATAACTCCTGGCCCCATAACTGCAAGGAGCGCAGCAATTCGAATCTTCTTTGGTGAAATACTCTGTTTGGTTGCCATTAGAGCACACCACTTCCTTGCGCGAAACCAGGTGAACCAGAAACTGAAGCTAGAGCGTCTACTAGGTCATCAGCAAGGATTCTGCCCACTGGTTTATTCTTCTCATCAACGACAATGATTGATGAGCCACGGTTATTTGCAAACTCATCAATAACTGCATCAAGTCTGGTATTTATTTTAACCGAAGTTGGATATGGGGGGCCGATTAAAGTTGAAAGTGTGGCCCCTGGTTTAGCAGCAATTAATTCGATAATTTGAATGTGATCCAGCAACTTACCCTTTGCATCAACAACTACTACGCCATCTGAAATATCACGACTTTTATGCTCAACCAATAATTGAAGTGCAGATGCTACGGTATCTGATTCGTGAGTAATCAACATATGTGAAGTCATAATTCCACCAGCTAAAGTCTCATCGAACTCAACTAGTTTTCTAAGTTGTTTTGCAACTGAAGAATCCATCTCCATGAAAATGCTCTCTCGGTGATCGTCATTCAGATCACGCAAAACTTCAGCACCTTCATCAGGTTCCATTCGAGAAATTAATTCTGCAGAACGTTGCGCCGATAATCCGCGCAACAAACCTTGTAGTTCATCGTCTTCCATCTCCTCCAGAGCATCTGCAGCGAGATCTGGGTCAAGCATTTCAATAAGTGCGCTTCGTTCCCGGCCAGCTAAATCTTCAATTAAATCTGCTAAGTCTGCAGGGCGAAGTTGACCTAGTGCCGCCCGAGATTCAGTTGAACGAACAACTCCTGTTCCATGAGCAAGTGAGGCAACGTTAGCCCAGTCAATTACATGTTCTGGAATTGGCCCGCGCCCAAGAGCACCAGGAAAAATTCTGCGGATAAATGCTTTAAATGAAATATCTACTCCAACAACTCGAATCTCGCGATCAAGAGGTGCTAAGTAAAGATCTGAGGAGCGAACTACTCGAAGGCCGTTTACATCAACAATTTGGTGATCTAAAACATCAGCATCCAGAAGGGATTCGCCTTCTCGCCTAACAAATTCAGTTAGATCTACTCTCGCTGATGAGAGTTGAATTTCGCTCTGAGTTAACTTTGCAATTCTTGCGCCATCAATAAAGGATTTACTCTGACCAACTTTTACGATCAATCCTGAAACTGGCGGATAAGAATCTTCGCCATGTCTTACAACGACATCTACAAGACGACCAATTTCATTTCCGCCTTGATATCTAACTGGGCGACCAATAAGTCCTGCAACTGAAACTAAAGATTCTCGAATATTTTTCCGCTGTAGGACCAATTCACTGCGGCCTACAAGTCGTTTGGCCACCGTATTGATGCTCTTTACTGGTGGCTTTTTCATAGCCCAATCTTAGGCGATGTCTCTAGAAAGTTAGGAAACCGAGAGCCTAACCCCGACTAAAGACTTAGGGCGTAACGTTATTTTTTCGACTATTGCTGCAAAAGATTCACTTGCTGGACATGTTGGATCGCTTATAACAATTGGCTGACCAATATCGCCACCCTCTCGAAGGGCAGCAGTAAACGGGATCTGCCCAATTAGCGCTACATCTGTCCCAACCAAAGTTGATAAATGTTTAGCAGTTTCTAAGCCGCCACCAGTTCCAAAGATTGCAATTGGCTCACCACATTTGTGACAAGATGTATCGGACATGTTTTCAATTACGCCAATGATGTGTTGTTTTAATTGGTGAGCAATTCGCCCTGCTCGTTCAGAAACTTCAGCAGCGGCAATCTGTGGCGTTGTAACAACTACTATTTCTGATGCTGGTAAGAGTTGGCCCAGAGAAATTGCGATATCACCAGTTCCTGGTGGTAAATCCAGAAGAAGAAGATCAAGATCGCCCCAATATGCATCACTTAATAATTGCTCTAAAACTTTGTGCAGCATCGGGCCGCGAAAAGCAACAGCATCAGAACGCTCCGGCTTAAACATCTCCATTGAAACGACTTTTACCCCAAAGGCTTCGACCGGAATAAAAGTTTGGTCGATTGCGGTTGGTCGTTTTCCAACAATCCCCATAAGCCTTGGGATTGAATGACCATAAATATCCGCATCTAAAATACCTACCTTCAATCCTTTCTGTGCAGCCGCTACGGCTATGTTTACAGTCACTGAAGATTTTCCGACGCCACCTTTACCTGATGCAATACCAATAACTCTTGTTAAAGAGCCTGGTTGGGCAAATGGAATAAAACGCTCTTTGCCACCATTTAATAACTTCTTTACGTTATCTCTCTGCTCTTGATTCATAACTCCAAAAGTTAGATCTAGAGATTTAACTTCTGCTATTGGTTCTAAGGAATCAGATATATCTTTCTGCAAGCGATCGCGCATTGGACAGCCCGAAATTGTAAGCAGAATAGTTATTGCAGCGACCCCATTAATGAATTCGACTGACTTAACCATTCCAAGTTCTGGTAGCGGGCGATGCAGTTCTGGATCTGAAACTCCTTGTAGCGCTTGATTAATTTTTGCAATTACTTCACTAGTCATAAGAGATCCGGATCTATTTTCGCCGATTTTTTTAATTCTTGGATTTGTGCAGTCGGCTCGGCTAACGCTTCGTTAATATGCTTTGTGATGAATTTTTTTGGATGTAGATCAGTAACCTTTAAATCCTCGTATCCTGCCCCTAAGTTATCGCGCAGGTCATTTGTTGCCCCTTGTGCAATATCTCGGATTTTTCTAATTAGCTTTACAAGATCTGTAGAAAATTGTGGGAGCTTGTCTGGTCCAATAAGCACCAGAGCCAACAGAAGTAGGCCAACTATTTCTCCGCCACCAATTCCGAACATTTTCGAATTCTATATCTAACTTGGTTACTTCGCGGCAATGAGTTTTAGCGATACCTCTTTTGTGACTCCATCACGTTGAAACTTAACTTTTATTGAATCTCCAACACTATGTGAGCGTACGCTTACGATAGCTTCACTAGATGTTCCAACAGCTTTTCCATCAATTTCAATAATCACATCGCCAGGTTTTATTCCTGCGCTTTCTGCTGGTCCACCTGGCGTGATCGATCCTGGTTCAGTAGAAATTTTTGCACCGTTCCCGGGGTATCGCGTATCAAGTGACACTCCCATAATTGGATAGGTTGAACTACCGTTCTTAATCAGTTGATCTGCAGTCTTTCGCGCTTGATTTATCGGAATCGCGAAACCTAATCCGATTGAACCGCCTTGACCACCAAATCCAGAACTAGTTGTGGCGATTGCAGAATTAATTCCGATAACTGCGCCGGAGAGATCTACCAGTGGCCCACCAGAGTTGCCTGGATTTATTGCAGCATCGGTTTGAATTGCATTTATGAATGAACTTTCACTAGTTCCACCACCAGATGTAACTGGGCGATTTTTTGCACTTATGATTCCGGAAGTTACCGTTCCTGTAAGGCCAAGTGGTGAGCCAATTGCGATAACCCCATCTCCTACCTGAACTTCATCACTGTCGCCGAGCTGAAGTGCGGGTGCATCTGTAACCGCGATTTTTATAACGGCAAGATCATAAGCAATATCGCGCCCAATTAACTTCGCATCATAATTCTTACCATTGGCTAACATCACTGTAATTGTTGCGCTATTAGTGGCCGCACTTGAAATCACATGGTTATTAGTAAGAATGTATCCCGAACTATCTAAAAAGAATCCGGATCCAGTTCCACCAGAATTTCCATTCCGTACATCAATTGAAACTACTGAAGGCGAAACCCTTCCGGCAATTCCAGCAATTGAATCAGGCTTGCGTTCGATAACGCTCTTTGTAGTTACTAAATTAGTTTTTGAATCAATATTTGCTGTAGTGCGTCCGGCAATACTCCCCACGACTCCGGCGATAAGCGCCATTGTGATTGCAACTCCGAAACCAACAGTTCTGGTATTTCGCTTCTTAACATCCTGGGCAGTGACTACGGGATGTTCAGAGATCCACCAAGGGGTATCTGGAGTTTTAGTCATGGTTAAATTTTACGGGCGACAAGGGCGCCACCGCCAATTGGAAGTACCGTTGCACTCCATCTGGAATCTTCACGAATTGCTTTTACCGAATCGCGCCGGGCGATGGTTTCAAAATCTCGTTGCGTTGGGTCTGCGACCTTGCCACCGTCAAGTGCATTATCAATAATTAACACCCCGCCGGTCTTTAATAATCTGTGACTCTCTTGAACCACATCGACCATATCTTCTGGTGACCTCACAATCATCAAGTCATAATTTGCATCGGCCAACTTTCCAACGACTTCTATAATGTTTCCGGTAATTAATCTGAATCTTTGGGCAGAGATTCCAGCTTCTTCCAAGATCTCTTTTGCACTTGCCGAATGTTCGCGTTCGGAATCAATCGAGGTAAAAGTTGCTTCTTTTGGCGCTCCGTTAAAAATCCAGAGTCCACTAACCCCAGACCCAGTTCCAATTTCTACAATAGATTTCGCAGAGATTAAGCCGACAACAAAATTAATTAATCCACCGACTCCGACTGTTGGATCAGGTGCACCAACTTCGGCGCCATTCTTACGGGCTTGTTGCATAAAGAAATCTTCATGCGGAAAATTTTCAGCAAAAGCTGACATATCGCCACGGTTGTTTGATGTCTTATCAACGGTCCTATCAAAGGTCATAGCGAAGTCAACCACTCTGTAAGCAATCTAACCCCGAAGCCAGTACCGCCTTTTGGATTTTCACCAGAATCACTCTCGGAGCGAGCTGGACCAGCAATATCTAAGTGCACCCATCTGCGATCTCCGGCAAAGTGTTCTAAGAAGAGAGCGGCCGTAATTGAACCCCCGTTGAAATCGGGTTTCTCAGCGGTGTGATTAAAATCTGCAACTTCACTTGCGAGTGCAACTTTGTAATCATCAATTAGTGGCATATGCCAAACACGTTCACCAACGTTTTGACCAGAGTCATAAAGATCTTGAGCGAGTGAAACATCACGGGTATACATTGCTGCATATTGGCGACCAAGGCCAAGAGTTGCAGAACCTGTAAGTGTTGCAACATCGATTAGGTAATCTGGATCTAATTCAGCATCTGCATATGCCAGACCATCAGCAAGAACTAAACGACCTTCGGCATCAGTATTGATAACTTCAACTGTAGTTCCACCAAAATGCGTAATTACATCTGAAGGACGTTGAGATGTAGATGAAAGTGCATTTTCGGCACACATTAATAGCGAGGTAATGCGAACCTTTGGGGCATCCGCGCCCATTTCAGCAATTGCAATTACTGTGGCAAGAACTGCAGCCGCACCTGCCATATCGCTCTTCATTCCAACCATCGATTCATATGGTCGTTTGAGCGAAACGCCACCAGTGTCAAAAGTAATTCCTTTACCTACTAGGACTACATGAGGCCAACTCTTTGATCCCTTAGGTGCGTATGAAACTTGAATAAATCGCGGCCCAGGTTTTGGAGCTGAGTTTCCGACTGCTAGTAAGCCACCAAATTTTGCAAGCGCGGCACCACTCTTAATCTCAATCTTTAATTCAGGTGATTTTGCTCGTGCCACTAATGTCTTTGCTTGATCTGCAATCCATAATGGGCTCTTAATATTTGAAGGCGTATGAATTAGATCTCTTGCGCGCCAGACTCCCAAAGCCAGAGAATTTGCGCTGACTATTTCTTTTGCAAAATTTCCAACAATTATGAAGTGCGCAGCCTTTAACTCTTTAGCTGGTGCGCTTTTTTCACTCCAGGAATAACTTGCCAAAACTAGTGCTACTGCATGAACTCGTGCGCTTTGCTTATTTGTAACAAGTACATCTAGAACTTGAGCTCCGCTATTTTTAACTTTTCGGGCAAGAGCTGCACCAGCCTTGCGTAAGTCATCGGGTCCATTAGCGCCGACACCGATTAAATAGATTCTGGATAATTTGCCGCTTGAACTTTCAATCGGGATTTCAATTAATTCACCGGCCTTGCCTGTTGCATCCGGCCACTGTGAAAGCAAGCCTGTGAGATCTAATCCGAAGTACTTGGAAATTTGCGAAGCTAATTTGGGATTACCGATTTCTAAAGCGCTAGCTTCTTCTGGTTTAGCGAATGGAATGGCTATGGCTTCAACAGTCGAGTAATCAATCTCAGATTGTGTATGACAATCAATTCTTGGAACTAGTTTCACTATTTTCACGGATGTAACAATTCCAGCAAATTAAGTTTTAATTACTTCTTAACGAGGGATACCGCTGCCTGAAGTGCATTGCCAAGATTTGTGGCTTCTTCAACATTTAGTTCTACAACCAGACGGCCGCCGCCTTCTAGTGGGATACGCATTACAAAACTGCGAGCTTCCTTGGTAACTTCCATGGGTCCATCACCGGTACGAGGTTTCATGGCTGCCATGTTGTTACTCCTTTAGAAATCTAAATCAAACAGGGGAATTCAGTGGCTAAGTATCTCGCAAAAACGCTTATGAAAGGAAATTGAGAAAAGCTCCTTATTGCTCCGGATTTAACGCGGAAAGTAGACGAGATTTGCCACTCGTGATAACGCTTTGAACTGCGCGTTCAGGCACCCCAAGGGTCTGGGCAATCTCTTCGGGCGACATCGAGCGGATGTAATGCATTGTGAGAATAAAGCGCTCTTCCTCAGGCAGGCTTGCTAGAAGTTGCGAGAGTGCGCCCATGGGTGAAGGTTACTCCGCTACTTTGTGCAGGCAAGAATTGTGCTTGGAATATCACTGCACCAAGCGACTAATTCATTTGGATTAGCGCCGATAAACTCTTCATCACTTAGGTGATCAAGGGCACTTTGCAATTGCGCAAATGTTCCATAGGGATCACAGACCACAACAGGTTTTGAGTGATAACCCAATTTCCGCCCAACCCAAATTTCAAAAAATTCTTCTAAGGTTCCGATCCCGCCTGGCAACATAATGAAGGCATCTGCTAACTCTTCAATCTTCGCTTTCCGAGTTCTCATGTTTGAGACAATGAACATCTCTGTTGCTTCTGGATCTTCAAATTCAACAGTTACAAGTTTCTCTGGAATAACACCAAATGTTTTTGCACCGTGTTCGCGCGCCCCTTTTGCTGCCGTACCCATCATGGAAATTTGGCCACCGCCCCAAACCAGGTCAGCACCAATATTTGCAATCGCAACACCAATATCAAAGGCCAGGTCGAGATATTTCTGGTCGATACTCGTTGAGGCTGAGCAATAAACGGCTATTCGCATAATAAAAGAAGTCTAGAGGTTAAATGGTTTTGGTAGCGTTATCTCATGAGAAGCGCCTTTGGATTTGGAATTGCCAGCACTTCAAACACTGGTGAAGTTTTGGATGTCTGGTTTGATTCCCTTGGGCTTGGCAAGCTCGCAGAGAATAATGGGCCCGATCTATCTGAATTTACTGGCACCGATTCAATTCGCGAGGTCACGAAGAGCAAAGTTGCTATCGAAATAGATCTAGATGCGGCGCCGAAAGACGTTGCTGATGCCTATCTTCGTCTTCATCTACTTTCACATCGGATTGTTAAACCACATGGCCAATCGTTAGAAGGCATCTTTGGAATTCTAAATAACGTTGTTTGGACATCTGCTGGACCTTGTTCAGTTTCAACTTTTAATTTGGTTGGGCCAAAGTTGCGTGCGAAGTTTGGAACTCTTACCGTCTTTTCGGTAGATAAATTCCCAAGAATGGTTGATTACGTTGTTCCAGAAGGTGTTCGGATTGCAGATGCCGATCGCGTTCGACTTGGTGCGCACCTTGCAAGTGGCACGACAGTTATGCATGAAGGCTTTGTTAACTTTAATGCCGGAACTTTAGGTAAATCTATGGTTGAAGGCCGAATTAGTGCTGGCGTTGTAGTCGGTGATGGAAGTGATATTGGTGGTGGTGCTTCGATCATGGGAACCCTAAGTGGCGGTGGCAAACAAGTAATTTCTATTGGCGAACGCTCTTTACTTGGTGCAAATGCCGGAGTTGGAATCTCACTTGGAAATGATTGCGTTGTTGAATCCGGAACTTATATAACTGCTGGTTCAAAGATAACTCTCCCAGATGGTCAAGTCGTCAAGGCTAGTGAATTATCTGGTGCAAACAATTTGCTCTTCCGTCGCAATTCCAAGAGTGGCGCGCTAGAAGCACTTCCAAAAACTGGAAGTTGGGGCGGCTTAAATTCAGTTCTTCATGCTAATTAATTGGTAAATCAAACCATGATGAAGGTAATTTAACTGCTATTTTAAGTGTTGCAACAGGTAAAGTTTTAGAAACTCCAGCACTTGAATATCCAGTGATAAATAAGGCGCTATTTGTTGCGGTTCTAGACACTATTTCATAGCGCTCGACATCAGGTAATCCAAATGCTTTTGCCATAGCCTTCTGTGAAACTTTCTTTGTCCAACTCGCATAATTCTTATTTATTGCCGGGTCGATACTCCAAGGATCAGGAACGCTTACTAAATGCGGAATATCTGTTCCCCAAACGTCGACCGCTCGCTGCGTCGCGCCACCAGTTGATGATGAGAAAAAGACACTTATTGGTGCCCCATCAATTGTTATCGCAAGTCCATTATCTGCATCGACCGCTGTTGCATCTACGGCTGCTTTCCAAAGTTGGCCATATCTAGCTTCGCCCTCTTTTGAAAACCCAACAAATGCCTGATCATATTTAGAGTTATAGACATGACAATCACAAGCCTTCTTAATTGAGTTCATTCGCATAAGTGCATATGTGCGCGAGGCAATTACCTGGCTTTGTAAGGCCGCAGTCGGCCATGATGATGGTACTTCTGCAATTCCATATAAATATTCATCGTGCAGGCGCAATAAATTTGTGGCTTCAATGCGATAACCAAGACCGATGGCTTTGACCGCTCGAAGCTTGATATATCCATGGCTAACTAGAAAATTAGTAGTTCCGTAATTTAAAGTTACAACAGAAGTTGGGTTGCTCCACTTAATAATCCAACTTTTGGCGCTTGCATTAGCGCCTGAGATTAAGTTATTTAATATTGCAAAATTAAGGTTCGTGTCGGGGGCAAGCGGCGTTTCTATAAGACCTTCCCCTTGAATTGTGAAGAAGTCCTCTGCAGGAATTGCTAATGAAAGGCTCAATACTTGATGAGCCACATTTACACTGATAGTTCTGGAGTCTAGGACCGGTGTTACTTGAGCATCTGGAAAATAATAATTAAGAATTTCAGTCGCGCTCTTTCCCTCCAACGCTTGGCCTTTTGCACCGTATTGGCTAAGTCCAACGCCATGTCCATAGCCAGAGCCGATAAAGGTAAATGATTTTGGGGGTATCGCGCTTGCCTGCGAAGTTATTGTAAAACTAAAGAGCGCTAGCGCAATTACAAAACGTCTCATTGCTCTTCAGCCAATAGCCCTTTTGGTGAAGATAGATATCCAGCACCCCAAATCATATGCATTGTGGCCAGAACAACGGGAAGAAATAACTTCTCGGCAAAAGATTTTCCGATAACAAGAGATCCCAGAATAATCGCAGATACATAAGTTGCTAGCGGAATAAAAAACAGTGGTGTAATTACCAGACCGAAGATCAGGGAAATTGTATTTATTACAAGCGCAGTTGGTGGCGCCAAGTAGCGAAAATTAACACTGCCCTTGTGGCTTCGCGATACCGCACGTCGCCAAGTTCCATATTGAAAATACTGTTTAGCGAGCGCTTTAATTGTTGACCTTGGTCGATATGTAACAATTAGCGAAGGATCAAACCAAATTTTTCCACCGCTCTTGCGGAGGCGAAAATTCAACTCCCAATCTTGAGCACGAGTAAATCGTTCGTCATAACCACCAACTTCTAGCAGTGCTGACTTTCTAAAAGTTCCTAGATAAACAGTGTCAGCTGGCCCAGCAACACCGCCGGTATGAAAACGTGATGAACCAACTCCTAATGGCGAGCGCATCGCAGTAGCCACTGCACTTTCAAATTTTGTTGTACCAACTGCCGCCATGATTCCACCAACATTGACTGCGCCGGTTTTTTCTAGAATTGCTGCTGCTTGTGATAAATAAGTTGGTGAAATTTCAGCGTGCCCATCGATGCGCGAAATAATTGGATATTTTGCCTTAGCGATTGCAGCATTTAAACCATTTGCAGTTCTGCCAGTTGGATTATCAACTAGTACTACACGAGAATCTTTCGCCGCAAGCGCTGATGCAATTTCATTTGTTCGATCACTAGATGGTCCGAGCGCCAATATTACTTCGAAACCTCCCACGTACTCCTGAGCCAAAATTGCGGAAATCGTTTGAGATAGGTGTCGCTCCTCATTGAGAATGGGCAGAACAACGGAAATCCCCGTTAATTCACTAGAAACCTGGCTCATATCTCCAACGGTAGCGTTACCTCGCACTAGTATCGGGCAAATGGAGCTTAGAGTTTCCGTAATTGGTACTGGATATCTGGGTGCTACCCACGCAGCCTGTATGTCCACACTTGGATTTGAAGTAATTGGCGTAGATGTTGATGCCGCCAAAATTGCACTTTTATCATCTGGAACAGTTCCATTCTACGAACCTGGGTTGGAAGAGTTACTACAGCAGGAGCTCGCCTCCGGGCGGCTAACTTTCAGCACCGATTTGCGCGCAATTGCCGGCGCCGATGTTCACTTTATTTGTGTTGGAACCCCGCAGAGTGAGAATTCACTTGCGGCCGATCTTAAATTTGTAGATGCTGCACTTGATGCAATCGCTCCAATTTGTAAGCCCGGCTCGCTAGTTGTTGGTAAATCTACGGTTCCAGTTGGAACTGCGGCCAGGCTCCGTGAGCGGCTATTAAAAGTAAATCCTAAAGTTGACTTAGCTTGGAACCCAGAGTTCTTACGTGAAGGATTCGCAGTTGAAGATACCTTGCACCCAAATCGATTGGTTGTCGGTGTAACAAGCGATGCCGCTGAAGCAAAGTTAAAAGAAATTTACCGAGTAAATCTTGAGGCAAATACCCCTTGGGTTCGCGCCGATTTGCCTACCGCCGAACTTGTTAAGGTCGCAGCAAACTCATTTCTTGCAACAAAGATTTCATTTATCAATGCCATGGCTGAAGTTTGTGAGGCTGCCGGTGGCGATGTAACAGTTCTGGCTAAAGCAATTGGCTATGACCCAAGAATTGGAAGCCGATTCTTGCAAGCTGGTATTGGTTTTGGTGGCGGCTGCCTACCCAAAGATATTCGCGCATTTATGGCACGAGCCGGAGAGCTTGGCGCTGATCAAGCACTTGAATTTTTACGTGAAATTGATTCAATAAATCTGCGCGCAAGGCAACGCGTAATTGAATTAGTCCGAAAAGATTTAACCGATAACTTGAGTGGTAAGAAGATTGCAGTTTTAGGTGCGGCATTTAAACCTGACAGCGATGATGTTCGCGACTCCCCTGCACTTGATATTGCTGTGCAAATTGCAGCTGCCGGTGCAACCGTAACAATTCACGATCCAAAAGCAATCGAACCGGCAAGAAAGCGTTTTCCAACTCTTAATTACTCAGAAAGTATTGAGGAGGCGCTAAGTGGCGCTGATTTAGTTCTGCACTTAACTGAGTGGAAGGTTTATCGCGAACTCGATCCAGTTAAGATGAAATCACTAGTTGCAAACCCAATAATTATTGATGGTCGAAATGCCCTAGATCGTGAGGCCTGGATTGCAGCAGGTTGGAAATTTAGAGCACTTGGGCGAAGCGAAGTTTAAAACCCGGTTTTTTGATTTCGGCGCGAGGTTAGATTTGCGCCCTTCTCTTTTGCTTCAACATTTATCTTGGCAAGCTCGGCGCTTACCTTCTTAGAAACTTCTTCATCGCTGATTCCAAGGATTCGCGCAGCAAGTAGAGCGGCATTCTTCGCATTTCCAACTCCGACAGTCGCAACTGGAATTCCGGCTGGCATCTGCACAATTGAAAGCAGTGAATCCATTCCATCTAAATTCTTAAGTGGAACCGGGACCCCGATAACTGGAAGCGAGGTAAGTGAAGCAACCATCCCAGGTAAATGTGCAGCGCCACCAGCACCTGCAATTATTACTTTGTAACCCTTAGCTTTCGCACTCTGGGCAAATTCAACCATCTCAAGTGGCATGCGGTGCGCGGAAACAACATCTGCGGAATAGGTAATACCTAGCGAATCTAAAACTTTTGCGGCATCTTCCATTACTGGCCAATCTGAATCAGATCCCATGATTATCGCTACATCACTCATCAATTACTCCATTCATGTAGTCAACTGCATGGGCCACTTCTTCTCGCAATTGTAGAAGATTTTCACCGCACATAGTTACATGGCCAATCTTTCGACCAGGCTTAACTTCCTTGCCATATTGGTGGAATTTGAGTCCTGGTGTGCGAGCCATTAGATGTAAGTAGGGGCGATACATATCGCTCTTGGGGCCGCCTAAGACATTTCCCATAACGGCAAATTTATCTCGCATCGCAGTATCGCCAAGTGGTAAATCTAAAATTGCACGTAGGTGTTGTTCAAACTGACTTGTAAGTGAACCTTCGATACTCCAATGACCTGAATTGTGAGGGCGAAGTGCAAGTTCATTTATATAAAAATTTTCACCAATAATAAACATCTCGACAGCCATTACTCCGACCAGCGATATTCCTGCTGCAATTTCTAAAGCGGCTGCCTGCACTTTTTCACTTAGTGACTCTGAAAAATCAGGAACTGGTGTAATAGTTGAAGTACAAATTCCATCACTTTGAATCGTCAGTGTGGCCGGCCAGGTTGCCGCTTGGTTATGTGGAGATCTTGCAACCATGACCGAAATCTCATAATCAAAGTTAAGTTTCTCTTCTAGGAGAAGAGTTCCGGTTTTTTTGTGCAGTTCCACTAGCTCTTCTTCGTTATTAATCACATGAACGCCACGACCGTCATAACCTCCGGCAGGAAGTTTTGCTATTAGTGGGAAGTTAATATCAGATTTACCACCCTGATATTTCTGCCAATTAGGATTTGGTAGACCTAATTCAACGATCTTCTTGCGCATCTCTAACTTATCTTGTGAAAAGGTAAAAGATTCAGACTTTGGATAAACCTTTATACCGGCAGCTTCCACTGCTTTAATCACACTTTGCGGAACAAGTTCGTGCTCGAAGGTTAGAACGTCACAATTTTTGGCAAATGCCAGAACGGAATTCACATCGGTGTAATCACCTAAGACGAAGTGGGTTACCTGGGCAGCCGAATCATTTCGGATTGCGGCGAATACTTTAAAATTTATTCCCAAATCATTTGCTGGTACTGCCATCATTCGGGCTAGTTGACCGGCACCGATTACACCGACTCTAGGAAAGCTCACTTGGAAAGTTTACTGTCCAGATGTATCACATCTCCAACTGTGATTGCCTGGCCATTATCGAGATGAAGCGCACCAGTGGAATCAATATCCAGGGCAATTGCTTCAATATTTACGCCTCCAGGAAGCTCGACTCGAACTTCTCTTCCAAGAGTTGCACTTAGCTTTCGATAAACGGGAGTCAAATCCTTGTCACTCTCCCAATCTTTCAGCGTTAACTCTAAACTATTTAAAATTTGGACTAACAAAAGATTTCGATTTAAGGCGGTTCCGGTCGCAAGAAAAATCGATGAAGCATGTGGAACAGGTAATTGCTCTTTGGAGGTTGAAACATTTATTCCAACACCAACAATTACACCAGACCCAAACTTCTCGGCGAGCAGACCAGCAATCTTTCGATCTCCAAAGACTATGTCATTTGGCCATTTGCATTTGAAGCTTTCTGATTCAGTTATTTCATTTAAAGTATTAGTAATACTTGCACCAACAAGCAGCGATAAATAACCGAGATTCTTAATTGCAATAGTTGGTTCGATATAAAAAGAAAATAAAAGTGCACTCGATTTTGTGGCAACAAATTTGCGATCTAATCGGCCACGCCCTGCAGATTGATACTCGGCAGTAATTAAATCACCGGGTTTTGGATTACTGATGCGTAAATAATTTTGAGTTGAATCAATCTCATCAATCACCGATACCCGCCAGTAGCCGCTCGCTAATGCGCCTGCAATTGCATCGGCGTTCAATAACTCTGTCATAACTCTGTCATAACTCTGGCATCACTTCATGACTCGTTTCATTTACATTTGTAGGAAAAATCTGCTGGAACTAGTAACCTACGACCGTGACTGATGATATTCGTACAACAGCCGGAAAGATTGCTAATCTTCGCAGACGTCGTTTGCAAGCCGAAACGAACGGATCGCCAGAAGCAATCGAGAAGCGCCATGCGCAAGGAAAGTTAACTGCGCGCGAACGAATTGCCCGCCTTGTAGACCCAGGCTCATTCGTTGAAATGGATGCCTTCTCGCGACATCGCTCTTCAAATTTCGGGATGGAAAAGAACCGTGTTTATGGGGATGGTGTCATAACCGGACATGCAACAGTCGATGGCCGCCCAATCGCTATCTATTCTCAAGATTTCTTAACTTATGGTGGGAGCTTGGGTGAAGTATTTGGCGAGAAAATTGTAAAGGTTATGGAGTTCGCACTTAAGAGTGGAATCCCAATTATTGGAATTAATGATTCAGGTGGCGCTCGTATCCAAGAAGGCGTTGCATCACTTAGCCAATATGGTGAAATATTTAAACGAAATGTTCGGGCATCAGGCGTTATCCCTCAAATATCTTTAATCCTTGGTCCAACTGCTGGTGGCGCAGTTTATTCACCTGCAATTACTGACTTTGTAATTATGGTTAATGAGACTTCTCAAATGTTTATTACTGGTCCAGATGTAATTAAGGCTGTTACCGGCGAAGAAGTTGGCATGGAAGAACTTGGTGGCGCTCGTACTCACAACACCAAGACTGGAAATTCGCATTACCTTGCAGATAGTGAAGATGATGCTCTTGATTATGTAAAAGCCTTGCTCTCATATTTACCAAGTAACAATATGGATGAGCCCCCTGTTCTTGCCGCGACCGAAAGTAGCGACATCGCACCGTCGGATCGCGCGCTTGATTCGCTAATTCCAGATAATCCAAATAAGCCTTATGACATGAAAGTTTTAGTCGAAGCAATCTTGGATGAGGCAGATTTCTTAGAAGTTCATACGCTCTATGCACCAAATATTCTGGTTGGCTTTGGGCGAATCGAAGGCCGTTCGGTTGGAATTATTGCTAACCAACCACAAGCGCTAGCTGGCACGTTAGATATTGCGGCAAGTGAGAAGGCTGCACGTTTTGTGCGCACCTGTGATGCTTTTGGAATTCCAGTAATAACTTTGGTTGATGTTCCAGGATTCCTACCTGGCACTGAACAAGAATGGAACGGCATTATTCGCCGCGGGGCTAAATTACTTTATGCATATGGTGAAGCAACAGTGCCATTGATAACAGTCATCACTCGTAAGGCATATGGCGGTGCCTACATAGTTATGGGTTCAAAGCACCTTGGTGCTGATGTAAACCTTGCTTGGCCAACAGCACAAATTGCAGTAATGGGAGCCCAGGGTGCGGTAAATATTCTCCATCGCAAAGAGTTAGCTGACGCTAAAGATGTTGAAGGTAGACGTAAAGAGCTAATTGAAGATTATGAAGAGACCTTGCTAAATCCATATATTGCCGCCGATCGTGGCTTCATTGATGCTGTTATCGAACCACAAGAAACTCGTCATCAAATAGTTAAGGCGCTAAATGCCCTCCGCAATAAGCGCGTTGCACTCCCACCACGCAAGCATGGAAATATTCCACTCTAATGAATTCTAAATTCACAATATTAAATGGCACACCATCTGAAAAAGAGTTGATTGCCTTAGAGAAAGCACTTCCCACGCCAGTCGTAAAGAAGGTTGATACCGCAAATCTTTGGCGCAAATCTCAGATTCGCCAACCCTTGCCACGTAAGTGGGGTCAAAGTTTCTAATGTCTGAATCTAGATATGTTGTTTTGGCATCTGCCTCCCCTTCGCGCAAACGTCTCTTGGACTCAAGTGGGATTTCTGCGGAAGTAATGATTAGCGGAGTTGATGAAGAAGATACAAAGTTAACCGCGCTAGCGCCACGCGAAATGGTTATCGCACTAGCAATTCTAAAGGCTCACACAATTAAAAATTTAGTTGGCAACGAACATTTAATTATTGGTTGCGATTCAACCTTTGAATTCAATGGAAAATCTTTTGGAAAGCCAATGACACCAGAACTGGCAACTGCTCGCTGCAAAGAGCTGCGTGGAAATTACGGATATTTACATACGGGACACTGCATAATCGATACTAAACAAGGTATTGAAATTAGCGACGTTTCGACTTCAAAGGTATTTTTTGCCGATATGACAGATGCCGAAATTGCTGGCTATGTTGCGACAGGTGAACCACTAAACGTTGCAGGTGGTTTCACGTTAGATGGCTTAAGTGCGCCATTTATCTCTAGAATCGAAGGAGATCCCTCAGGAATCATTGGGCTCTCACTTCCCTTGCTTAGGCGCGCAGTTAATTCACTTGGACTTTCTTGGAGTGCAATTTCTAAGGCGGCGGTGAGTGCATGAAAGCCGTTCTAATTGCGAACCGAGGTGAAATTGCGGTACGTGTGGCCCGCGCCGCTCGTGACCATGGCATTAAATCAATCGCTATCTATTCTGATGAAGATCGAACATCACTTCATGTTGCGACCGCTGATGAGGCCTACGCCCTACAAGGATTGTCTGCAGCCGAAACTTATTTAGACCAGAATAAAATTATTGAGATTGCAAAAAAATCTGGAGCAGATGCGGTCCATCCTGGATATGGATTCCTTTCAGAGAATGCAGATTTTGCTGATCGGGTTATTGCAGCCGGTTTAATTTGGATCGGACCCCCACCAAGCGCAATTAGATTGCTTGGCGATAAAGTTTCCGCCCGAAAGATTGCTGCGAAAGTTGGCGCTCCACTTGTAGCTGGAACAACTGACCCAGTTGATACGCCTGAAGAGATTGTTGCATTTGCAAAAGAACATGGCCTGCCGGTTGCAATCAAGGCAGCGCACGGAGGTGGTGGCCGCGGCTTAAAAGTTGCACACACAATCGAGGAAATTCCAGAACTTTTTGCATCAGCCGTACGTGAAGCTATTACCGGCTTTGGCCGCGGTGAATGTTTCGTCGAACGCTATCTAGATAAGCCACGACATGTTGAAACTCAAGTTTTAATTGATGCTAAAGGAAATGCAATTGTTGTAAGTACTCGCGACTGTTCGCTACAACGTCGCCACCAGAAGTTAGTTGAAGAGGCTCCTGCTCCATTCTTGACTCAAGCCCAGATCGATCAACTTTATGCCTCAAGTAAGGCGATAATGAAAGAAGCCGGCTATGTAGGCGCCGGTACCTGTGAATTCTTAATTGGTTCTGATGGCACTATCTCGTTCTTGGAAGTTAACACCAGGTTGCAAGTAGAACACCCAGTAAGTGAAGAAGTGACTGGCCTAGATCTCGTTCGTGAACAATTTAGAATTGCGGATGGTCAAACTATTAATCCGGTCGACCCAACAATTCGTGGACACAGTATTGAATTTAGAATTAATGGCGAAGATCCAGGAAAGGGTTTCCTACCTTCACTAGGAACGATTACTAAATGGGAAGTTCCATCAGGACCTGGTGTTCGAATCGATGCTGGCTTTGATCATGGGCACACAATTGGTTCACACTTTGATTCGCTACTTGCAAAGTTAATTGTCACTGGCTCAACCCGCGCGGAAGCGATTGATCGTGCTCGTCGCGCACTTCGTGAATTTCATATCGGCGGCCTAGCGACTGCGCTGCCATTTCATCGCGCAATTGTTGAAGATCCAAATTTCACTAAAGATTTCAAGGTATATACCAGTTACATTGAAAACGAATTTAAGAATGAGATTCCACCATTTTCATTTAAGCAGGGAACGGCAGATTCAAAGGCTGCATCCCAGAAAATTATTGCGGAAGTTGATGGCCATCGCTTTGAAGTTCTTCTCCATACCCCTGAACCAATTCAAAAACGACACCGCGTAAGGAGCAATGCAATTACTGCTCTTGCCGGAGATTCTTTGGAGAGCCCTATGCAGGGGACGGTTGTTAAAGTTGTTAAGGGAAATGGCGATCGAGTTGAAGTTGGCGATTTAATAGTTGTACTAGAAGCGATGAAGATGGAGCAGCCACTGATTGCTCATAAGGCCGGAACCATTTCTAAATTGCAAGTAAGCGTTGGTCAAACCGTTGCTAGTGGTGCGACCTTATGTCTCATAGAAGACTAATGTCTTATTGAGGATTAACTCTAAAGTGCTAGATTTGTGGCGTGAATTCAACGCTACTCGCAGATAACAGCGAAGCTTCGCTTAAGAAATTCCTCAAGACCTTAGCTCCTGTTGATGCCGTGGGAGCAAGTGCGCGCGTTGAGATGTTGGCAACCCGAAGCATTAAGACTTCTAGTAAAAATTGGGCGATTGATCTGGCAATTCGGATGGTGGACCTAACCACTCTTGAAGGTGCAGATACTCCAGGAAAAGTTAAGGCGCTCTGCGCAAAGGGTGTTTATCCCGATCCAACTGATTTATCAATTCCATCTGTTGGTGCAATTTGTGTCTATAACGATATGGTGAAAATCGCGAGAGATGCACTTGATAATGGCGGCGGAAAACACATTCCTGTTGCTGCCGTTACAACTGCATTCCCTTCTGGTCGGGCAAGCATGGAAGTCAAGATTCAAGATACTAAAGATGCAATCGCAAATGGTGCGAGTGAGATAGATATGGTTATTGATCGCGGAGCTTTCTTAGCGGGAAATCTCGGTTTAGTTTTTGATGAGATAAGGACCATAAAAGAAATTTGTGGCAACGACGTTCGCCTTAAAGTTATTCTGGAGACCGGAGAACTTGTTACTTTAGATAACGTTCGCAAAGCCTGTTATCTTGCAATGCTTGCAGGTGGCGATTTTATAAAGACTAGTACTGGAAAAATTTCGCCTGCCGCTACCGCTCCTGTGGTTTATGTAATGCTCGAAGCCGTTAGGGATTTTTATAAGATGGCCGGGGTCCGAATTGGAGTTAAGCCCGCAGGTGGAATTCGAAATACTAAAGATGCAATGAAACAACTGGTTTTGGTAAATGAAATCGCTGGCCCGGAGTGGCTTGATCCATCGCTATTTCGAATTGGTGCAAGTGCGCTTCTAAATGACCTGCTCATGCAGCGCATGAAGATGCGTGATGGGTATTACGCTAGTCCAAACTATGTGACGCTAGATTAAAGAGAGTGAATCAGAGATGAATAAGTTCGAATATGCCCCAGCACCAGAATCTGCTGCGCTCGTCGATATTAAGAGTCAATACGGATTATTCATTAATGGAAAATTTATTGCACCTAAGGCGGGCAAGACCTTCACGACTATAAATCCAGCAACTGAAGAAGTCCTTGCAAAAATTGCATATGCCGAGCTAGCCGATGTAAACCTCGCTGTAACTGCAGCACGTAACGCTTTTACTAAGGTCTGGTCAAAGATGCCACCAGCGGAGCGTGGAAAGTACCTATTTAGAATTGCCAGAATCCTGCAGGAGAGAAGCCGTGAATTTGCAGTTCTTGAAACTTTAGATAATGGAAAGCCGATTCGCGAGACTAGAGATACTGATATTCCACTAGCAGCAGCACACTTCTTCTATCACGCAGGTTGGGCCGACAAACTTTCATATGCTGGTCATGGCGCAAATCCGAAACCATATGGAGTTGCCGCACAAATAATTCCGTGGAACTTTCCAATGCTTATGCTTGCCTGGAAAATTGCACCAGCACTTGCTACTGGAAATACTGTCGTCTTAAAACCTGCCGAAACCACGCCACTAACTGCGCTCTTGTTTGCTGAAGTCTGCCAACAAGCTGGTCTGCCAGCAGGCGTCGTAAATATTATTACTGGTGATGGCGCTACCGGTTCACATTTAGTTAGCCATCCAGATGTAGATAAGGTCGCATTTACTGGATCCACTGGTGTCGGCAAGGCGATTGCAAAAGCAATCGCTGGGACGAAGAAGAGTGCAACTCTTGAACTTGGTGGTAAAGGTGCGAACATTGTCTTTGAGGATGCTGCGATTGACGAGGCAGTCGAAGGAATCGTGAGCGGAATCTTCTTTAATCAAGGTCACGTATGTTGTGCAGGATCAAGGCTATTAATTCAAGAGAACGTTCAAGATGAAGTTTTAGAAAAGCTAAAGAATCGAATGAATTTAATTCGCATCGGAAATCCAATGGATAAAAATACCGACCTAGGTGCAATCAATAGCGCGGCTCAACTTAGTCGAATCAAGGATCTCGTAGATTCTGGTGAAATCGAAGGTGCTATGCGTTGGAGTCCTAATTGCACTCTCCCATCATCAGGCTTCTGGTATGCCCCAACTATTTTTACTGGAGTTTCGCAATCACATCGAATTGCTCGCGAAGAAATCTTCGGACCAGTTCTATCTGTACTAACATTCCGAACTCCACAAGAAGCAATTGATAAAGCTAATAACACGCCTTTCGGTTTATCTGCTGGTGTTTGGAGTGATAAAGGTTCCCGAATTCTCTGGACGGCAAAGCGGTTACGAGCCGGTGTGATTTGGGCAAATACCTTTAATAAATTTGATCCAGCAAGCCCATTCGGAGGTTACAAAGAATCCGGTTGGGGACGTGAAGGCGGAAGACATGGTCTATCCGGTTATCTGAAGGGCCAATACTAAAATGCGCATCGATGTAATGAAGACTTATAAGTTATTTATCAACGGAAGCTTTCCACGCAGTGAATCTGGTCGCGTTTATGAAGTTAAAGATTCCAAAGGAAAATTCTTAGCCAATCCATGTCTTGGATCGAGAAAAGATTTACGCGAATCAGTTGTGGCAGCGAGAACTGCTCACCATGGATGGGCTAGCGCTACTGCATTTAACAGAGGACAGATTCTTTATCGCGTTGCAGAAATAATGCAAGGCCGAATTGATCAGTTTATTGCTGAAATTATTGCGCAAGAAGGAGCATCACCTACTTCCGCAAAAACTCAGGTTCAGAGCGCAATAGATACCTGGGTTTGGTACGCGGGTTGGTGCGACAAGATTGATTCAATTTCAGGATCTACTAACCCAGTCTCTGGTCCGTACTACAACTTCTCAATTCCAGAGAGCCTTGGCGTGGTTGCAATCTTTGCTGATGCCAAGCCATCACTCTTAAATCTTGTCGCGAGCCTGGCACCAATTATCGCTAGCGGTAATACTGCAATCTTGATTGCAAATGAGAAGAGCCCGTTATGCGCAATAACTTTGGCGGAGTGCATTTCTACTAGCGATGTACCTGCCGGCGTCGTAAATGTTCTTACCGGAAAATTCGATCAATTTGTATCTTGGGCTGGTTCTCATATGGATATTGATGGAATAGATGCCACAGGTGTCAGCAAGAACGATTTAACAGAACTTAAAGAGCTAGGTGCTGAAAATTTGAAGCGTATTTACTCATTTAACGAATTGCAGACAACTAAGCGAATGACTAATTTTATGGAAGTTAAAACAGTTTGGCACCCAATCGGAATCTAGGGTTTATTTAACAACCTTAATTTTCTTTGCAATAATTGCGCTCTTTGCGCGTGCTACTGCGCTCTTTGATGCTTGATTAGCAATTGTTGCGACCAGATCAATGCCGCTATTTTGTAGGTTATAAGCGCGGCCAAATACTCCGTTTTCCACATCAACTTCCTCAGTGATTATCTCTTCGGAGATAGCAGCTTTGAAAAGATCAATCAAAGCGCTGTCATATCGTTGATTTACATAGCCAATCAAATATTTTTGTGCCGCTTTACTAGCTAAGAAAAACTGATCTGGTCGTACCCCAATTAACTTAATTACTTTTTTATCCTTACCTAATTTAGTAATTGAATTTAGAACACTTCCATCCCGTGACCAGGTAGAGAAAATTACATCCACGCCTTGGGCCGACAGAGCTGAAACATCACTTGTTGCGCTAGAAATTGGATCCCGTGAAAATACTTTAACTGTTGCCAAGCCATATTTTGCTCCGGCCTCAAAATTGCGAAGTATCAGGCCGTTCTTTGAATTAGCGCTATCGCCCAAGTAGCCGATCTTTCCTGACTTAGAATTTAAGGCAGCCATCACGCCCGCTAAATATGCACTTTGATCAATGGCAAATGCCATACAACTAACATTTATGGATTCAACTCCGGAACTTCCAATAATTGCGAATTGCGATTCCGGGTATTTTCTCGACATAAAGCTCATTGCTTCATCAAAGAATGGCCCAATTCCTATTACTAAGTCGTACTTAGCCTTGACTAAGAATTCAATGCGGTTCTCTCGATCAAAATCTATTCCGGTAGTTACTAATTCGCGGACGTCGAAATCAGATAAGCTAAATTTCTTCTTCGCTGCATCAACGCCGATAGCGGTTGCATCGTCGTAAGACTTATCACCTCGCCCACCAACTTCATAAACAATTCCAATTTTTACCTTCGCTGGTGCCGCCTTCGCAGGTACTGTGATTAATGGAGAGAGCGCAACTAAAGCGAGAAAAACTAAGAGACGTTTAGCCACGAGAAATAAGCCCTAGGGCGTTGTAAGTATCTTTGAGAGTTTTAGATGCAACAGCGTCGGCTTTTTCTGCACCAATTTTGAGAAGCTTATTTAGATGCGTTTCATCCTGAAGAAGTTCATTCGCCTTATCTCTAACTGGTTTCAGGTAATCAACCACAACTTCGGCAACCGCACCTTTGAAATCTCCATACCCTTTACCTTCAAAATCTTTCTGCGATACTTCAATATTCTTGCCAGTTAGTGCACTATAAATACTTAATAAGTTTGAAATACCGGGCTTTTCCTTCTCATCAAAGATTACTTCGCGACCAGTATCAGTTACCGCGCTCTTAATTTTCTTGGTATTAACTTCTGGACTATCCATCAGTTCAATCACTCCAGCGCCAGATGAACTTGATTTACTCATCTTTGCTGTTGGATCTTGTAAATCATTTATCTTCGCTCCTGCCTTTAAAATATAGCCTTCAGGAATCGTAAATGTTTCACCAAATTTAGAGTTGAACCGCTGTCCAAGATTTCGAGTTAATTCAATATGTTGACGTTGATCTTCACCAACTGGAACTTTATTTGCTTGATAGAGCAAGATATCTGCGGCCTGCAAGATTGGGTAAGTAAAGAGCCCAACCACGGTTCGATCTGAACCGGCTTTTTGGGATTT
>QYQH01000031.1 GCA_007280395.1 Actinomycetales bacterium | reverse complement strand
TTGCTAGGGCTCGCTCCAAGCATTCCACTAGAACGCTTCTCGCCAGAGTTTGATTTCCCTCCTTTGCGCCAAGAATTATTCGAGACGTGGTATGAGAGTATTTACTCCCAGCAAAGATTTTAAGCGGGCCACGATTAATTACTAAAGTTTCGGTTCCAACAATTCTTTTACAATGTAAGCAGATATTGCTGGCACTGTTAGGCAGTTCGCTTAAACATGAGATACATCGAGCTGGAAAAATTAGCGAGGAAATGCCTTTAAGGAATGACACCGGGAAAGTCTCTTAGATACAGCCCTGCTTTATGTCTTACTGTCTAATTGTGTGAACTTATTTTGGCTGTGCAGAAATAGGTTTAGATTGAATCGATCCGCCAGCAAATTTAGGAATTGTTAAAACAAAGTGGGCCCCTAAGCCTCGTGCTCCCCAAACATCAATCTCTCCTTGATGCAACTTTGCATCTTCAAGCGCGATTGAAAGTCCAAGGCCAGTTCCGCCCGTTGTGCGTGCACGTGAACTATCTGCCCGCCAAAAACGTTCGAAAAGTAATTTCTTATCGGTGTAATTGAAGCCGACTCCATAATCACGAACGCCCACAGAAACTTCATTTTCATTCTCTTCTATTTGGATGTCGATACTCTTATCTTCGCGATGATCAACAGCGTTGGAGATTAAATTTCGGATAATTCGCTTAATTCTCCGTGGATCTACATCAACCATTACTGGTTTATCCGGTGCCCATAGATGGATGGCTCGATCTTGACTTGGATGCAGATAATCGATTGTCTCCTTGACCAAAACGGTTATATCGACCTCTTCAATTTCAAGAACTGCCGCTTGGGCGTCGAATCTACTTACTTCTAGTAAGTCAGTGAGCAAGGATTCGAAACGTTCAATCTGAGATATCAGAAGTTCCGCGCTTCTGGCGACTGTTGGCTCGAAAGATTCACGCGAGGCGTAAATAACCTGAGATGCCATTCGAATTGTTGTCAAAGGCGTTCGAAGTTCATGAGAAACATCGGATACGAAACGTTGTTGCAATTTAGAGAGATTCTCAAGTCTTGAAATCTGTTGTTGCAGTGACACGGCCATCTCATTAAATGAATAACCCAAACTAGCAATTTCATCCTCGCCATGTATATCCATACGAAGCTCTAGATTTCCAGCTGTTAGCTCTTCGGCGACTCTCGCGGCATCTCGGATTGGAGCAATTAGGCGACGGAAGACAAAGAAGGTAATTAAACCAATTAAAAGGGTGAGTGCAATTCCAGTCAACCATAAGTAGTTAAGAATTAATGACATGGTCCGGCTCTGCTGAGCCAAGCTAAAGAGAACATAAAATTCGTACTTACCCGCGCCCTTAATTTTCAGATTATGGCCAACCACAATTGCCGGCTCAATTTTCCCATCAATATATTTTAGATTTGTTCGTTCCCACACCGTCTGCTTAGAGGCTCTAGTTAATGTTCTAAACTTTTCTGATACTGAATTTGCTCCTAAGAGATTAGAAGTACCATCATATTTATAAAGGCTCTTTGTCTTTGCATAAGAGAAGATTGCTAACTCTCGCGCAGCACTTTCAAAGCTTTTTGGTGGTACGGCTAAAATTTGTGCAAAAATTAATTTAAGATCAGCTTTATCTTGGTAATCCGAGAACGTTAATTGAATTTGCGTATTTCGGGCCGTTGATTGCGCATCAGATATTGAAAGTTTAAGTTTTTCATCAAATATTCCTGAGGAGATTTGGTTAAAGAGCGCTGAACCAAGTAGCCAGATAATTATTACCGAGAGCGTAACGATTGTGCCGGTAACTCGGAAAACTAGCGATGAGCGCCAGGCACCGAATGGGGATTTCACTGGGAACTTCCAGGAACACCAGCCTTATAGCCAACGCCACGAACAGTCAGAATTATTGTTGGATTCTCTGGATCGAGTTCTACCTTTGAACGAAGTCTCTGGATGTGAACATTAACTAATCTAGTATCAGTTGCTGGTCGATAGCCCCAAACTTCACTTAGTAGCGCTTCTCTGCTGAAAACTCGGCCTGGTTCTTTTGCTAGTGCTACAAGTAAGTCGAACTCAAGTCGAGTTAACGCGATGACCTGGCCATCACGAATAATTGAATGTTCAATCTGATCAATTTTAATATTCCCAATTTGTAAATCGGAACTTACTCCAGCTGTGCTGCGACGTAATCTAACTTTCATGCGAGCAACAAGTTCGGATGGATCAAATGGTTTAACCATGTAATCATCTGCGCCCGCTTCAAGACCTGCTACTACATCCTGCTTATCGCCCTTTGCTGACAACATAACTATTGGAACCATAGATTTTTCGCGAATCAATTTACAAACTTCAACTCCGCTTAAACCGGGAAGCATCACATCTAAAAGAATTAAATCGGGATTCTGCGCGGTGAAGATTGGCATAACCTCATCACCGCGACCTACTAAATCCACTTCGTAGCCCGCACCGTTTAAAACGATGCCGAGCATCTCAGCTAGATCTTGGTCATCATCGACAACCATGATCAGAGTCATTAGCTACCGTGCTCCCAAGAGTTGAGGTATAGCTCTTGTGCTGGAGTTAATTGATCAATTGTTGATCCCATGCTCTCTAACTTCAAGCGGGCAACTTCTTTATCAATCTCGGTTGGTACTTCATGCAGACCAGCACCAAGAGTTGCGGCGGCTTTTAATAAATATTCTGCTGTTAGCGCTTGATCAGAAAATGACATATCCATTACAGATGCTGGGTGACCTTCAGCCGCACCAAGGTTTACGAGGCGACCTTCAGCAAGAAGAAGAATGCGACGACCATCTGCCATTACATATTCATCTGTCTGATGGCGCATTTTTGCATTCTTTGACTTAGCGTTTTTCTCAAGCCAAGCAACATCAATTTCAATATCGAAGTGGCCGGCATTTGAAAGAATTGCACCATCTTTCATAACCTTGAAGTGCTCTTCGCGAAGAACATCACGATTACCAGTAACAGTGACATAAATATCACCATACTTTGCCGCTTCAGTCATTGGCATCACGCGATAGCCCTGCATGAGTGCATCTAAGGCCTTAGTTGGATCGATTTCAGTAATAATTACATCGGCGCCCATACCCTTTGCGCGTTCTGCAACTCCCTTACCGCAATACCCGAATCCTGCTACTACGAATGTTTTGCCCGCTATAAGTGAGTTAGTAGAACGGAAAATTGCATCAAGTGTTGATTGGCCAGTTCCAAAACGGTTATCAAACATATGTTTTGTGTCTGTGTCATTTACAGCAATCATTGGGAATTTAAGTGCACCATCTTTTGTCATCTGGCTTAAACGGATAACACCTGTTGTTGTCTCTTCGCAACCACCGATGATGCCATCGATTAATTCAGTACGAGTTGTGTGAAGTGTATTAACCAAGTCGCAACCATCATCAAAGACTAGGTGCGGTTGGATATCCAGTGATGCGTTGATATGTGAGTAGTAACCATCGCGATCAACAGCGTTGCGAGCAAAAACACTGATGCCATACTCATGGACTAGTGCCGCAGCCGTGTCATCTTGAGTTGAGAGTGGATTTGAAGCGCAGAGTGCAAGTTCTGCGCCGCCAGCTTTTAGGGCGCGCATTAAATTCGCAGTTTCAGTTGTTACGTGCATGCAAGCAGAGATACGAATGCCCTTAAATGGTTGTTCTTTCTCAAAGCGCTCACGTATTTGTGCCAAGACTGGCATATTGCGTTCGGCCCATTCAATCTTCTTCTTGCCCTCGGCTGCTAAGGCAGCGTTTGCAATGTCATGTTTTACAGCTGTTGCTACGTTCACGTGTTACTCCTATTAAATCTCGAATGAGAGGCTTCTCGAATTTATGTGTAGGAGCGTAGGTTATCGCTTCGCCCTGATGATTGCGAGCAGAGCGTCGCGAGCCTTGATCATCTGAGCCTCAGTATCTCCTTCGACATTTAATCGAAGCAGAGGTTCGGTGTTAGACGCTCGGACGTTAAACCAAAACTTAGGGCCGGTCAAAGTTATGCCATCTAGCTCATCGACTTCAAAACCTTTTTTGCTATCGCCATACTCAGAGAGGATAGCCTCGATCGTTGCAGGAACATTGCTGACTTCAGAGTTAATTTCACCGCTTGCCGAATAGCGGCTAAATGGTTTTAGTAACGTTGAAAGTGAACTCTTTCCAGAAGCGAGTTCCGTGAGTGCGAAAAGCGCAGCCAACATTCCAGAATCTGCGCGCCAGAAATCTGCGAAGTAGAAATGGCCCGAATGTTCGCCGCCAAATATGGCACCAGAATCAGCCATCATCTTCTTTATAAATGAATGGCCTACGCGAGAGCGAAGTGGAGTACCGCCATTTTCTGTGATTATTTCTGGAACCGCTTTAGATGAGATTAAGTTATAAATTATTGTGGAACCAGGCTTACGCTTCAGCTCGCGAACGGCAATTAAACCAGTGAGTGCTGATGGATTTACAAGTGCCCCTTTCTCATCAATCAAAAAGCAACGATCAGCATCACCATCAAATGCCAGCCCAATATCTGCCTTCTCCTTCAATACTCGCTTCTGTAGATCGACCAAGTTCTTTGGATCAATAGGATTTGCTTCGTGGTTTGGGAAATTACCATCTAACTCAAAGTACATGGGAATAACTTCGACATTTAAGAGCGCCATAACTGCTGGCGCTGTGTGACCAGCCATGCCATTTCCAGCATCAATAACAACTTTTAATTTACGTTGTGGGGTTTTGGAATCGCCGATTTCAGGAAATAGCGAGAGCAGATAGTCAACATACTCCGTTAATAGATTGCGTTCACTCTCTCTGCCAACTGGTCGATTTGTAATTGGCATCCCATCGAGAATTAATTGTTTGATTCGGCGAAGTCCAGAATCTTGGCCGATAGGAACTGCACCGCTCTTACATAATTTCATCCCGTTGTAGGCGGCTGGATTGTGGCTTGCGGTAAACATAGCGCCGGGCATATTTAATTTTCCAGCTGCGAAATACAACATATCGGTCGACGCTAAGCCAATTCGGATTACATCCATACCTTGAGAAGTCGCACCATCAGAAAATGCATCTGCCAAAGTTGGCGAAGATAGGCGCATATCTTCACCAATAATTATTGTTGATGGTTCCCGCTCTTCTTGCAAGAATTTTGCGTATGCCCCACCAAGTACGAAGGCGAAATCTGGAGTTAATTGTGAATCAACCAGACCACGTACGTCGTAGGCCTTAATTATTGAATCTAAGAATTCACCAGTGAACATACCGAACAGTGTAGGTTAATTTGGGATAGCGCGAAGATGGCCTCTACGCCCAATATCAAGCGGAGGTATTTCAAATCCGGTTTCTCCATTTTCACTTGGGTTCTCCTTGGAACCGGCCTCGCGCACTGCATCTGCAATTGCCATTAAGTCATCGTTTGTGGGACCGGAAGCAACTGATTCTGGTTCATGTTTAATTACGGTCCACCCAACTGGAGCACTCATTCGCAGACTATGTTGATCGCAGAGATCATATGCATGTGGTTCGGAGAATGTTGCGAGTGGCCCAAGAACCGCAGTTGAATCGGCATAAATATAAGTAAGAGTTTTCGTTGCAAGGTGGCGACAGCCAACGCGTGAGCACAGGCGACCTGTACGTGGTTGTGGACGTGTCATGCCTTAGAGGTTATCGCGAATGGGCGCTAATTCTTGGGATTTACTCGCGTGTAATAACTTTTGAATCGGAGCTTGGAACTGCTGAACTTTCAAGTTGGGCACCCGCTACCAACGGTAAGTGACTTATGCCAATTTTTTCTTTGAAGATTGCACCGCCATACACCCTGCCATTTACCGTGCTAAAGCGGGCACTGAAAACTTCGCTCTCAGGACGCCAGGTTGCTAAATCTTCACCATTACTGCTCCTAACCGTAGTGCTGTAAACCTTTTGATTTTTATCTGTCCATTGCACATCAACTTCAAAATCCTTTCCTTGAAACACGACATCTGGCTGCAGCCCACCAAAGAAAATAGTTACATCTTTTAATTCATGACCAGAAGTTGACCAAGTAAATTCATTTCCTCCATTGAACACACCAGAACTTTTCACCGCAGCCACGATTGGGCGATCTGAGGTTAGAACAAGTGAGAAGTTCCGTGAATTTAACACTGGCTTGAAAGTTATATCCTTAACTTTTCCGGCTTTGATATAGATGTCATCAAGTTCTAGCGGTGCAAATGTGCCATCCGTTGAAACTAATTTGGCGCGAATATTTGCGCTAATTTTACCTGGGGCCAAAATTCTTAAAGTCTGTTTGGTGCTTCGATTAGTCCGACCAGTTCGACCGATATTGCTAATTGCTGGAATTACTACACGAGTAGCAGGAACGGCTCCTTCTGAAACATAATCTTCACCAAGTGCGACAAGGCCCCGTTGCCGTTGATCATACAAGAAAGTTGTAACTCGACCAGATCTTGTGATTGCGTGAATTACTACAGAATTTTCACCTGGAGCTAGGGTATCCAAATAGATTCGCTTGCTGGAATTCTTGGAAATTCGTACTGAAATAATGGAAGAGACTGAAGTTAGTGAATAGACAATTAAATCCACAACTGAAGTGCTAAGTCCACTATTAATGATTGCAAGTGAGGATCTACTTGTAACAGCGCCAGAACCACCAACAAACCATTGGTCTCCACTACTTATTGAGCAGACTACTGTTGCAAGTGAGCTAAATTTTGATCGAGTTATATTAATTGAAGTTTCGCTATTTCCTTCAACCAGTAATGGGTTCGAGGAGAGAAAGAGAGTAGTTTTAGCTTTCACAAGAGTATTTTTCTTAGAAGGAATTTGCCGGACTAATATCTTGGAAGATGGTAGGACTGAGGTTGAAGTTGAATCACTTAGATTTGCCGGGCAAACTGTTGCCGGATAAGACTTAACGGTCGACATTCCAGAGTTATCTGGCTTGATTACCAGAACTAAAACTATCGCGAGCACAAGAGCGCCGAGTGCAGCGGTGACTTTATTAATCATGCAAGCTCCTCAACGGGAACTTCACGGCGACGGCGCCCAGCTGGAAGTGATAAAACAATAATCGTTAGTAACGCAATTAATTCAACTGAAAGTAAGGCCCGATGTTTTGTTCCATCATGCAAGAGAATAAGCGGACCGGTCTCTGCTACCTGAAAGCTTGGTAATCCGATCGTGGATTGCCTTAATTTAACTTGATTTCCATTGAGAATTAACTTCCAGCCTGGATCGAATTTTTCAGCAAGAGTAACTGTTCCTGGCGTCTGTAATTCATCCACCGCGCCAACTTTTGCAGAACTGATTGCTGTTGTAGCACCCGTAGCATCGAGCACAGAAATTCGAGGTTTACTCTCAACTACCTGCCAGATAATTCCAGAATTTGTAGATGAGCTTCGAGTAAAGCCACCAATCCCATCAATAGTTCTTGCTACTCCTTTATCAATTGGGTTTTTCAAGAAAATATATTGAATGCCATACGCACCTAAAGTTTTACTTGATGTAAGTCCAGCCCCACTTATCAAATCAAGAATTGCTTGGGTTACATGTACCGGGGTTGCCACCGCTACATCTGCGTCGCCGATTTCTAAATCGGAACCACGTGTGACAAAGTAATTGAGTTGATCTTCGGTCCGGCCAATTACTAAAGTTTTTGGCCTATTTGGAGTGTCGCTGAGCGAGGCAATGAAAGGCGGAACTACTTCAATTTTAGCTGCCGTTACTAAGGAATTAGCCCCGCCTGTAATAGCCCAAAAACTAGTTGCCGAAATCGAGAGCGTTGAAATAATTACGATTAACACTGAAAGAAGATGCCCTAGACCAAGCCTTGAAATCCTTAAATTAGGGAGTAGCTCAACTGCAATCTTTAGAGTTGGAATTAGAATTAAGATTTGGATAAATATAATTATTGTTCCAATCCAGACTTGACCATTGCTCCCATGACCAAACACGCTAATTTGAGAGAGCAGAACTGCAATTGCAATTAAGCCAATCGCAGCACTTGATTCCATAGCGTATTTCTTAGTCAACGTTATTGCTATGAGGAACAATATAAATGGCGCCACTATCCAGACTGGAACTCCGGATGCGCCGCCAGGATTTAATAGAAGAATATTTATGAGTGATCCGCTAGAAAGTGGGAGCCCTGGATCTAAGAGAATTTGAGTTGGATGTAAAATTACCGATGTTGACCATGGGGCATTTAGTAGCCCTGGGATAAGAAATAACGCAAAAATTCGCTTCACCCGAGCTAGATCTGCAACCATTATAAATTTAACTGGTCCGGCGCCTTTAATTTCTAACCTGCGCTTAAAGAGTTCAATCGCAAAAACCATTAAATAGAAGGCGGTCCAGGCAACTAGAAAGAAGGTTGAGAAGGCCGAAATGAAAGCAGCCAATAACGTTAACGCATAAATTCTTCGCCAGCCGAGCGGTTCTAATTGCAAAGTTCTTGGTAGAACGCTCATAAATGTTGGAGCAATTAAAGCCACAACTAAAGTTCCGATTCGACCTTGATTTATACTGCTCCAAATAACTGGTGACATTGCATAGATAACGCCACCGATGACTGAAACTTGAGCACTCAAACCAAATCTCTTAGCACTGCGATACATCACAAAGAAGACAAGGGGTGGAATAAGTAGGAAGAAGATAGTCAGGAATAACCAAACTTTCCCAAGTGTTAGGGCAGATGCACCGGCCAATATTGCAACCCATGGTGGTGTTGAGGCTGCCGATCCTAATCCAACTAAGTGCCAGGATTCACTGTACTTGACGATTAAATCCATTGCCCCACTTGGTGAAACCGCAAGCGCACCGCCGCTTATGGAACCAAATCTATTTCTAGAAGCAATTAGTGAAATTAAGAAGGTGGAAGCAAGACCAATTAAGAGCGGTCGATTTCGAAGCGTCTGCCAATTAGATTTGCGTGGTTTTATAACAATATCTTGATCATCAAAACTCTCATCAATTACACCTATATCTGCATAGGACATTGCATCATCAAGATCCAAATCATGAACATCATCAGCCTTGAAAAACTTTCGCAAGGAATAATTAAGCTGCTCAAATGCAAGCCGTACTTGGCTACCTGGTGGTGGAATAAATTGCCTAATTACTCTTGGAGATAGTAGGCGTTTTTGCTTTCGTAATTTTCTAGCAACAATTAAATCATTCGGCTTGATTATAAGAAGGCCTACAGCCGCAATTTCATCAGCCGCATATCCGGGAAGTTTCGCAATTAAGTAACCGATTGCTCGGATTGCAGCGCTTCCAACAATTTGAATTGCAATCCAAGGCAGTAACCACCACGAGGCATTTGCGAATAAAACATAGGCTGCATTCTTGCGATCTAGAAGTCTTGGGCGATGTAGGAAAGCCTCTTCTACATCGACACTTCTCCGCTCTGATGCTGATGCCTCTGCATGATAAACAAGCGCTTCTGGCGCAGTCACGACAGAGAAACCCGCAACTCTTGCCCGCCAACCTAAATCAACATCATCTCTAAAGAGTGCAAGGTTTGGATCTAGTCCGCCGAGATCTTCAAAGATTTTTCGTCTTGCCAACATCGCCGCAGTGCTCACTGACATCACTTCCATTGGTTGACCAAATTGACCTTGATCCTGTTCGCGTGGATCTAACCCGGTCCAACGTGCGCCATTTACGGCAATACTTATTCCAACTTCCAATAAATGTTTGCGGTCATACCAACCGCGTAATTTTGGACCAACAAATGCAACTTGTGGTTTATCAATCAAACCTTCAATTAGTAATTGCAGTGCTGTTCTTGTTGGCGCGCAATCGTCATGGAGAATCCAAATTAACTCTTCTTGATTATCGTTTGTTAATTTCTTTGAGGACCCAAGTGCAAGTGCAATTGCGTCACCAAAACCAGCATCGCGATCAGTTTTTATAACTGTTATGCCAGCGCCTGTAAGCATCTGTACTGAGTTATCGATTGATCCAGTATCAACTGCAATTATGCGATCAATCGGTCTGGTCTGTGCAGATATCCCAGCAATCGCTTCTGGTAACCAAGTCGCACCATCATGCGAAACTAAAATCGCGGTAACGAAAAAATTATCAGCCATGGGTTAATCCTTGACTAGTATTATTAAAATTGCGATTAAATTTAAAATTAAGCAGAACGGCGCTTTAGGCGACGACGCTCACGTTCGGAGAGGCCTCCCCAAATACCGAAACGCTCATCATGTGCGAGCGCGTATTCCAAGCACTCACCACGAACGTCGCAAGATAAGCAGACGCGCTTAGCTTCACGAGTTGAACCACCCTTTTCAGGGAAGAATGCTTCTGGGTCGGTCTGAGCACAAAGCGCGCGCTCTTGCCAGGAAAGTTCGATGCCGTCGCTATTGATTACGCCTTCTGCTGCAATTTGTTGAATCTGGCGTGGATCGCTCATACGGGTACTCCTTCAAACTATTAGCCGCTTGGGAGGGCGGGGTTACTAAGATAATTACACGCGTGTAACTCGATTAAGTCAAGTCATATTCAGACTTATTTATGCTCAAAATCGATAAATTTAAAAGAATTGCCACAAATTACCAGGGTCTCGCCGAGTTTTTTGAATGCGGGCTAGTGGATTTAGATGCGGGCTAAAACCCAAAGTAATTGTCGAACGAAATTACCTGTGTTGGAACTTCAAAGCCCTCTGCGACAAAGCAGTCTGTGAGCCTGGCACCAGCCCCGATTACCGCTCCATCACCAATAACACATCCAGATATTTGAGCATCTGCCGCGATTTGGGCGCTTCGACCAATCACAGTTCCACCAGTGATCGATGCACTTGAGGAGATTTTAGATCCTTCAAGGGCCATGAATTCTTTACCTGTTGCTAAAACTAAATCGCGTGATGCTTTAAGCAGGGCGGATGGCGTTCCGATATCTAGCCAGTATGAAGTGTCAATAAAACCAAAGACTCGTGCGCCAGTTGCAAGTAAGTTGGGAAATGTTTCTCGTTCCACACTCACAACCTTGCCAAATGGAATTGTGCTAATTATTTCGCGATTAAAAATATAGCAGCCAGCGTTAATGATATTTGTCGGTGGATTTTCCATCTTCTCATTGAAGGCAGAAACTCTTCCGGATTCATCTAATTCAACAGCGCCAAATGCGCGAGCATCTTCTACCTCGGTTAAGAAGAGCGTTACATCGGCACCCTTTGCTTCGTGAAAATCAAATTGGGCACCCAAATCGTGGCCACTTAAAACATCTCCATTAAATATTGCAACTGGCCCAGTTCCAGATAGAGCTTGGGCGGCATTACTAATTGCGCCACCAGTACCAAGGGCAACTTCTTCAACGGCATATTTAATAGATATTCCAAAGTCAGTGCCATCGCCAAAATACGGCTCAAATAGCTCAGCTTTGAATGAGGTTGCTAAAACAATCTCAGAAATTCCTGCATCACGGGCTTTTATAATTTGATGTTCAGTAAATGGCACACCCGCGACCTGAAGCATTGGTTTTGGAGTGTTATTAGTAAGTGGTGCAAGCCTTGTCCCCCGACCACCTACTAAGAGAATTGCACTTCTATTCTGCAAATTTCTCAAACTTCAAGCCAATCTGATCTGCAATTTCTGTCATTGTTCCCATAATTGAAAGGACTTCATCGAGTGGGAGCATTGGGGATTCCTTCTCGCCAGCACGGAAGCATCTGGCAAATTCAATTGCCTCTTCGCGAAGGCCATGGCCCACATAACGATTATCGGATCCGCCTACGAGATCATTCTTGTAATTAATTACTCGCCAAGTTGTCGGATTGTAAAAAGTGCGATCAATTTCAATGCGAGCATCACTGCCAATAATAACTGCGCGGTTTGGCGTTGCTGCCAAGTTTGTTGCGTTAAGAAGTGCTTGGGCACCAGATGGATACTCCAAAATAATTGTGGTCTGGCCATCTACGCCAGTAAATGCCTTTGTGCTTCGTGCGGTTACGCGGGAAGGAGTTCCAAGAACCATTGAGGCAAATGAGACTGGATAAATTCCAAGGTCAAAGAGTGCGCCACCACCGAATTCTGGGGCGAAGAGTCGGAAATTTGGATCCTTCTTAAACCATTGCCCGTGATCTGCGCGGACAGAGATAATTTCCCCAAGAATTCCAGATTTAATTACTTCGCGAATTTGAATCATATGTGGCAAATAACGTGCCCACATGGCTTCCATCAATAATAAATTCTTTGACCGTGCAGTATCAATCATGGTTTTAGTCTCGTCATAACTCATTGCAAATGGCTTCTCGCAAAGAACCGGCTTACCTGCATTTAGCGCCATCAAAGTGTCGCGCATATGCATTGGGTGGTGGGTAGCAACATAAACACCATCAATATCTGGATCATTAACTAATTTTTGATATGAATCATGGCGATTAGGAATCGCGAATTTATCAGCAAAATAATCTGCCTTAACTTGAGTTCTAGAACCGACTGCAACCACGCGATGATCTTCAAGGCGCAATACATCTCTTGTGAACTGCTCGGCAATTCCACCGGCTCCTAAAATTCCCCAACGAAATGGCGTTACAGACATTTGGCTCTCCTAATAAATAAGTGGCTAGTTGATTTATATTTCTACGCGAGTCTAATCCCAGCAGGGCCAAATTTATAGGGCAAAAAAGAGCTCCGCATGTTTTCCACACCAAACGTTCAAAAGAAAATCGGGCCTTGGTTGGCGAGCGACTTAACGTTTTATAGTTAGGCGCTCGCGGCCAAAGCCCGATTTTCTTAAGTACTAAAGGCTATTCAGCCTTCCCAGCCGCCTTATTTAAAGCACGTAGAACTTGGTAGCCAATTACTGCAACAAGAGTTCCATTGATGATTCCACCGAAGGAATAATCTCCGCGCTTCCATGTCATGTCAGCAATTCCGATAATCAGAGTTGTTGCTGCAATAAGTAGGTTAGTTGAGTTTCCGAAGTTTACTTTGTTCTCGATCCAAATCTTGGCACCAAGAACACCGATCATTCCGTAAAGGGCAACTCCTACGCCACCAAGAACACCAGCAGGTGTAGCGCTAAGCATTGCGCCAAACTTTGGTGAAAGTGAGAGCAAGATTGCGCCAACGCCAGCTACCCAATAAGCAGCTGTTGAGTAGATACGAGTAGCAGCCATTACGCCAATGTTTTCGGCATAAGTAGTTGTACCTGAACCGCCACCGATTCCAGCAAGTGTTGTTGCAACACCATCTGCGAATAGCGCGTTACCCATTTGGCCATCTAGATCTTTTCCGGTCATTGCAGAAACTGCCTTAACGTGTCCAACATTCTCAGCAATTAGCACAAGAACAACTGGGATAAAGAGCAGGATTGCATTGGTATCAAATGTTGGAGTTGTGAATGCTGGCATTGCAATCCATTTCGCGGCTTTAACGCCATCAAAATTGATATCGCCACTAAATGCTGCAAAGGCATAGCCAACAACAATTCCACCGAAGATGCTTATGCGACCTAGGAAGCCCTTAGAAACTGCTCCGATTAGTGCAACAGCAGCAAGAGTAATTATTGCAGTTACAGGTGCTTGCTTAAAGTTATTGTTAGCAGCGCCTGCAAGATTGAGACCGATGATCATTACGATCGAACCAGTTACAACCGGAGGCAAGAGCCAGTTAATCCAGCCGATACCAACAGCATTAACAATTAGACCAACAACAGCAAGAATCACACCGGTTGCTACAACGCCGCCGAGTGCTACTGCCATTCCACCATTTGTCATTGCAGCCGCAATTGGCGCAAGGAAAGCAAATGATGAACCTAGATAGCTAGGTACTTTGTTCTTTGTTAAGGTGAGAAATATTAAAGTTCCTACGCCAGAGAAAAATAGAGTTGTGCTTGGTGGAAATCCAGTAATGATCGGTACTAAGAATGTGGCACCAAACATCGCTGCAATGTGTTGAATACCAACACCAATAGTTAGCGGCCAAGCTAGGCGCTCGCCCGGCTTTACTACATCGCCATCTTTAACTGATTTTCCATTTCCATGAAGCTTCCAAGATAAAAGCGACATCGCTTTCCTTCCTAACTACTTAGGCAATTGCCATAGATGGTCTAGGGCAGGGGAACTTACTAAAAAATGGTATGTGCTACGCAGGAGTAACCGCGTTATTACACGCTATTTTGCAGGGCGAATTCAGGTTTGGCTAGGGTGAATTGAGCGTAGATTCCTTAAAAACTTAATTAAAGAGTGAAGCGGGGGTAATCGTCAGTAACAAGAATTGCTGCGTAACCGTAAACCCGATTCCAGAATTCAATTGTTCCGAGCACGAAAGTTGCAATGCTCTCTGGATAATTTCCAGTTGCACTTGTAATAATCCAAGCCGCAAAAGTGAGTACAAATGCGATAACTGCATAGATAGCACCGACTATAAAAAGCGGAATTGCAAAGAGCCATTTAACTAGTGGCAATACTCGAGAGAGTTTTGCGCCACCTTCAATGTCTGGAAGATCAACTTTAATATTTGGATTCGCTTCGATTGATGGATATTCATCAGTTAGAAGTAGGGCGTAAGCGGCAATACGCGCATTTAACTCCAGCATTGATTTATTAAAAGAGAGGACGTAACTCGGGTAAACACCGCGAACTAGAAGTGCTAGAAGTACTGGTAAGAAAAGTAAGCCGCCAAAAGATGCGCCAGCATCTATTGATTGGGTAAATGAGGCGATATATATGACTGCAGGGAAAACCAAGATTCCGCGGAAGAAAACTGTTTTGCGATCCCGGTTTGTTAATTGAATTTCAATTGATGTTTCGACCTGATTTGATGTTTCTGACTGATTTAAGCTCATTTGATGCCTCTATTTTTTCTTGTTGTCGAGCTCTTTGATTAACTTAAATTGGCCATCACCAAGTTGACCTTGGTTGGCATACATTTCTAACTTAGCTCTTGTATCTGCAATATCGAGGTTGCGCATTGTTAATTGACCGATGCGATCAGCAGGCCCAAATGCAGCGCCCTCAGTTCGTTCCATCGATAACTTATCTGGGTGATAGCTAAATCCAGGACCAGTTGAATTAATAATTGAGAAATCATCACCGCGGCGCAAGCGAATGCTTACTTCTCCAGTTACCACCGATGCAACCCAACGCATTAGTGATTCGCGCAGCATTAATGATTGTGGATCTAACCAGCGGCCCTCATATAGAAGACGGCCAAGGCGGCGTCCTTCAGCATGATAGTTAGCGATTGTGTCTTCATTATGGATTGCACTTATCAAACGCTCGTAGGCAATATGTAAAAGTGCCATTCCAGGTGCTTCGTAAATTCCGCGGCTCTTTGCCTCAATAATTCTATTTTCGATCTGATCTGACATTCCAAGGCCATGGCGACCACCAATTTCATTCGCCCTCTGCATTAGGGCAACCGCACCAAGTTTTTCGCCGTTAATAGAAACCGGGCGCCCTTTTGAGAATTCAATTTTCACATCTTCAGTTTCAATCTTTACAGATTCTTTCCAGAATGCAACGCCCATGATCGGTTCAACTATTTCAAGTGAGGTATCAAGGTTCTCTAAAGTTTTGGCTTCATGGGTTGCACCTAAAATATTTGCATCCGTTGAATAAGCCTTCTCAACACTGTCGCGATAAGGCAGCTTCCGCTTTGAAAGCCATTCTGACATTTCTTTACGTCCGCCAAGTTCAGTAACAAAATCAGTGTCTAGCCACGGTTTATAAATTTTTAAGTTTGGATTAGCAAGAAGTCCGTAACGATAGAAACGTTCAATGTCATTACCCTTATAAGTCGAACCATCGCCCCAAATTGAAACGTTATCTTCGAGCATTGCGCGAACTAGAAGTGTTCCAGTTACAGCGCGACCAAGTGGTGTCGTATTAAAATAAGTTTTTCCACCAGAACGAATATGAAAAGCACCGCAGGCAATTGCTGCGAAACCTTCTTCTACTAAGGCTTCTTTACAATCAACGAGTCTCGAACCTTCGGCGCCATATTCCTTTGCGCGGCTTGGAACAGAATCAATATCTGGTTCATCGTATTGGCCAAGATCTGCGGTGTAGGTAAAAGGAACTGCACCCTTTTCGCGCATCCACGCAACAGCAACCGAAGTGTCTAGACCGCCAGAGAATGCGATACCAACTCTTTCGCCGACCGGCAGGGATGCAAGAACTTTGGACATGTGAGGAGTCTAGGACATGAGGGCGCGGAGCCGAAAACAATTAGGCGCTAGTTTGGCTGAAATCAGCGCGAGGTCACTGGATTGAAAGTGTTACTCAAGTGAAAGAGTGAGAATCTGGCTTAACGCTCTCTTCCTCAGTTCTTCGATGGGAACAGCTAACAATTCATGCAACGCTTTTTTGTTTGGTTCTGGCATTGATAGTTCAAGAAGGATCACATTTATATCGAAATCCGCTGCATCTATTATAGTTGATGCGTTTTTTCCTACCTCACGAATTCTAAAACTAATTGCATCTAGCGCAGTTCTTTGGGTAATCGAATCCTTAGCGACTAGTGAGCGATCCAGCACTGCCAATGAACCTGAAAGTATTTTGATATCTTCTAACAAGCGGTTCAGATTAGCTACTTCGGTGGAGTTACTCATAGTCTAATTATGACGCAAACTTGCAAGTATATGAAGTACGAGTACGGAAAATTACGTGTGAATCCAAAAAAAATTACTTGCGGCGAGCGCAGAAATTTAGGTGGGATTTCCAATCGCATTAACTGACCGCGAAAGCAGAAGTTTATTAACACAAATTTTAAGTCCACAGTTTTTCCTAATTTCTAAGTTATGCACAAGCCAAGCGCTGCAATGTCAGTGGCGCCAACAATAATTACAACATGCAAAAACGTTCTGATGAAGTCAGAGTTCTAGGTGAACGAATTGCCCAACTTTTACATCTCCCCGCCGGCATAGAAGTAGTTAGTGAACTTTGGAGCATAGATCCAGAAACTTTGGATTACGCGGGCCGAGTTGACTATCTCGCTGCACTCGAAAAACAGAGTGGCTGGTTTAACGTTTGGATGCAGAGAGCAATTGTTGCGGTAGCTGGAATTGAACCAAGTCGCGCGGACTCTATGTACTCCGGGGTTGATGATTCTGAACGTGAAGAAATTGCGACCGCACTTCGCATGTCAGGGTCAACTGCTCAAGGTCGTATTGATGTGGCAAGAACACTCACTCAATACTTGCCTGGGGCTACTGCAGCACTAGCTGTTGGAGATATCTCTCCCGCCCATGCAAATGTAATTGCCCGAGAGAGCGCTCAACTTATCCGCCAGGGAGTCGCACCTGAAGTTTTAAAGTTGATTGAAGATGAAGCAATAGCGCATGCCGAATTTCACACACCTGCACAGGTGGCAAACAAAGTTCGCTCCTGCATAGCAATATTTGCTCCCGAACAATTTGAGGCTGCTGCGGTTGAAGAGAAAAGTACGAGAAAAGTTTCTTACTATCCAAGTGCTAATGGAATGGCAACAATCGTTGCTTTCTTGCCGGCGCCTGATGCACAAACAATAATGTTGGCCATAGATAGATTGGCAAATAAGACCAACGGCGTAGCAAAAGAGAAGTTACGTGCCTTCCAAGCACAGGCCGGGCACAGAATGCGCGCCAACGCTAGCGCCGAACCAGAGCCTGGTTTAAACAATGGTGCTGGTTTAAACAATGGAGCTGGTTTAAACAATGGTGCTGGTGACCGCTTTAATCTGACGGACTTTAGCGCCGACTTAATGGACCCAATGGATGCACATCGCGCCGATGCCATCACAGCTATTGCAGCAATGTTCCTTGAAACTAGTGAAGATTTAGTTATGAGCCACGGGCGACCAGTAACTGTAAATCTAACTATTGATTTACCAACTCTTCTAGGACTTGCGCAAAACCCAGGACAATTAAGTGGATATGGTGCAATTCCTGCTTCTGTCGCCCGAGAACTTGCTGCTGACGGAAAATGGCGAAAATTTATTACCGATCCAACTACTGGAAATCTTCTTGATTTTGGCCGTGAAAGTTATTTGCCACCACAAGTTTTGCGCGATTTCTTGCTAGCTAGAGATAAAACTTGCAGATTTCCTGGTTGTCGAAGATCAGGAATCAAGGGCGAAATAGATCACGCCATACCTTGGGAAGAAGGAGGCGAAACTTCGCCTAAAAACCTTGGGCTGCTTTGCAAGCGACATCACCAACTTAAGACACATGGCGGCTGGAAACTGGAAAGTTTTGAGGATGGATCATGTGAATGGACTACACCGCTAGGAAAGAAAAGATTCGTTCCAGCACGGCCTATGGACGAGGTTGCCTAAGCCACCATTAAACTCGTTTTATGGAATCTCTGGCCCTAGTTGTAACAATAATGATTTTGATTTCGGTTCTTGGCGCACCAATCGGTTGGTTGATCCTAAAGATTCCCACGCATAAAGCTTCAACTACAAATGTAAAGAAATTGTTCTCATTTGTTTTCACGCTGCTTGGTTTAATGGTGGGAACAACAATCTTGTCAACTGGGCCCGCGATAGGTGGCGTTTTTATCTCTCTTTTTTCAATCTCATCAGCCATCTTTGTATTTATAAAGATTTGGCGCAATAAAACTTATTGGGAACGCTAGAAATCTAGAAATAAATTAGTGCAGATAAACATGGTGGAGGTGCCGGGAATCGAACCCGGGTCCTCTAGAGCAAAATCAGGGCTTCTACGGGCGTAGTGTTCTATTCGTTTTCTCAGTCCTGACTCTCACAAACACATGTAGTCAACGAACTCAGCTATAGATTTATTTCCCAAACGATGTCCATAACACCATCGTCAAGTGAGCTCTCTAGCGACGCTAACATCCAAGCCGAGAGCGCTCTTGGGTTAACGGATTCACTTAAATCGCTTAGGCAGCGATAGCGAAATCAGTGCGATTTGCATCTGCACTTATGTTTTGCGCGGGTTTCATGGTTTACGAGATCATCCCGGCTTCCTCGGCCCGCTTCACCTGACTCAACACCTAAAGTCGAGACCGTTCACCCCCATGATGGTTGTGGAACATGAAGCATTTACTTTTCTATATTTAGTTTTTTCTGATGCTAATAATTATCTCTATTGAGAAGATCATTAGTGGATAATTGTAAGGTGTCGTTCTCTTTAATGATAATTGCCCCTTAAACTTTGGCTTAACCTCTGTATTAGCGCTCGGATTTGCCTGAGCTGCGCCTTGGAAGTTCGCGGGTAATTTCACGATTCGCTTGCTGTTCCATAAGTGTGGCCTGCTTGTCATGACCCTTCTTACCTTTGGCCAGAACCACATCAACTCGTATTAGCGCTCGGATTTGCCTGAGCTGCGCCTTGAAAGCTCGCGGGTAATTTCGCGATTCGCTTGCTGCTCCATAAGTGTGGCCCGCTTGTCATGACCCTTCTTACCTTTGGCCAGAGCCAATTCGATCTTTGCCTTACCATCTTTAAAATAGATAGAAAGTGGCACAAGTGTTAAACCGCCTTGCTTTGTTTCAGCGGCTAACTTTTCAATCTCCCTCTTATGAAGAAGTAATTTACGCTCACGACGCGGAGTGTGGTTATTCCACGTTCCTTCTGTGTATTCCGGGATATGAACTCCGCTTAACCAGAGCTCCCCGTTATTAACCATCGCGAAACCATCAACAAGAGATGCCCGCCCGGCGCGAAGTGATTTAACTTCAGTTCCGCTTAAGACTATTCCACATTCAAATACTTCTTCAATGAAGTAGTCATGGCGAGCTCGCTTGTTCTGTGCAATTAATTTCTGACCTAACTCTTTCACCATATTGACCACCCCATTTCCTTTTCTAATTTAAATATTTTTGAAGTATTTGCATTAGTAAGGATACGCGAGTTGTAAGCCACCAAGATACAGATAGCAGCAAACTCGCAATTATTAGATGCGCTATTTGGCTATCGTAGCAAGACCGCCCAGAACTAAGAGCGCTTTCTTAATCTCTCCCCCTTCGGGAACAAGTAGATCTGGAGCAATTCCAACTTGGTCAATAACTCGGCCATTTGGAGTGCGGTATTTTCCAACCGTTATTTCAAGTTTTGAGCCATCTACTAATTCAATAAATTCTTGAATTGTTCCCTTGCCATAACTCTTTTCACCAATAATTACTGCCCGATTACGATCTTGAAGTGCTCCTGCAATAACTTCCGCAGAACTCGCGGTCGATCTATTAATCAGCACTGTCATTGGAGCAATATCTGCGACGCTGTTATTTGATTCTAAAACTAAGGTTGAATCATTCTTTCTGGTGTATGAAACGATTGTCCCTCCGTTAAGAAATAAAGATGCCACGTCTACTGCGACGTATAACAGTCCACCTGGATTATCACGGAGATCCAAGACAACTCCACCTTGATGTGGATATTTCTTCAGAGCGACTGCAATCTCACTAGCAACCTGGCTTGTGATTGATGAAATCTGAATATAGATAACCTTTGTTGCCAATTGATATGCAACTACATCGCCATTGAAGATTGACTCCCGAGTAATTTCAAATCTAATCTGCTCTTGATTTCGCTCGACTCCTATTTGTAATTTAGTGTTTGGTGCTCCGCGAAGAGCGGCCACCGCAGTTGCAAGTGAAGCTCCGTCCATTGCGACCCCATTAATATCAATTAAGGAATCTAGAACTTTTATTCCGGCTCTTGCTGATGGAGAATTACTTTGAACGCTAGAAACTTCTAGCACGCCAGATTTGCTCTTACGCAGCCAAATACCGATTCCGCTATAACGTCCTTCAAGAGTCTGGGTTAAATTCTTAACGCTTTCTTGGGGAAAATAATTTGCCCACTGATCACCTGATGCTTTAAGTGCTGCTTCAATTGCTGCTCGCTCCAGAACGCTTCGCTTGAGCGGTGTTGGATTTTTTGTAAGAATTTTAGAAATTGATTGCTCTACTGGTGAAACTTTTCTAGCTTGCCCAACATAATCACCGAACACAAAAGCCAAAATAATTGCAAGAGATATGATAGCGACTGTCGCATTAAATCCTGCGCTACGAAAGCGAGCAATGATCGATTGCCATGGGGAAAGCATTGGCGAATTCTCCTAGCAAAGGAAGAAATTGGCAAAGTTAGACGGGATATTGCCTTAGGCCGTTAAACTTTTAGGTATTTGCGCAAGGTAACAATTGAAGCAACGGTTGAAACGACAAATCCTGTTATAAGAAGAATTCCTGAGGCAACCCAAACATCTGACCAAGTAAAGAACTTGGTAAAGCTAAGCAGCGGTGCAATTCTAGAATCAACTAATAATTTGAAGGCCGCCAAGAGGCCAGTGGAGAAAATCCAGCCAACAATTGCCGAGAAAACTCCTTCGAGTAAGAATGGCAATTGGATGGAGAAGGAAGAAGCACCAACTAACTTCATAACACCGGTTTCTCGACGACGATTAAATGCCGCGATTCGCAGCGTATTACTAATGAGAAGCGCTGCAGTTAAAACACTTGCCAAACCAATAGCAAGAGCGCCATCTCGAAGTACACCTAATAATTTAAAGAATTTCTCCAAAATACTCCGTTGGTCTTGGACTGAATCCACACCGGGTCTTCCTGCAAAAGCGCTCTGCATTACTGCAAATTTTGTTGGATCTTTTAACTTAACGCGATAGGACTCAGGCAATTGATCCTGTGTCACATTCTGGGCAATTGCAGATCCTTTAAATCTCTCTTGAAAATGTATGAAAGCTTGAGATTGTGATTCGTAATAAACCTTATCAACGACAGGAAGCGCTTCAATATCTGATTTGATTGAGTCGCGTTGCTCCTGTGAAACCGGACCACTTGCACAAGAAGATGATTCAGATAGCGAACCACAAAGAAAGACTGAAACTTCAATCTTGTCATACCAATAATCTTTCATAACTCGAACTTGTGAGTTAGCAAGAAGCCCAATACCAAGCAGGGTTAAGGAAATTGCTACCGTAATCATTACTGCAAAAGTCATAGTCAAGTTTCGGCGCAAACCAATTCTTACTTCACTAAAAAGAAATCCAGCTCTCATAGTCCGCCCCTATCCTGCATATCCATAAACACCGCGAACTTGATCGCGAATAACGTGGCCACCCTCGAGTTCAATTACGCGTTTGCGCATTGAATCCACAATCTTGGAATCGTGAGTTGCCATAACAACGGTTGTTCCTTCACGATTAATGCGGTCCAAAAGTTTCATAATTCCAACACTTGTTGCAGGATCAAGGTTTCCAGTTGGTTCATCTGCAATAAGAATTGCAGGTTGGCTTACATAAGCACGCGCGATTGCAACTCTTTGTTGTTCTCCGCCTGAAAGCTCGGATGGCTTGCGATCAGCCTTCTCTTCAAGCCCGACTAGTTCGAGTACTTCTGGAACTTCGCGATCAATTTCTTTCTTGGAATATCCGAGAACGTGAAGTGTGAAAGCAACATTTTCAAAGACAGTTTTGCTTGGTAGTAAACGGAAATCTTGAAATACCGTTCCAACTTGTCTGCGAAGCTCGGGAATTTTATGGGCTGAGAGCGTATTTAATTCTTTTCCAGCAACAATTATTTCGCCAGATGTCGGGCGCTCTTCGCGAAGCACAAGGCGAAGGAAGGTTGATTTACCTGATCCAGAAAGTCCGACAAGGAAAACAAATTCGCCCTTTAAAATATCAATATTTACTGAATCAAGTGCTGCGCGATCTTGCTTTGGGTACATTTTCGAAACATTTTCAAAACGAATCATGAACGCCTCCTCTTGCTTCCTAATCTCAAACAAAACCTGAACAGGCGTGCGCTATTCACACAACTTGTGCCTATGTCGGAAGTTTAGGGAGGAATCGAGCTGCAACCGCGGAAATACGCGCGAAAAAGGCTGAGAGATTTCCAATAACTGAGCTCACTCGCGCGTACTTTTTCTTTAATCGGTGGCCTTGCGCCACTTAATTCCGGCCTCAATGAAGCCATCGATTTCGCCATCTAGGACAGCAGAAGGATTTCCAACTTCAAAATCTGTCCGTAAGTCTTTAACCATTTGATACGGCGCTAATACATAAGAGCGCATCTGATTTCCCCAAGATCCGGAGTTATCGCCTTTAAGCGCATCAAGCCGTGCGCGTTCTTCCTGACGTCTTCGAGCTAACAATTTAGATTGCAGAACAGCCATTGCTGTTGCCTTATTCTGAATTTGAGAACGTTCGTTCTGACAAGAAACCACAATTCCAGATGGCAAGTGAGTAATTCGAACTGCAGAGTCAGTTGTATTAACGCCTTGACCGCCTGGGCCAGATGAGCGATAAACATCTACCCGAAGTTCTTTCTCATCAATTTCAATGTGATCACTCTGTTCAACAACTGGAACAACTTCCACCCCAGCAAAAGATGTATGACGGCGTGACTGTGAATCGAATGGTGAAATTCGAACTAGTCGGTGAGTTCCTTGCTCAACTGAAAGCGTTCCGTATGCATATGGTGCGTGGACTCTAAATGTTGTTGATTTAATTCCCGCTTCTTCAGCATAGGAAGTTTCCAATACATCCACCTTAAAATTGTGGCGCTCGCAATAACGAAGATACATCCGCATCAACATTTGCGCCCAGTCGGCCGCTTCAACTCCGCCCGCTTCAGATCGAATAGTTATCAAGCAATCTCGGTCGTCATATTGACCACTTAATAAAGTTTGTACTTCTAACTCTCGAATCGCACGAGTCACATCATCTAGCTCATTTCCAGCATCAACTATTGCGCTTTGATCTTTCTCACCTTGTGCAAGTTCAAGTAAGAGTGGAATATCTTCAAGCCGGCGGCGGATTGTGTTTGATTTATTCAACGTAGATTGCACTCTCGAAAGTTTGCTTGTAACTACTTGTGCCTTTTCAGGATCATCCCAAAGATTCGGTGCGCTCGCTTCCGCTTCAAGTGTTTTGAAATCTGATTCAAGTTTCGGAAGATTTAACACTTGTTCAATAGCCGAAAGAGTTACGCGAAGTGCGCTAACTTCTTCGAGATATTCACGTGCTGCCATGGGATAAGCGTAATGGCAAGAATCCTTAGGTAATACTAATTTCTGATGTAGCCCCTATGGTCGCATTTACGCCGATCTTGCCACCATTAATCCTTGAAATAATAGGGAAGTTAACTAAGGCTTGAATACTTGAACTGATACTTGCAGTAATTTGATCATCAGAGCAGCTCCAACCAGAAACTCCGATTAAGTTCCTTCGCAAATTTCTTGTGCTAATTTCCGCACTGAATTTGAGAGCTGCTGATGCACAATTGATTGGAACTCTTCGATTTGGCTCCCCAAAGGAATCCCCAAAGGAATTCCCAAAGGAATTAGGAGAACCGGAGTAATAACGGTTTTCATCTAACGAGTGTGAAGCGACGAGTATTGCATCTTCTCCGATTGCGATGAGTTCACGTTTTGCTAAGTATGAATCTGTAACATCAATTATTCCTATTGAAAGTGTGAGCACTAGAAGAAAAAGCCCAGAAATTAATACTGAGATAGAACCTGATTCTTTGCGGAGGAAATCAATAAAAGCCTTGTTTTGCATTAACTATTTCGCCAAGCATCGACCGTTTGAATTGCAGTAGCTACGGCCGAGCGCCCGCTCCCCTTTGAAGTGAGTAAAACTTGGACTTCAACCTTTCCATTTGGCGAAAGACAGGGATTTAAAGAGCAGTGAATCTCAATTTTTGGCGGAAGTGCAATCTTATTCGCAGTAAATGATTGTGAAGTAAATGCATCCGTCACGGCCTGAATTCGAGCGCCTGTTAATTCTTGATTTGGACTTGTGACATATACCCGGGCGATCTGCCTTGCGAAATTTCTGGCATCATATTGAATCTGTGCTGAGTTATTCACTGATGTTAAGTAAATAACTAACGGAATAAATAGTGGCAAAGCAAATATTACAAATTCGACAATTGCACTTCCATTTTCATCTCTCATCCCATCCCCAAAGAATTTAGATACACAGTGGAACCAACGGAGGTTACTAATTTTCATCGATTGCAATCCCACTGGTTAAGAATTTATCCTGCGAAATAATCAGCGGTGTCAACCTTGGAATTGATGTTTCCCTACTTCCCACAATTATCGTGCCACCGCCCGGTAACTGGATTCGATGTAAGTTTGTCCCAAGGGAATCAGTTGATTGTGAAAGTTGATTCGATCCTAGAAGCGCCTCTCTACTAACTTCGCCTTGGAGCGAATTCACAGCCACACCTCGCCCTAGAACTGAGGCGGCAATTTGGAGAACACTTAGAAAAAGTAGGACTGTAGGGATTAGAACTAGCGCACTTTCAACTGTTCCGGTTTCGGAAATAAAAGCTGAAGAGATTCTCTTCCCAAGTTTTTCCATTATTAACGGATACTATTCATGTTATCTAGCGAATTCTTTAAAATACTTGAAAGTCTTGGTTGTGCAACTGTCCAAATACCAGTCACTAATCCAGTTGTCATCAGCACAACAAGAACCCAACCAGGAACATCCCCACGTTCCGATCTTCCAGCAACTTCAAATTTAATTCGTACACTATTTAGATGTGCAGCAATAGGCGCTCCCTGCTTTGTCTGCAACAAGTGCTTTAAAAGGCTTTTGGCACTGAATAAGGTTTTAAGAATTAGAAGATTTATCTTGAACAAAGGGCGTTGCCAAAATGGTGAATTACCTATGTTGTTACTTGCGTGACGAAAAGGTGGAAAATTAACTTTATTCATCTTGCTCCAATTTTTTGTGGATGGTTGGGTAGTCGTAGTTTTCAATATTCATAAGAGTTGATTCCCAGATATTGAAACCGTTGTGAAAGGATTTTTGCTGTGAATAACCAGAAATCACTTTTCTCGCTCCTTACATGACGCTCTGCCCCAAAGAAATGTAGGAAGGCCAGAGTGCGAACAGGACAGAAATTGGAAGGATTAAGAAAATAACAGGGATCATTAGTGCAATTTCTGCTTTTCCGGCCGCTGTTAAGAGAGATGCGTGGTGCGTTGCTCTCACCTCTTCAACCTGCCTCGTAAGGACTTCAGATAAAGAGGTTCCTCGTTCCATCGCCAAAATAAGGGTGTCGCAGAATCTTCGTACTGATGCTGAGTCAACTTGCGATCCTAGGATTTCTAGCGCCTGAGTTAGATTTGAACCGCTTTGCAATTCATTTAACGCACCAGAAAACTTCATTGCCATCTGGCCTGTTGCCTTCTTGGTAACGCGTTGCATTGCAATTGTTGGACTTTCTCCAGCTGAAACTAATACTGCAAATAGTTCAATAATTGATGGAAACTCCTCTTCTGCTTCACGGAGTTCCTTTTTGCGCAATCGCGATTCACTGCCTTTCTCCCAGTACAAATAAATTGCTAGCGCAAAAACCAAGAAGAGAAGGGTTGAGAAAGAAGCCCCACCTATAAATAGAATCAAAATTCCACCCACAAAAGCGATATTTATAAGTCGGTTACGTGCCTTTCTCTCTGAATTATATTTTTGACTTTCTAGTGAAATATTCTGGGTCATAAGCTCTTTTTGAAAATTATCATGGAATTCTTTGAGTGGATCCTTGCTCTCCTGAAGCAAAAGATACGTTGCAAAACCAATTATCGGTGAGAGAAAGAGTAGAGATAGAGAGAAGATGCTCATATAAAAATCCGAGGAATCTCTTTAAGCTTTCCAACTTTTTCCATCCAAATATAAGCAACTACCGTTAAGACGGCGCCCGCAATAAGAATTCCAAATCCAGCACCACTTGTATAAGCGCGCAAAGTACTGGGTTGGGAGGCAAGTAGAAGAAGCAATATCCATGGTGCAATCGCAGCCAATGCGGCCGAGTTCTTTACCCAACTATGTTTTGCTTGAATTTCTGCGCGAAGAGCGAGATCACTCCGAATGAAATTGGATAGCGTCCTAAGAGTTAATGATGTGTCTCTGCTTCCCGCTAACCGGGCAAAATCCAAGACCTCACAAACCTGATCGGCGATTCCATCATCGAAGTGCGCCTTCAGTTCTTCGAGCGCTCTCCCGAAATCCATTCCACTACGTAAGTTTTCTGAAAAGAGAATGAAGGTTGATCTAGTTTTTATTGGACCTCTAATGCCAAGTCCAACGAGTGTTTCAGCTAAAGAAAGACCCGACTGTAATCCTGAAATTATGTGATCTAGAATTTCTGGCCACAAACTTTGTAAAGCCTTGCAATCGCTCTCACTCTTTCGCTTCAGCAATACGACTGGAATTGTTGTAGATATAGCACCGAACGGAAGTCCGATTAGCGGAGAAGTTGTTATTAAGGTCGCCACAAAGAATCCTGTTAATGAACTTGAAGCACATATCAATATTTTTCTTGAGCGAGTTAAGTTTGAGCGTCGCCTAATTTTCTCATCGTTTTGATTTCTGCTTACAGATTGATCTCTCATTTCTTGCTCTTAAGGTCTGTGGTAATTTCATCCAAATTATTTCCCACCGTGAATATGTAGTTTGGATCCACGAGGCTTTTTAGATATTTCGGTGTTGGATTTCCCGAAAATTTGTAGAGCATTTCGGATTCAACCCGATCTAATTCAATTCGGCCAGTTACATGTGCTACTTCCATAATTCTACGAACACCATCTGGGGCTATTGAAAGATGAACGACTAGGTCAATCGCAGCAGCAACTACTGGCGCTATGAATTTATGGGAGATATTTTCACCTGCCAGAAGTGGCAGTGTTTGTAATTTACTAATCGCATCCTTTGCAGAATTAGCATGAATAGTTGCCATTCCGGGAAGTCCAGAGTTTAGTGCGATTAAAAGATCGAGAGATTCTGCCTCACGTATTTCGCCAACAACTATTTGTGAAGGTCGCATGCGGAGCGCTTCTTTTATTAGCCGTCGAAGTGGGACTTCGCCTTCACCTTGCAAATTAGCGGGCTTGGTTTGCAGTGCAACACAATCTGGAAGTTTTGGCCGTAGTTCAAAAACTTCTTCAATAGTTATTACCCGACTCTTCAGAGGAACTGCGCTGACGAGTGCATTTAAGAGCGTTGTCTTACCTGCTTGAGTTGATCCGCTTACCAAAATATTCAATCCCGATTCGACGCATCTTGTTAGGAAATCACATACTTCTTCCGACATAACACCTAGATTTGCTAGTTCGGTTAAGGATTTGCCACGAATTAAATGCTTGCGAATATTTACCGCCCAATATTGAGCAGTTATCTCTGGAATTGCGACGTGCAATCGGCTTCCATCAGGAAGTCTGGCATCAACAAAAGGGTGAGAGAGATCAAGCCGACGTCCACCCCACATTAGAAGGCGCTCAACCAGATTTCTAACTTCATCGAAAGTCAAGGTTAGGTTTGTTAACTCACTCATACCTTTTCTTGCAACAAAGATGCGATTGGGTGAGTTAATCCAAACTTCTTCAATTTCGGGGTCTTCCATCAAACTTTGAAGAGGGCCGAATGTTCCAGTTGTTTTTATCTGCACTCGGGTATCAAATGACATTCCTATTTTATGGTTTGATTTAATTAACAATTAGGAGTGCAAAACGCCTAATGCGCAACAAAGCGTGACGTTTTATTGACTTTGGGGAATTAGCTGGGCCTCCAAGGATGTTTCTGCTCCGGCTTAGGTTCTTACGAACTGAAATAAAGCAGGTCTATCTTTTGAATCCATTCAGTTTCATTCACTCTTCCATCCCACTCGCAAATTGCAAAGACCGAACTTGGTTTGTCGTTAATTGAATGGCGATTGCCCAATGAGTTTTTCTCTTCTTGGGGACCATTTCTCCCAGCCATCTTTCTCTGCAATTTGTTCTCTATATTCTTGGCCTCTGAAATTTTTAAGGCAAATCTGTTGGCGGCTTTCTGGGCATCGATTGCATCACCTTGAAGGCAAATCCAAAACCCATTATCAGCAATACGTGAGTAAAAATCCCCTCCGCGCATATTTGATTTAAGGCAGCGCCCAACCAAAATTAATTCTTTCTCATATGCGGATCCACGGGGATTCATATCTTTTTTATTCTGCACGCTTTTGTTCTTTGTGTTAGAAGTTTTAGCTAAAACTTTATTTGGCATTAAAGCGAAATCTGGTAGAACTTGCACCATCACAATTGAAAGAGGCTGAAATTTACGTTTTGATTTAGAAATTTCTCTAGCCAAGTTCTCAAAGAAAACCTTAGGAGCTGGTGCGCCAGTCAAAGAATCCAAAGCACCATTATTTGAAAACTCGACTTGGTTTAAAAACTCAACACTATTTTCGGAAGGACTTGGTTTCACATCTACAGGCTAGCCACTAGTGCCCTATATTGTTACTCTCGTTTAACGAAGGAGCCTAGATGAAGGAGCCCAGATGAAGATCACTGATTCGTTCTATGAAAGATGTAGAACTGCTGCTATTTGGCTGCTTCGGTTCGAGTCATTGATATTGGTTGGGCTTGTGATTTATTTGTTATTCGCGACGGTGTTCTCAACCGCTACCTGGCCTTCAGCGCTAATTGGTGAAGTTGTTTCTGGAACTATTGGGGCAATTGGACTTTATTTCGCCTCAACTGGCTTTGCTAGATACCGATCTTACGGTCGAGCACCTGCTGTCCTTGCAAACCTAATTGCCATGGGGGTTTCGTATTACATGATCTCTGGGGACTTATTAATAGTTGGAGTTCCTCTTGCGATGATTGGATTTATAACTTTTATTTCGGCTCTCTTCGGCTACCGCGAAGATTCTAGAGAAAATTACTAGTTACCAAGGAATTACTGCTTGGTCTTCCCAAAATAATCCAGTTTGATCTTTTCCAACTTCAAAGCTTCGGGTTGCAAGCCAAATTGCAGTTGCGGCGCCCTCTTCTGCCGAGCGCGGAGCATCGGGGCCACCCATATCTGTTCTGCTGTGATTCGGACATGTTGCATCAACTAGAAAACCGCGACCGCCCTGAAGCGTTTCATGTGCAAGATTTCGCACCAGCGCATTTACGCCCGCTTTGCTAATTCGATAGGGCGCTAGTCCGCCAGTATTTCCAGGACCTGACATTCGACCTAGGCAAGCAGTGAAAATAATTACCCGGCCATTTCGCGCCTCAGCCATTGCCGGTGCAATTGTATTAATTGCGATAAATACGGAATCTAAATTAATCGCCATAACTCGGCGCCACTCTTTAGTCGTGGTTTTCAAAGTTTTAGACATCTTTTCGCTCATGACGCCATGCGCTAAAATT
>QYQH01000074.1 GCA_007280395.1 Actinomycetales bacterium | reverse complement strand
TTTTATGACCCGTTTACCTAAAAAACGGGGAATTACCCAGGATGGAGAGGATAAATCCCTCATCCTCCGCCACGTTCTTACTTACCTGGAACCAGTGCCTAATTTATTTTTTCACTGGTCCGGACATCCTCCGCCACGTTCTAACCAACCCCACTCTCCGTAACTCTGTGGAGAAGTTTTAGGGCCAAATTTTGGGTTTAGTCATCCTCGAGCATGGCTCGATATTCGAAAGTAAATAATTACACCTTCGTTATTTTCCTAATAACCCTTCTTGGACTTTTCCATTTAGACCCAAGTATTGCAAGCGCCGCAACGCCTAAACCCAAAGAGATTAAGGCCCCTTGTCGCCTTGAGGTTAGCATCGCGCATTTATCAACAGATCTCTTTGAAAAATCTAGAATTAGAGCAGTAAAAGTTGATTCATCATCCATTTGTAATGTTCAACAAAGAAATGTCACTATCACGGTTGAGATTTGGAAAACCGGATTATTAGGCAATCACCTCGTTTTAAGAAAAAGCATCACGAGTTCTGGCGCAACATTTCCAGGTGCACGAGTCAACAACTTTGTAACTTATGTAATCTGTAAGAACAGAACCAATACAAGTTATTACGGAGTGTCATATTCAAAAGCTTTCATCGAGGGTAAGTGGCAATATGCACGCCATGTGCTTTCAAGGGAAATACTCCCCCTTAGATGTGGTACATAAGTTATCCTCTAATCATGATTGAACAAGGCCCAAATCTTCTGTCATCCGAGCAAAAGTTTCGAGAGCGAGAAGTGATTGCAAAATGTTTTAACCTAATGCGAGATGAACGCTTTAGATACGAAAAACAAGCAGAAGCATTTCTTCAGACCGAATTTTTGACTTTGGTAAGTGAAGATTATGACTTAGTTTTCTCAATTCAAGATGACCTTTTTACATGTAGCGGTTTACCAAAGTCCCCATCAGGCAATCGTTTTACCTCGCAGATGCCAATTCCAACAACTAAAACTGAGAAAATTGAAACCTTAATTGAACTTTTTGCGCAGAGTGAAGCAGGGCTAATTCAGTAAAAGCTAAATCTCTACGTCAATGTACTTAGTTTCAAGAAATTCATAAATCCCAGCGAATCCACCTTCGCGGCCAAGACCACTCTGTTTTAAGCCACCAAATGGTGCTGCTGGGCCAGAGACTTCATTATTGCGGATTGGATTAACTTTCGAAATAGTTACAACTGTTGCGGGATAGAAATCGATAATGCTCATATTTCCGCATCTCTTCTTAAAAATCAAAAGCTAAAATACGTAAAAGTTAATGCCAGATCAATATGTAATGTTTATCAACAGAGAGTGACTTTAACTGTAGAAATATTTAAGACAGAAAAGTTGTTGAATCAATTACTCTCTTGAATTATGGAACTTGATGTAATCTTGAGTTAATTAATTCTGACGGTTATGAGGTACAAATGTCTGAAGTAAACATCAATGACTCCTCTATCAAACGATTCGTAATTACTTGCCATAAGTTTGACCCAGAAACAAATCATTTTCGCTGGATGCCTGAAATCGCCTTCGACCAAAAACGTGATTGGAACAGATATTGGGATAGGTGGGTTGCGGATCTAGAACTTAGAAGTCAAATGGGAACATCTCACTCGAAAGAAGCTATTTCTGGTTATATTTTAGATGTTGGTGACGTTAAAGAAAGTATTAGTGACAATAAAACTAGCGCTAAGTTCCAACATATTTTGCCTAAACTCTTTCGGCAAAAAAGGTTTCTGCCTAACTATGAATCTGCTTGGACCGAATACAAAGCTTTATATCCTGAGGGCTAAATTTCAACGCCAATGTATTTAGTTTCGAGGAATTCATAAATTCCAGCAAAGCCACCTTCGCGGCCAAGACCGCTCTGTTTTACGCCACCGAATGGTGCTGCCGGATCAGAGATGACTCCGCGATTAATTGCAACCATTCCGGATTCGATTGCTTCAGCCGTTCTAATCGCGCGCTTTAGATCGCTGGAATAGATGTAACTAATAAGCCCATAATCAGTTGCATTAGCTAATTCAATTGCTTGCGCATCGCCCTCGAAAGTAACGATTGGAGCGACTGGGCCAAAGACTTCGTTGTTAAGAATTGGATTATCTTTTGCAACAGTTATAACTGTTGCAGGATAGAAAGCACCTGTACCTTCCGGGGTATTGCCACCAAGTATTAATTTTCCGCCGGCTTTTACTGCTGCTGAAACTAAATCTGCAATCTTGTTACGTTCTTTGATTGAAACACTTGCGCCAAGTTGAGCGCCATCTTCTAAGCCAGGGGCAAGTTTTAGTGCGCCCATCGCCTTTGCAAATTTAGTCGTGAATTCTTCAGCAACACTCTTTGCGACTATAAATCGATTTGCTGAAGTGCACGCAGCGCCGCCATTGCGCATCTTTGCAATCATTGCGCCGGCTACTGCATCATCAATATTTGCATCATCTAGAACTACGAATGGGGCGTTGCCACCAAGCTCCATCGAGGTGCGAAGTACATTATCTGCAGACTCTTTTAGAAGAGTGCGGCCAACTTCGGTTGAACCGGTGAAAGATAAATTGCGAACTCGTGGATCGTGCAATATCTTTGAAATCATTGGGCCGGTCTTTGATGGCAGAATAAAATTAACTACACCCTTTGGAACACCAGCACGTTCTAGAATTTCAACAATTGCGAGCGCGGTTAGTGGCGTCTCGCTCGCTGGCTTCAAAATAACTGTGCAACCTGCGGCAAGTGCTGGACCAATTTTGCGAGTCGCCATTGCGGCTGGAAAATTCCAAGGTGTGATTAGAAGTGAAACACCAATTGGTTGGTGGGTAATTAAAATTCTCTTATCGCCCGCTGGGGCTTGGCGATAATCGCCGGGCGTACGTACCGCCTCTTCGGCAAACCAACGGAAGAATTCAGCGGCGTAAGTGACTTCACCTTTAGCATCGGAGAGAACTTTTCCGTTCTCCATGGAAACAATCTTTGCCAAGTGGTCGGCTTCGGCGATCATTATTTCGAAAGCTCTGCGCAAGATCTCGCTGCGAAGGCGAGGCGCAGTTTTTGACCAGGAGGTGAAGGCCTTATGGGCTGCGGCTACTGCGGCATCGCATTGTGCGTCGCCTGCGGTTTGAACTTCGGCGATTACATTTCCGGTGCTGGGATCGGTTACAGGCAGGGTGCCATCGCCTTTTACCCAAGCGCCATCAATATAAAGGTCGGTTTTTAATTGCATGCGGCAAGCATACGCCCCGATTGCGAAGTAAAATTAGCTCCAGTGAACTGCAAAATTTCCAATTTATAGGAAGAGTGGCCGTGCCAAAGTCTTGGATCGATGACGCCCCAGAACCAATGGTTCTCCAGGAGCATGCTCATCTAGCTGACCCGATTTCATATCGCATTAAGAAGCGCATACTTGGAAATCCACTTAACCGACATTCCCTTTCCCACCAACGATTAAGTAAGACCCGCGCACTTGGAATTCTTTCATCCGACTGCATTTCATCTTCCGCATATGGAAGCGAACAGATTCTTCTTGCGTTGATTCCTATGTTTGGTTTGGCGGCATTTAATATTTTGATGCCGATGACAGCTGTTGTTCTTGCAGTATTAGTAATCGTTACATTTTCATATCGTGAAGTAGTTTCGGTCTACACCAAATCTGGTGGGGCTTACGTAGTTTCACGAGATAACTTTGGGCCAGTTATTGCCCAAATTGCTGCTGTCGCATTAATGCTTGATTACATTGTTACGGTTGCAATTCAATCTGCCGCTGGTGTTGACGCGATTATTTCAACATTTACAAATCTGCATCCTTGGAAATTAGAAATGACAATTGTTGTAATTGTTATTTTGACCTATGCCAATCTCCGTGGAGTTAAAGAAGCTGGCGCTGCATTTGCACTTCCCACTTATTTCTTTATCGGATCGATGGCAATCGTATTTGGAATGGGGATCTTCCGTAGCATTAATGGAACGTTGCCTAAGTTCGATACAAATATTGAAGGTACGGTGCCAATTGGACAGAGTCAAGGGCTATTTACTTTTGCTGCAATATTTATTTTGCTTCGGGCTTTTGCAAATGGCGGTTCATCGTTAACTGGTCTAGAAGCCATCTCCGATGGCGTTTCACTCTTTAAAGTTCCTGAAGGAATAAATGCGCGACGTACCTTAATAATTATGAGTTCAATTCTTGCAACCCTAGTTTTTGGTATTTCATATTTTGCTCATGCGATGTGGACAATGCCATTTGAGAGTGGGACACCAACTGTTATTTCACAGATTGCAAAAGCTGCTCTTGGAAATTCATTATTCGGAGGTCTCTTTTTCTATGTAGTTCAAGCTGCAACAATGGCGATTTTATTCGCTGGTGCAAACACTGCATATAACGGTTTTCCTTATCTTGTTAACTTTGTTGCTACTGATGGCTTCTTACCCCGACAATTAACTAAGCGCGGCCACCGCTTAGCATTCTCAAATGGCATCTTTTTGCTTGCTGGAAGCGCGACAATCCTGACGATTGCGACAAGAGCCTCTGTGGAACATCTCGTTGCTTTTTATGCCCTTGGGGTTTTTACAGGATTCTCGTTAACTGGTTTTGGTATGGCAAAACGTGCGAAGCGATTGGGTGGAAACAAGTGGAGAATAAAGTATTTAATTAATGCAATGTCTGGTGTTGTATCAACAATAATTGTTCTCGTATTCTCCATAGTCAAATTTACTGAAGGCGCTTGGATAATTATCGCAATTACACCAATTCTGGTTGTTCTATTGCTTCGTTTAAATCGCCAGTATCGCAGAGAGCAGGCGGCTCTTCGGGTTACTGAAGCCAAATCTAGAAGGACCTCTATCTCGCGACATGATGTAACTGTTTTAATCGATAATGTTGATATCGCAACGGTTGGTTCAGTTCGCTACGCGCGAAGCCTGAACCCGCGCAATCTAACTGCAGTTCACTTTGTTATCGATGACCAGCGTGCTGAAGCAATTTCTGCTGATTGGGCAAAGAATCCCGCTTTATCTGATGTGACCTTGCAAATAATCGATTGCCCAGATCGCAGATTGCCAAACGCGGCCGTTGATTATTCAATTCGAGCCACCGCAAGTGACGATGTGGAGCTAACTTTGCTCTTGCCGCGTCGTTCTTATTCACGGCTCCTTGGAAAAATTCTGCATGACCAGACTGCTGAAGCAATCGCGGCTCCGATTTCACAACTTTCGAGAGTTGTTGCGACGATTATTCCTTTCGATGTTGAGAAAATTTTGGATACAGATATACATATCGAAAGCCGGATATCGCCTGTATCTGAGGTACCTAATGTTAAGAAGGCGGCGTTACCTAAATTGCAGGGCGTAGAAGCTGGCCCAGTAGGCCACTACAACGAAAATATTCTTCCTATTTCGAATGCAACATGGCGCAGGCGTGCACATGTGCGTGGCCAAGTCACCGGAATTAGAACAGCGCCATCGGGTGGCACGCCAAGAGTTGATGTTGAAGTTTGGGATACAACCGGCGGAATTACCCTGCAGTTCTTGGGTCGTCGCGAAATCGCTGGTCTAGATGTTGGTTCAACTATTTGCGCAGAAGGAATGGTCGGCGAAATCGAAGGATCTCTTACGATTCTTAATCCTTCTTACGAAATCGTTATTTAATTATTTTTTAAAAAATAACAGACGAGCAAGAATAAGGCCAACTGGTAGCCCGATTAGTTGTGCAATCATGTATATCCATGCGGAGTGCAACGTGATTCCCGCAAAGGAATCGCTCCAGATCCGGGCAAAAGTTACCGCTGGATTAGCAAAGACAGTTGATGAAGTTGCATAAAAGGCTGTGGTTATCCAAGCCGGAACAATAATTGGCATAAGATTTATTCGCTTTTGATCAACTAGCAGATGGATAATCATAATTAAAATTGCTGTTGCGAAGATTTCACTCACAAATAAGTTGTTCGAGGTGCGTTCTTGGTGTGATTGAAAGACGGCTGGTTTATCGAACATAAGGTTCGCAAAAACTGTACCAAGAAATCCGCCTGCGAATTGTGCTGCGATATATGCGATGGCGTTTTTTGCATCAATTCGATTCTTAAATAGTTCGCCTAGGGTTACAACCGGGTTGAAATGTGCGCCGCTAATTGGGCTGAGCAAAGTGATAATTATGGCCAGCATTGAAACTATGGAAATCGTATTTATCGTTAATTGGAGCCCGACATCTTGGGTCAGGTTGGTGGCCATAATTCCTGAGCCAATCACAGAGGTCAGCAAGAGCGCCGTCCCTAGGAATTCAGCGAATATTTTTTGTAGTTTCATAGAGGTAAATTTAGTGGAAAGATATGGTTCTACTGTGATTTAGCCACGATATATCGAAGGGAGAGCAGATGTCATTCACCTTTAAATCTTATGCGCTCTCCGATCTTGGTCTGCATCGTGAAGGTAATGAAGATTCCGGTTTGATTTCTGATAATTTAATTGCTGTTGCTGATGGAATGGGTGGGCATGCTGGTGGCGAAATAGCATCAACTATTGCAATTACTGCGCTAGTCGATGCACGCGGCGGCGAAGACTTTCTCTTATCGATCACAAAGAATATTGATGCCACTATTTTAGCTAAATCGACTGAGCAGCCAGATCTTATTGGAATGGGAACAACACTTACCGCCCTTCATATCGCTGGTAAAACCGTAGAACTTTTGCATGTGGGAGACTCTCGTTGTTACGCATTTTCCGGTGGAAAATTAACTCAGTTAAGTCATGACCACACAGTCATACAGGAACTTGTTGATCAAGGTCGCGTATCTCCTGAAGAAGCGATTAACCATCCACAACGCTCACTCTTAACACAAGCGCTCACTGGTGGTTCCGAGATTGAACCAGTACTTCAAATTTATCCAATAAAACTTGGGGACCAATTCTTATTATGTAGCGATGGCTTAACAACAGTATTATCTGATTTCGAAATAGCAAAGATTGCTAAGAGCTATTCTGGAGAAGAATTAATTAAAAATCTGATTGCTGAAACGCATGCCAAAGGCGCCCCAGATAATGTCACGGTAATTTGGGCGGAAGTTGTTTTAGATGAAGGCGCCAATCACCAATCTTTAATTGGAGCAGCGAATGGCTAAAATATTTGGAAATCGGTACAAAATTGGCGGGATGATCGGCACCGGTGGAATGGCAGATGTTTATATCGGAGATGATCAACGCCTATCTAGAAAAGTTGCAGTTAAAGTTCTTCGTAGTGACCTTGCTCGAGACCCCTCTTTTCTTTCACGCTTTCGTAAAGAGGCACTTGCAGCAGCCGGCTTAAATCATCCTGGGATTGTTGCGGTCTATGACTCTGGCGAAGAAGGCCAGAATTCTTACATCGTGATGGAGTTAGTAAATGGCCACACTCTGCGCGAAGTACTGCAGAGCCCAACAACTTTGACTGTCGAACGTTCACTAGAAATTATTGAGGGCGTTTTAATTGCCCTTTCATATTCCCATGAAAATGGAATTATTCATCGCGATATTAAGCCTGGAAATATTATGCTTACTGACTCTGGTGATGTGAAAGTTATGGATTTCGGAATTGCGCGCGCAATGGATGATATTGGCGCCACCATGACAAGCACCTGGAACGTCGTCGGTACCGCGCAATATTTATCACCAGAACAAGCAACCGGGGAGGCTTGCGATCTCCGAAGTGATATTTATTCAGTTGGTTGCTTGCTCTATGAATTAGTCACTGGAAGACCACCATTTACTGGCGATACACCTGTGGCGATTGCATATCAACATGTTTCCTCTGATTTCCCAATACCAAGTGCGGTAAATCCAGAGTTGGATGAAAATATCGACAAGATAATTACAGTTGCTCTGGCTAAGAACCCTGGCGATCGATATCAAAGTGCGGAGATGATGCTTTCTGATATTCGCCGAGCAATGAAGGGGCAGAGCGTGACAACTAAGATTCGTCGAATTGTTCCCCGACGTAATTTTCTTGTTATGGGAAGTGCGGCTGTGGTATTTATACTATTGATTGGCTTTGCAGTAAATTCCTTTAATTCAAGTTCGCCAGCACCATCACTACAAATACCAAATGTTATTGGTTTAACGCAGAGCGCTGCGGAAGAGCTTCTCTCGGGTTACACGATAAATATTCAGCGCGCCCCTGATTCTAGAATTCCAAAAGATCGAGTTGCTTCTCAACTTCCACTTGCAACAACTCGCGCCCCAAAGGGCAGCAGTATTACTTTGACTATTTCAGATGGCCCAGGCGATACAACCGTTCCCATAACAATTATTGGTTTGAGCCTTGAAGAGGCTCGAAATGAGCTATCTGCGGCTGGTCTATTAATAACGCAAATCATTCCGGTCGATTCAAATTCAAGAACCGGTGTTGTACTTAAAATTACTCCTGATGCTGGATCAATTATAAAAGCAGGTAGCGGTGTAGTTCTTGAAATTGCTAGCGGAAATGTAAAAGTCCCCGAGCTTCTAGATTTAACTGGAATTGAAGCCCAAACAATTCTGACCCAAGCAGGTTTCCTGGTGAAAGAAATTAGCGCTTACGATGAAACAAAGCCGATCGGCGTTGTCTTAGCCCAAGCACCTGAAGCTGAAACAACTCAATTAATTGGGTCAGATGTTGCGATTACAGTTAATAGGAAGCCGTAAAAATTGCTTACTTGTGGGCTCAAAACATCACCATTTGTGGTGTAACCTCTGCCCATGCCTAGATCACCAATACGTAAGAAAGGCAAGGCCTACATTCCGGAGGCTGTTGCTAATGCGGCTCCAGTCCCAGAAGAGAGCCCTAAGTGGTTGGCCCCAGCGATGGTTTCAGCTTTCATCTTCGGCCTAATCTGGATCGTAATTTTCTACGTGAGCGCAACTGCCTACCCAATCCCTAATATCGGGGCTTGGAATATGGTTGTTGGCTTTGGTTTCATCGGGGTCGGCTTCTCGCTCGCAACCCGTTGGCGCTAATTACCTCTTAATTACACGGTTGTAATTCTCCACATCGTGGATAAAGGTTGTGGATAACTCCTAGCAGAGATTATGCTGATTCTCAGGAAATCCCCAGTTATCTAAGGAAATCTGCTCTCCATGACAATCCTGAAAGAGAAGCCAGAAATGACCCAAGCAATTAAATCCACTACACAGAGAATTTTGGTGGTCGATGATGAAAATAGCATTAGTGAATTAATCGCGACAAGCCTTCGCTTCGTTGGCTTTGATGTTCGCACTGCAGCTACTGGATCAGAAGCCCTCACGATTGCCGAAGAATTTAAGCCTCATGCCTTGATTCTCGATGTGATGTTGCCAGACCAAAATGGTTTCGAAGTCTGCCGCCAACTCCGTCAAGATGGACAAAGCGTTGGGGTTCTATTTTTAACTGCGAAAGATACAGTCGAAGACAAGATTACCGGCCTCACAATTGGTGGCGATGATTATGTTACAAAGCCTTTTAGCCTTGAAGAACTCGTTGCTCGCCTTCGCGCACTTCTCCGTCGCATAGGTGTTACCCAAGTTGAGAGCGATGATGAGAAAGTTCGCTTCGCTGACCTTGAATTAGATGAAGCAACTCATGAAGTTCATCGAGCTGGAAATATGATTGATTTATCGCCAACCGAATTCTTGTTGCTTCGCTATTTAATGATTAATGCTGATCGGGTTGTTAGCAAATCTCAAATTCTTGATCACGTTTGGCAGTACGACTTCCGTGGTGATGCTGGAATAGTTGAAACGTATATCTCGTACCTTCGAAAGAAGATTGATATTTACGAACCAGCTCTAATTCATACCGTTCGCGGTGTGGGATATCGGTTGCGCTTACCAGCCCGTAAGTAATAAGCCAAGTAAACTTCTTAAATGAAATACGGGCTCTCAAGATGGTCGCTCCGTAATCGCTTAATTTTGGCGACTCTAGCGCTCGCAACAATTGCGATTGGCGCATCAGATTTTGCCGCGACTAATTCACTCCGCTCTTTCCTTATAAGCCAAGCAGATAGTCAGTTAAATGAAGTAGTTCAAACCTCTATGTTGAGACTCGATCGCGCAGGTATTGACTCCGAAGTTTCTGGTGAAGAAGATGACATGAATACTCTTAGACCTCTTCGCCCACTTGTTGGTGTTCCAACAACAACCGCTGTAACTCTCTTGGATTTAGAGGGAAACATTGTCGGCCAAGTCGGTGGCCAATTCACAAACTCAATTGATATTCAAGAGTTTAATAAATTAACTTCTGCCGAAGTGGTTCTGCGGAAAGGTAAACCATTTACAATTCCCGGTGCCGATGACCAACCTGATATCCGTGCAATTGCAAGAATTTTGCCATCAGGAATTGGCACCGTAGTCATTTCAGTTGCGCTAGATAGTGTTGATAAAACCCTAAAGGGTTTAAGGGGAATCTTCCTCCTAATTAGTTTGATTGTTCTTCTCATTATTGGTTTTGTTGCAAGATTGCTAATTAAGTTAAGTCTTAAACCGCTCAGCAAAATTGAAGATACTGCCGCCGCGATTGCTGATGGCGACTTATCGGCCCGTCTTCCAGAAGTGAATTCAAATACTGAAGTTGGTCGACTAACCGGCTCACTTAATACGATGCTCTCTCGGATTGAAGAATCTTTTGCAATCCGAAGTGAATCTGAAAGTAAATTGCGCCGATTTGTTGCTGATGCAAGTCATGAATTACGGACACCACTTACTGCAATTCGCGGATTCGCTGAACTTCATCGCCAAGGCGCTGTTGTTGGTGAGGAGAAAACTAAAGAGCTGATTTCTAGAATTGAAAAGGAATCAATTCGCATGAGCTCACTTGTAGAAGATTTGTTGCTTCTTGCTCGCCTGGATCAATCACGTGAGTTAACTATTGATCCCGTAGATATAAACCATTTAGTTAATGAGGCTGTGGCATCGGCACGTGCTGCCAGTCCGGGCTATAAAATCACTGTTACAACCACAAGTGATGAGGTTTTTGTGCTTGGAGATTCGATGCGTATCCACCAGGCTGTATCTAATTTGCTAGCAAATGCCAGAACGCATACACCGGTGGGAACCAAGATTTCAGTAGAAATTGTGCAGAACGAGTCGGATGTGCAAATTTCAGTTAGCGATAATGGCAATGGTCTTTCACAGGAAAATCAGACTCGAATCTTCGAAAGATTCTTCCGCGCAGATCCATCGAGAGCTCGCGTAAGTGGCGAAGGAAGCGGACTTGGCCTAGCAATTGTTGATGCGGTAATGAAGGCACATGGCGGAAGTGTTGAAGTTAAATCTGAGTTAGGTGCGGGTGCGACTTTCACAATAACTTTCCCAAATAAAGAGCTATAAAGATTCCATTGATCGCAGAGTTTGGATGCGCTCTTCTATCGGTGGGTGAGTAGCAAACATTCTTGAAACACTCTTTGCATCTAATGGGGATTCAATCCAAATATGAGCAACTGCGTTCGATCGTTGCTTAACGACAGTTGAATCTCGAGCCAAGATTTCAAGTGCTTTTCTTAGCCCAGCTGGGTTGCGAGTAAAGCTAACAGCAGTTGCATCGGCGAGTGCTTCGCGCTTTCTAGAAATTGCCGACTTTAATAAAAGAGCGGCGAATGGCGCAAGAATTAGTACTAAAAGCGAAAAGATTAGAGCAAGTGGGTTGTTGTTATTTTCTCTATTTCGAGCGCCACCGAAGAACGCCATCCGAGTTAACAGATCAGAGACTATTGCTATGGCGCCTGCAGTTGTAGCAGCAACTGCGCTTACTAAAGTATCTCGATTGGCTACATGAGACATCTCGTGTGCAATTACCCCCTGGAGTTCATCTCTATCCATGACATTTAAAATTCCAGTTGTGAATGCAATTAGTGCGTGCTGTGGGTTCCGCCCAGTCGCAAATGCATTTGGCGCTTCGTCATAAACTATTGCAACTTTTGGCATTGGTAGACCAGAAGCAATACATACTTCTTGCACTAATCCGAATAGTTTTGGATTATCA
>QYQH01000043.1 GCA_007280395.1 Actinomycetales bacterium | reverse complement strand
CTGCTTCGGCAAGGATTAGAACGCCGGCCGCGGAGGTGTGAATTCGACCTTGGGATTCGGTTTCTGGAACGCGTTGCACGCGATGCACGCCGCCCTCAAACTTTAGCTTTGCATATGGCGACTTGCCTGGTTCGGCTACCCCTTTAGATTTAACGGCCATTGAAATTTCCTTATAGCCACCCATTTCAGAATCAGCGTAATCAATAATTTCAGTCTTCCAACCTTGGCGCTCAGCAAATCTTTGATACATACGTAGTAAGTCACCAGCAAATAGCGCGGATTCATCGCCACCAGCACCGGCTTTGATTTCTAAAATAACATCGCGATCATCGTTAGGGTCACGTGGTAACAGCAACTCTTCGAGTGATGTTTCGGTCTCTTGTAATTTTGCTTCTAGTGCAGGAATCTCAGTGGCAAAATCTGCATCATCCGCCGCCATCTCTCTGCCTGCTGCTAAATCTTCGGTTGCAGATTTCCAAGCGCGGTATCCCGCAATTACTGGACCAAGATGTGCGTAACGTTTTCCAAGTTGGCGGGCTTTACCTTGATCCGAGTGGATCGAAGGGTCTGCCATCTCTCTCTCTAGAACATCGTATTCGGCTAAAAGCGCATGGACGGATGCAAAACGATCAGTCGGTGTAGCTGCTGCCATTTTTACTTCCTCCAATTTCTTTTAGTAATGAACTTAAATAACTAATAAAATAAAAAAGACCGCCCGTCCTCACACGAAGTGAAAACGTTGCGGTCTCTTAAGAAAGCTATTTGGTTGTTGATGCTCCGAAGCGCTTTTCGAACTTAGCTACGCGGCCACCAGTATCGAGAATACGTTGCTTGCCGGTGTAGAACGGGTGGCAAACTGAACAAACTTCGACGTAGATTGAACCTGATTCTTTTGTGCTGCGGGTTGTGAAAACTTCACCGCAACCGCAAGTAACCGTGGTCCCTAAATAATTTGGGTGAATCTCGTTCTTCATTTCTATCTCCTAGGTTTTGACTGGATCGGCGATTAACCGTGAACCAGTGCGAGGTTGAAGGATAGCCCGATGGGGCCACTTCTCTGAAATTGCCTGAAATTTCCTGAAATTCGGCCTTAGTTGCCGTTGGTTGAGGTGCCACCTTCAGAGGTTGTGGTCTTCTGGATCTGCATCAAGAACTCCACATTCGACTTAGTGCCCTTCATCTTTTCAAGAAGTAGTTCAAGCGCTTGTTGTGGCTCGAGAGCGTGCAGCACACGACGCAGGCGCCAAACAATATTTAACTCTTCAGTTCCCATAAGGATTTCTTCCTTACGAGTTCCAGATGCAACAACATCAACCGCTGGGAAGATGCGCTTATCTGCGAATTTACGGTTCAAGATAAGTTCCATATTTCCAGTTCCCTTGAACTCTTCGAAGATAACTTCATCCATCTTCGACCCAGTATCAATTAGGGCTGTTGCGAGAATAGTTAGTGAGCCACCGTTTTCAACGTTACGTGCTGCTCCGAAGAATTTCTTAGGTGGATAAAGCGCTGCAGAATCAACACCACCGGACAAGATACGTCCTGATGCTGGTGCAGCGATGTTGTAAGCACGGCCAAGTCGAGTAATTGAATCGAGAAGCACAACTACATCGTGGCCAAGTTCAACTAAACGCTTTGCGCGCTCGATTGCAAGTTCGGCGACAGAAGTGTGATCATCGGCAGGACGATCGAAAGTCGAAGCAATAACTTCGCCCTTAATTGAACGCTGCATATCAGTAACTTCTTCTGGGCGCTCATCAACTAGTACAACCATCAAGTGGCACTCTGGATTATTAGTTGTTATCGCATTCGCAATTGCTTGAAGAACCATTGTCTTTCCGGCTTTTGGTGGCGAAACAATAAGTCCGCGTTGGCCCTTACCAATGGGAGAAATTAGATCAATAACTCGGGTAGTCAGAATGTTTGGTTCAGTTTCTAAGCGCAGACGCTCCTGCGGATAAAGCGGAACTAACTTTGCAAACTCGACGCGCTCTTTTGAACTCTCGGGATCTGCGCCATTAACAGTTTCTACTCGCACAAGTGCGTTGAACTTCTCTTTGCGTTCACCCTCATGAGGTTGGCGAACGGAACCTGTAATGACATCGCCCTTACGAAGTCCGTAACGACGAACTTGTTGCAATGAAACATAAACATCATTTGGGCTAGCTAAATAGCCACCGGTGCGAATGAATGCATAATTTTCGAGAATATCTAAGAGGCCACCGACTGGAAGCAGAATGTCATCTTCAGAGATAACGATTTCGCGCTCCTCACGATTTCCACGATCACGGAATCGGTTATTGCGGTCGCCCCGATCATTTCGGTCCCCACGGTCACGGCGATTGTTGTGGCGATCATTGCGATTGTTATTGCCAGCGCCAGTCCATTCCTTCTTATTTACATCAGCATCAGATGCATCATTTGGGTTAGAACCTTGGTTCTCGCCATCATCTGCCTCGTTCTGATTATTGTTACTGCTGTTGCTATTTGAATTGTTATTTGAATTCTTATTTCCACCTTTACGGCGGGCATCGCGTTCTGCGCGACGTGCCTCGCGTTCTGCCTTTGCGGCATCGCGATTTGCTGCTTGCAGATCACCAATTGCCTGAACCAAGTCAGGTTTCTTCATTGATGTGGCATCTTCGATGCCTAGTTGGCCCGCAACTTTCTTAAGCTCAGGAAGGAGCATTGCTGAAAGTTCGCCAGATTCTTTTGCGCTAGCTTTTGTAGTTGCCATATATTTTTTATTTTTTCATTTCTATGTTGCGCTAAACGAAAGAGTTTTAATTTAGCGAATTTGTTGAATATTTCGATTATCTAGCTTTACTTACCGATGAATTTCTCGGCTACCAGATAAGGGAAAACTTAGCATATGCCCTCGCTCTTGGGCAAAAAATCTGGCTACTCGGCTCCGTGAGTTGAAATGCCCAATTTTTGAGCGGTAAATGAGCCGGCCGCGACCTTTATAACCGCTTCTACCTCAAGGTCATCGAGAGTATGAAGCACGAGAACAGATGGGCCTGCTCCCGAGATCATTGCGGGAACGCCAGCAGCGCGAAGTTTATTTACTAGTGCCATTGATTTTGGCATCGCTTCAGCTCGGTAATTTTGATGTAACAAATCTTCAGTTGCTTCCAGTAATAAATCTGGACGGGATTCAAGCGCATGAACCAATAACGCTGCTCTTGAGGCATTTAGTACTGCATCTTGATGCGGGATAGTTTCTGGTAATAATTTACGGGCTTTTGCCGTTGCAAGATGGCTTTCTGGAATAAATAGTAGAGCCTTAATTTTTGGATTAACTTTGATGCTAACTCCACGACCCACGTTATTTTCAGTCCAAGCAATCGTTGCGCTTCCTAATACGGCTGCAGCAATATTATCTGGATGTCCTTCAAGTTCTGTTCCTAGCGCAATCATTTTATCAGTTGTCATGAGTTGATCGCCGCCAAGAACCAGTGCCCGAGCAAGTGATAATCCACCAACAATTGCGGCTGCTGAAGATCCAAGTCCACGACCATGTGGAATTACATTTAATTGACGCAACGCGATTCCCTTTGGCTTCTGCCCCATATGTTCAAAGCCACGCAGCATCGCTTTAATTACTAAATTATTCTTATCTTTCTTAACATCGTCACTGCCTTCACCCGATACATCAACATCGAATGTTGCATCATCTAAAACTTGTGCGGCGTAGCGATCACGAAGATCGAGCGCCAGAGCAAGGGTGTCAAAGCCAGGCCCAAGATTCGCACTTGTCGCCGGCACACTTACTTGCGCCATAGTGGCTTTAAAAGTTAGACGGCTCTTAGCTGATGACATTATGCAAGTCCAATCGCTTCTGCTGCTCGCTTTACATCAATTGGGATAACAGTTGGGGCTTCAGCATGATCTAAAATCCAGCCAACATCTTTCAAGCCATTGCCGGTAACAGTAATAACAATTCGCTTATCTTTAGGTAACTTTCCTTGGCTCTGTTTCTTGATTAGCCCAGCAATTCCCGCAGCGCTAGAAGGTTCAACAAAAATTCCTTCTTTAGCAGCGACTAAGCGATATGCAGCAAGAATCTCTTCATCAGTTACTGAATCAATCAATCCACCGGATGAATCACGCGCTACAACAGCTTGTTGCCACGATGCTGGATTTCCAATCCGAATTGCAGTTGCAATTGTGTCTGGATTCTTGACTACTTCACCGAGAACAATTGGCGCCGCGCCTGCTGCTTGAAAGCCCCACATCTGTGGCAGCTGTTTAGCGATTCCATCTTTGAAATACTCGTTGTAGCCCATCCAATATGCGGTGATATTTCCAGCATTTCCAACTGGAAGCACATGCAGATCAGGAGCATCTCCCAACATATCTACTACTTCAAAGCTGGCAGTCTTCTGACCATCAATGCGATATGGATTTACTGAGTTAACAAGTGCGACGGGATATTTCTCAGATAGTTCGCGGGCCAGATTTAAACAATCATCGAAGTTGCCATCAACTTGGAGAAGTGTTGCACCATGCGCAATAGCTTGGGCAAGTTTTCCCATTGCAATCTTGCCTTCAGGAACCAAAACAACAGGGCGCATTCCTGCCTTAGTTGCATAAGCCGCAGCACTAGCTGAAGTATTTCCCGTGGATGCACAGATAACCGCTTTGGCTCCATCTTCTGCCGCTTTCGAAATAGCCATTGTCATTCCGCGATCCTTGAAAGATCCTGTTGGATTTACCCCTTCAACTTTCAACCAGACATCGTTATCTAATATTGCAGATAGAACACTTGCCGAAACAAGTGGAGTCCCACCTTCACGAAGTGAAACTATTGGTGTCTTCGAAGAGACCGGTAAGCGATGGCGATATTCTTCAATTACACCGCGCCATTGGTGCGCACCTTTTTTCTTAAAAATACTCATGCGCCCATTCCCTCAACTCGAATAACACTTGCAATATCTTTAACTGCGCCAAGGCTCTGCAATTCAGCAACTGTTGCAGCAAGTGCCGAATCAGTGGATTTATGTGTCATAACAATTAACTCTGCGGCATCATTACGGCCAGTCTGACGAACTGTTTGAATTGAAACCTCATGTTTTGCGAAAGTTTGCGCGACAGCCGCAAGTACACCTGGGAGATCAGCAACATCTAAGCGAATTAAATAGCGGGTTTTAGTTGATCCCATTGGGGCAATATCTAGATCTGCATAATCACTTTCACGTGGACCAAGGCCACCACTTACGCGATGTCTAGCAACTGCTACTAAGTCTCCAAGAATTGCTGATGCAGTTGGTGCGCCACCTGCGCCGCGACCATAGAACATCATCGCGCCAGCAGATTCAGATTCCACAAAAACTGCATTGAAAGCTTCACGAACAGCGGCTAGTGGATGGCTACGAGAAATCAGAGTTGGATGAACACGGACACTTATTTTGCCATCGCTTGTTAATTCAGCGATTGCTAACAATTTCACAACTAAATCTAACGATTTGGCTACGGCAACATCAGTGTCAGTAATTTTTGTAATTCCTTCACGAAACACATCAGCATCTGTCACGCGAGAGTGGAAAGCGAGGCCAGCCAAGATTGCCGCCTTTGCTGCAGCATCAAATCCTTCAACATCAGCAGTTGGATCCGCCTCAGCAAAACCTAGGGCTTGTGCTTCCGCAAGTGCATCGGCAAATGCCGCGCCTGATTCATCCATTCTGGTCAGAATAAAGTTAGTTGTTCCATTAACAATTCCCATTACTCGTTGCACATGATCGCCAACAAGTGATTCGCGAAGTGGGCGCAGAATTGGAATTGCGCCAGCAACTGAGGCTTCGTAATAAAGATCTACACCGCTCTTATCTGCGGCAGTAAAAAGTTCGCCGCCATGTTTTGCAAGCAGCGCTTTATTCGCAGTTACAACTGACTTACCGTTTTTAAGCGCTTCTAGGATTAGTGATCTAGCAGGTTCGATGCCACCAATAACCTCAATTATTAAATCAATATTTGCATCTTTGACAATTGATTCAAGATCAGTTGTCAGCAACTCTTTAGCAATGCTTGGCCTTGTTAAATTACGAACTCCGATTTTTACAAGCTCTAATCTTGCTCCCGATCTCGCTGTTAGGTCAGATTGGTTTGCAACTAGTAAACGTGCGACTTCGCTGCCAACAACGCCGCAGCCGAGCATTCCGACGCGAAGAGTTTTCTGCGAATTCATTAGGCTATTCTCTCCTATTTTTTGCTCAAGCCGAACGCTATTTATGTCAACTTTCCTAATTAATAGTTCGTGGCGCCTCGACTACATCAAGGGCCAACAAATCAGCCTCAATTTCACGGCGCAAAATTACACGGGCACTCCCATTTGCAACAGCAATAACAGCTGGCTTCAACATATGGTTGTAATTGCTAGCCATACTTCGGCCATATGCCCCGGTTGCAGGAATGGCGATTAAATCCCCGGGAGCAATATCTGCAGGCAGTCCTATTTCCCGAATAATTATGTCGCCCGTTTCACAATGCTTCCCAACAAGCCTGGAATCCACTGGCGCAGTTGTTGATGTGCGATTCGCAAGAATGGCGGAATATTCGGCGCCATAAAGTGCCGGTCTTACATTATCGCTCATGCCACCATCGACCGCGATATATCGACGGGTCTTTCCACTATCAAGAACTACATCTTTAGTTGTACCAACTTCATAAAGTGTTGTGGTCGTTGGACCAGAAATAGCACGGCCGGGTTCAATTGAAATCATTGGAACTTTTATTGAGTGTATTGCGCATTGGCTCTTAACTAATTCAGCAAGTGCGGATATCGCTTTATCTGGATCGAAAGTTATTTCACCGTCGACATATGCAATTCCATATCCACCGCCAACATCTAGTTCGGAAAGTTCACGTTTAAATTGGTCGCGGAACTTAGCGGCAAGTTCAATTAAACGCGACGTTGCGAGAATGAACCCCTCGTTCTCGAAGATTTGTGAACCAATATGACAGTGCAAGCCTTCGAGTGAAAGGTTTGCAGCGGCTTCGACTTCGGAAATTGCTTTCCAAGCAGAGCCACTGGCGATTGAGAATCCAAATTTCACATCTTCATGTGCCGTTGAGATTGCTTCATGAGTATGAGCTTCTACTCCCGGAGTAATTCGCAGAAGGACTTTCTGAACCTTGCCAGAAGCTTTAGCTAAGCGATTAACTCTTTCGATTTCCTGCGTTGAATCAATGACTATCTTTGCAACGCCAACGCTTATCGCCTTTGCAATCTCAGCCTCAGATTTATTATTACCGTGAACTTCAATGCGATCTGCTGGAAATTTAGCGGCTAGCGCGACTGCAAGTTCACCACCAGTGCAAACATCAATTCCAATCCCAGCATCGCTAATCCACTTTGCGACTTCGACTGAGAGAAAAGATTTAGAGGCGTAATAAACCTGTCCAGCACTTGACCCAAAATTCTTGTCAAGCGCGTTCTTCCAACCGGTTATACGAGATTTAAAATCACCCTCATCAATTACAAAAAGTGGAGTTCCAAATTCTTTAGCAAGCGAAGTTGATTTGCAGCCACCAATAACTAACTCCCCTGCCACCACGGCAGAATTAATTGAAAAGACATCAGGTAAGAAGTTCATCACTTACATCTTTTCTGGTGCGCTAACACCGAGTAGTTCAAGGCCATTTGCAATCACCTGGGCGGTTGCAGAACATAAGGTAGCGCGGGCGCTATGAAGCTCGCTTGGAGTTTCATCGCCCAGCGGCAGTACACGACAGTCAGAGTAGAAGCGGTGGTAGACACCGGCAAGTTCTTCAACATATCTCGCAACGCGATGTGGTTCGCGAAGTTCAGCCGCACCAGCAACGACTCGTGGAAACTCACCAAGAGCGCCAATAAGTTCACGTTCACGTTCGTGCACGAGCAACTCTGGGTGAATTAATTCGGCGCCATATTTAATCCCGATATCTGCGGCATTTCGAAGAACGCCACAAATTCGAGCATGCGCATATTGCACGTAATAGACCGGGTTCTCATTTGTTCTGCTGCGAAGTATGTCAACATCCATAACCATTGGCGTATCTACTGGATAGCGAATCAAGGTATATCTAGCAGCATCGACACCAACTTTTTCAACAAGTTCTTCAAGGGTAATTATTGTGCCGGCGCGCTTAGAGAGTTTTACCTCTTCTCCACCCTCCATAATTTTTACCATCTGACCAATTAATACATCAACGTTGTATTCGGGATCATCGCCGTTACATGCGGCAAGCGCTTTCAATCGGCCGGTATATCCATGGTGATCTGCGCCCAACATATAGATACAAACATCAAACCCGCGTTCGCGCTTAGAGATGTAATAAGCAGAGTCCGATGCGAAGTAAGCCATTGAGCCATCGGACTTAACCATTACACGATCTTTATCATCGCCGAAATCAGTTGTACGTAACCAAATTGCACCATCAAGTTCAAAGACATGGCCCTTGGCTTTCAATACCTCTTGGCAATGAGCAAAGAAATTGTTGTCGTACAAACTCTTCTCTGAGAACCAAACATCAAAATGAGTTCCAAATTTATCTAATACACCTTGTTGCTGGGCAAGTTGAAGTCGATAACCTAAATCACGGAAGGCAAAAGTTTGTTCTTCACCGGTCAACTTTAAAATGTCTGGATTTATCGAAACTATCTCAACCGCTAAGTCATCAATATATGCGCCGTGATAACCATCTTCTGGTCGGGGTTGACCGAGTGCCGCGGCTTGAAGTGATGCACCAAATTTATCCATCTGAACGCCGCGATCATTTATATAAAACTCGCGAGTTACTTTTGCGCCCGCAGCCGTAAAAACGCGACCGAGCGCATCTCCCACGGCAGCCCATCTAGTGTGTCCAAGATGTAGAGGTCCAGTTGGGTTTGCACTAATAAATTCGAGATTAATTGCAACGCCGCTTAATTTATTTCCATGACCAAATGTTTTCCCGGCCGAAAGAATATTTGCGATTACGCCACCTTGGCTGCTCTTTGCCAGAGTTATATTTACAAAACCTGGGCCAGCAATTTCAACAGAAGCAATATCGACGCGCGCTTTTAACCCGGCTTCGATAATTTCGGCAATCTTGCGCGGCGCTAAGCCAGATGCTTTAGATAAGGCAAGTGCAATTGAAGTTGCATAATCACCGTGGTCACGATTTTTAGGGCGATCCAAGGTAAGTGAAGTTGGAATCTCGCAATTTAATTGTGAGTGCGCATCACGTAGAACTTGGAGAATTGCCGCGCTTATTTCATCCTGAATGCTCAGGTTATTTTGTGCGGCGCTCATCTAGCGAAGTTTACAGGTTTAAGTGAGTTTAAAGGCCCATCAAGTGTTCGATAGCTAATTGGTCTATGGTCTCGTATTGATATCCACGAGCAGCCAAACCATCAACATCAACGTTGACTGAAGTTAAATCCTTCCAACTTTCACCCTTGGCAAGTGTTGGAACTTCAAGTTCATTGATTCGGGAATCTTCCATCGCCGCTTTAACGCGGGGATCTGCACGAAATGCCAATGCGCGTTCTTTAAGTGCAAGATAGGTGCGCATATTTGAAGTTGCAGAAACCCAGACGCCACGATCATCTTCAGTGCGACCTGGCTTGTAATCAAAGTGCTTTGGCCCTGCATATTTGTAGCGCTCTAGAAGATCTACCAAGAAGAAGGCTGATTTCAAATCACCATGTCCAAATACCAAATCTTGGTCAAATTTTGGACCGTGCTGACCATTTAAATCAATATGGAATAACTTCTTATGAAACAAGGCTTGTGCGATGCCATGAACAAAGTTGAGGTTTGACATCTGTTCGTGGCCAACTTCTGGGTTAACGCCAACCATCTCTGGATGTTCAAGAGAATTAATAAATGCAAGTGCATGTCCAATAGTTGGCAAGAAGATATCGCCACGTGGTTCATTGGGCTTTGGTTCAATTGCAAACTTAATTTTGTAACCCTTGTCGATTACATATTGGCCAAGAATATTAAAACCTTCACGGTAACGCTCGAGCGCTACATAGCCATCTTTCGCAGCATCAGATTCCGCACCTTCGCGACCACCCCAACAAACATAAATTTCGGCGCCGAGTTCTGCCGCTAAATCAATATTGCGCATTACCTTTGAAATTGCGAAGCGACGAATATCGCGTTCGTTAGCAGTCAGTGCACCGTCTTTAAATATCGGGTGAGTGAATAGATTTGTTGTTGCCATCGGAACTTTCATTCCAGTTTCCGCAAGTGCTTTTTTAAAGCGCGCAATATGTGCGTTGCGATCCGAATCGTTTGAACCAAATGGAATTAAATCATCATCATGAAATGTCACACCGTAGGCACCGCGTTGCGCTAGCTCTGTAACGCTTCTAACTGGATCCAATGGTGCACGAGTTGCATCACCAAAAGGATCTCGTGCTTGCCAACCGATAGTCCATAAACCAAATGTGAACTTATCTGCTGGGGTTGGTGTTAATGACATTTCGGCTCCTAATTAATTGAATGAGGCTGTTCTTGCCTGCCCTAATTTAATCTCAGTTTGGTGCTTTTGGCTAAGTTACCTTAATCTTCTCTCATCTCTCCAGCGGGAGTGGTGAAATGGCAGACACGCAAGTCTTAGGAACTTGTGTCTTCGGACGTGCGGGTTCAAGTCCCGCCTCCCGCACCAATATTTTATTTATCTGTGATTCAGAGCGCCTCAATAACTGTTCTTAATTGATTCGCGTGGGCCTTACTGTGGCCAGCCGCTATTGAAACGATGCCCGCAAGAGTTATAACCCCGCGCTCGGCATGAACTGAAGTTCGAAGCCAATCTCCTTCGGGAACGATTGCAAGAATATTCTTAACCGCTTGAAAAATTCCTTCTATCGCAGCAAGTGACGCTAGTGGATCGCGCTTTGCATAATTAATTCGATCTGGATAGATGTCCTCATTAAAAGGTGAAATCTCGGGATTATCTTCCGCCAAATTATATAAATACCTAGTAGCGAAATGTAAATCACCATCACACATATGATGCAGAACAAATGCCGCTGACCATTCGCCGGCAATCGGTGTTTTCGCTAAATCCGCTTCTCTGATAGATCTTGCGGTTGAAATGAAATTCTCGCCATTTTTGATGAACTCGGCCAAAAGTTCGTGTGAATTCTTTATTGAATCGCTCATGCCGCAATTCTAAGCGCACAGCTGGCGACCGGGATAGGAAAATCACTCATGGCACTCACCCCGCCCTCTGTTATAGGCTGACCGCTATACGAAATTGCTTATGAGACATGAGGGGTCAAAATGGCTGAGAAGAAATTCCGTTCATGGGTCGGTTTTAAAGAGGAAACTGTTGCTGCCCCAACTGAGAACGCAGTTGAACGAATTCGCCAATTAGAAACTCAACTAGCCGATCTTCGCTCACGTCGAGACATCACAAGTTTAAGTAAAGAAGAGTTTGAAATTCTTGCTGGTGAAACTGCGATGAGTTTAATTAAGACTGCCCAACAGCGTGAATCACGCGCCCTTGCATCTGCTGAGCAGACTGTTGCTGAAGCAGCAAGAATTACCAAAGAACGTTTAGATTCATCAGAATCAAAAGCCAAATCGATATTGGCCGGAGCCGAATCTCGAGGTCGTAAATATCTAGAGGCTGCAGAGTCTGATGGTTTGGAGCTACGCGATAAAGCTGTGCGACAAGCAGAGCATTTGCTGACCGAGAGCAAACGTGAAGCTTCTGCTCTTGCCAGCGCTGCAAGGCGTGAGAGTGAGAAAATCATTATCGAGGCAACAAGTGAAGTTGGCGAATTTCGATCATGGCTTACAAGTGCAATTTCAGAGTCCGAACGTTTATATCGAGTCCAGACTCAATCGCTTACAGCCGCTGAGCATGCGATTGCTGAAACTCGGAGCAGATTAAAGCAAGCTTTCGAGCGACTCGCATCGTTGCAAGGTGATATCGATGCCAATATTGATGAGAATAATCGCCCCGTTGAGAAATCATTTGTTCGTCAAGGTTCTAAGGCCATTAGCGTTACACAAACAGTTCCAGTGGTGAACAAAGTTAAGAAAGCCGTAAAGAAGCCAGTAAAAAAAGCGGCAAAGAAGAGCACAACCAAAAAACGTAAGTAACTACTTTGCAGCGGGCATCTTCTTCTAATTTATCTACAACACATATTCCATCAATCGATGGCTTGCGCGCGCTTGCTGTCACTGCGGTAGTTCTTTATCACTTAGGTATTGATTGGATTCCTGGCGGGTTTCTAGGCGTAGATCTATTTTTTGTTATCTCTGGATATGTAATAACAAGGTTAATTTTGGATTCAATCGAGAGCGCTAATGGTCTTGATATTAAAGAATTCTATGCGGCGCGAGTCCGCAGATTGCTTCCGGGGTTGCTGGTCCTAATAATAGTTACTTCGCTCGCAATGGCGCTTTTTGCCCCGGATTCTGTTCGTAGATTTGTAAGCGATGTTCCCTTTGTGCTTTCTGGTACAAATAATTGGCACCTAGTTGCGCTACATCAGGATTATTTCCAAGCGATTGGTCGACCACCGCTTCTCCAGCACACTTGGTCGCTCGCAGTTGAATTTCAGTTTTATTTGATCTGGCCCATTCTTTTACTCTTTATCTGGCGCAGATTTGGAAAGCGAGTAGTTCGAAGAGCAGCACTTTTGATTGCAACGTTCTCTGGTACTGCGCTATTTCTCTTCTCGATACAGACAGATAATGCAACAGCGGGCCGAATTAGCCACATCTATTTCGGTACTGATACTCATAGCCTCGGATTGTTTCTAGGAGCTGCTCTCGCGGTGAGTTGGATTCCGAGAAATTTAACACCAAACATTTCACAGCGCGCCCAGGATTTCATTGATGGAATAGGAGTCGTCGGATTTGTTGGGCTCCTCTGCATCTTCTTATTTATTGATGAAACTAATGCGACTTTGTATCAGATTGCATTTCCACTAGCCGGTTTATTTGGTTGTGCAACCCTTATTTCTATCGTTCATCCAGCATCGCGTTTCTCGCCGATATTGAGCGCAAGATTCCTGCTATGGATTGGCCAGAGATCATATGGAATTTACTTGTGGCATTGGGTTGTATTCCAAGTTACAAGACCAGGTGCTGATTTAACTGGTTCGCTACTTGCTCTAAATTTCGCAAGAGTTCTACTCGTATTGATACTCGCAGATATCTCACTTCGGGCAATAGAGATTCCAATCCGAAGAGGTTTGGTTCAAAATTGGTTTAGAGGAATTAAATACCGCACAAAAGTTATGCAAAAGCGCCAACGAATTTTCATCGCTGCAATATCCGCTTTCACCATGCTATTGACTGGGAGCTCAATTGCTGTGGCTTGGCAGCGGGATCAATCAATTGTCGTTGAGGTTAAGCCCGAACTTGAATTGCCACAGACCGTCATTTCTGAAAATAGCACTGGTCTATGGGTTACGGGAGATTCAGTAATTTTAGGCATCCGTAATAAGTTGGCTTTATCTAAAGATATTGCGCTAATAAATGCGCGAGTTGGCCGTCAGATTCAGGAGTTAATTACGGCGGTTGAAGAGGATAAATCAAAGGTGGCATCTTCGACTGTTGTATTAAATGTTGGTAACAACAATTCGGTATCTCGCGAGGATATGGTCAAATTAATGGAGCTACTGAAGGATCAACCAAAAATCATTGTGATTAATACTGCAGTACCAAGAACTTGGCGAGATGGTAATAATAAGATTATTAGTGAAGTTGTTTCTAAGTATTCCAATGCAACGCTTGTTGATTGGGCCCAGATAGCAGAAAACCACCCAGAGTTTTTCGCTCCGGATGGTGTCCACTTAATTGAAGCTGGTAGTGATGTTTACGTTGCATCTATTCTTGATGCGTTAAACGTAAATTAAATCTTTAAGCGTATTGGCCTGGAAGTCCGAAAACTTTTCCGCCAACTACAGTTCCATCTTCAAGAACAGTTGAAACTCTAAATGAGCACCAACCTGCTGTATCTCCCTTTGTAATGTCCAAAGAGAATTGAGTTGCTGGGACTGTTGAAATTAATTTCCAGCTTCCACCATTTGATCGGATTTCAACGTTGTAGTTTGCAGCTGCTGTTCCATCTGCTGGAGCCTTCCAAAAGATTGTTGCGCCTGTTGCTGTGTATTGTGCAACGATTCCTACTGGTTCACTTCCGCCACCATCAACAACTGTTGCGGCTTCAGATGCTTCGGCAGATGCCTCAGTAGTTGGTTCTGCAGACTCATCAGCCATACTTCCTTGAGATGCTTCGGCTGAAGTAGTTGCTTCAGGTGCAGCGCTCTCGGTTGTTGTTGAACCATTGCGTGAAACAACTAAAAGTGCAATTAATACCACTGCAATTACGACAGCAGTTACCACTCGCTTTGAGGAAGAGCTATTTGCTGTAACTGAAGCTGGAACGTTTGCACCAGGAGTTTTTGCTGGGCGATTCGTCACAGAAGAGCTCTGAAAGTTAGAACGAATTGTTGAGGCTGGAACTGCTGGGACTATAAATGTAGAAGAAGAGCGCTTCGCAGATTTCTTCGACGATTTCTTAACAGCCCTCTTCGCTGACTTCTTAGCAGCGGACTTCTTAACAGCGGACTTCTTTGCACTGGACTTCTTAACTACGCGCTTTGCAGCAGATTTCTTAACTACGCGCTTTGCAGCAGATTTCTTAACTACGCGCTTTGCAGCTGTCTTCTTTGCGCTCTTCTTTGCGGTTTTCTTAACTGCCACGTTAGTACTCCTTGGTTTGTAATTGAAAGTTAGATTGAAAACTTAATGGCAAAAGGATACCTCAGGGCTCTGCAAAACCAAGAAAAGCTAGAGTAAAACGCCTATTCGTGGTGCTATGGCTCTAAGTGCAATTCCACGATGACTAAGCTTGTCTTTCTCGCCGTGCGCGAATTCACCCAAAGTTAACGCTTGGCCCACAGGTTGAAATATTGGGTCATACCCGAAACCAGCAGTACCACGTGGGGCGAGGGTGATAAATCCTTCAAGTTTTCCACGTTCTATCACCTCGCTATTTGCAGATCGATGAGTCGATGGAAAAACCAATGCAACCTCACAAACGAAATGTGCGCTTCGTGCCTGATCCAAAACGCCATCCAATTGCGATAAAACTCGGTGAATGTTTGCAAAATCATCACCGTGAACACCTGACCATCTTGCAGAATAAATTCCAGGGTCTCCTTTTAGGAAATCAACACATAGTCCACTGTCATCAGCAAGGGCTGGAAGCCCAGTGAAGTCACAAACACCTCGAGCCTTTAAAAGTGCATTCTCGGTAAATGATTCTCCGGTTTCGGCAATATCTGGCATATCAGGGAAATCTTTAAGCCCAAGGACTTCAATATCTTCTGCGAACTCTGCAAGCAACCTTTCAAACTCGGCAATCTTGCCTTTGTTCTGCGTCGCTAAAACAATTTGGCGCACTATTTAATTCATTCTTATACGAGAGCGCTCTGCTGCAACTTAGAAAGTTGATTACAACCAGAAACACCAAGATCAAGTAAACTATTTAGCAAAGTACGATCAAATGGTTTTCCTTCGGCAGTTCCCTGAACTTCAACAAAGTTTCCATCTGCGGTGCAGACAATATTCATATCTGTATCAGCCGTTACATCTTCCTCATAACAGAGGTCTAGCATCGGTATGCCACCAATAATTCCTACACTTACCGCAGATACGCCTTGGGTAATTGGATTGCGGGAAGCAGGAATATGACCCTTCTTTTTTGCCCAAGTAATTGCATCTTGCAGTGCGACATATGCACCTGTAATTGCTGCAGTTCTAGTGCCACCATCAGCTTGCAGAACATCACAGTCGATCACAATTGTATTTTCACCGAGCGCTGCAGTGTCAACAACTGCGCGAAGTGAGCGACCAACGAGACGAGAAATTTCTTGAGTTCGTCCTCCTAATTTTCCTTTAACGCTTTCGCGATCTGATCTAGTGTGGGTAGCGCGTGGCAACATCGCGTACTCACTCGTCACCCAACCGCCACCCTTACCAACTAACCAACGTGGAACGCCTGGAGTAAATGAAGCAACACAGAGAACGCGAGTGTTTCCAAATTCGACCAGAACTGAACCTTCAGCATTGTTTAACCAATTGCGAGTGAATTTGATTTGGCGCAAATCTCCAGGATTTCTACCATCGATTCTCGAACCGCTCTGCAAGTTTTCAGTTGACATTTAAATCCTCGATTCGACTTTTGTAACTTCTGGACCAAGAAAGCGTCTGGCAAGTTTGCTAAACATTTCGCCCTCTCCAGTTGATACAAATTTATGTGTGGGTATTCCAGATGTATTTAACATATCGCCTTCAACTAGAATTCGATATAGATCTTTTGCGGTCTCCTCGGCACTTGAAACGAGAGTTACTTCATTTCCCATCACATATGAGATCACACCGGTAAGCAATGGATAATGTGTGCAACCTAGAACTAAGGTATCAATATTCTTATCAACAAGTGGTTTCAGGTAATCTGTCGCAATTTTGGTAATCGCTGCACCAGATGTTTCACCGCGTTCAACATATTCAACAAAAAGCGGGCAAGCGACCGAAGTTATTTCTAACTGCGGTGCTGCGGCAAATGCATCCAGATAAGCACCTGAATCAATTGTTGCGTTGGTTCCAATAACTCCGATTTGACCGCTGCGAGTTGCGGAAACTGCTCTACGAACAGCTGGTTGAATAACTTCAATAACTGGAAGCGAATATCGTTCGCGGGCATCCCGCAACATGGCTGCACTTGCAGTGTTGCAAGCAATAACTATCGCTTTAACACCTGCTTCAACTAATTGATCAAGAACTTCTAGTGCAAAAGTTCGAACTTCGGCAAGTGGCCTTGGACCATATGGACCGCGCGCAGTATCACCGACATAAAGAATTGATTCTCCGGGCAGTTGATCGATAATCGATCTCGCAACAGTTAGGCCACCAACGCCTGAATCGAAAATACCGATTGGCGAATTCTTAGATAAATTTGCGGCCGACATATAGCCAAGCCTACCTTTAGGAAAGAGTTAAGCCCAAAGCTGGCCATCTAAAACTTCTGAATCTCCATCTTTTCCATAGATACCAGTTGATAAATACTTCCAGCCCGCATCACACACAATAAGAGCGATATCTGCACCAATCCCAGCATCCACACTCTCCTTGGCTAATCCGAGGGCTGCATGCAGAATTGCACCTGTAGAAATTCCCGCAAATATTCCCTCAACTTCGAGTAATTGTTTTACCCGGCGAACTGAATCTTTGGCACCAACTGAAAATCTGCGAGTAATCACTGATTCATCATAAAGTTCGGGAACAAAACCAGCATCAAGATTTCGCAGTCCATATACCACTTCACCATATCTAGGTTCGGCTGCAATAATTAAAATATCAGGATTCTTCTCCCGCAAGTATTTTCCAGCGCCCATAAGCGTTCCAGTTGTTCCAAGGCCCGCTACAAAGTGGGTAATTGTTGGCAAATCTTCAAAAATTTCCGGACCAGTCGTTGTGTAATGAGCGAGAGTGTTGGCTGGATTTCCATATTGATAAAGAAAGACCCAATCTGGATTCTGTGCTGCAAGTTCTTTCGCTACTCGGACCGCTTCATTTGAGCCACCAGCAGACGGTGAATAAATAATTTTTGCGCCCCACATCTCAAGAATCTGAGTGCGTTCGATACTTGTATTTTCCGGCATAACACAGATCAACTTATAGCCACGAACTTTTGCAACCATGGCTAGAGAAATTCCAGTATTTCCGCTTGTTGGTTCCAGAATCGTTGCACCCGGTTTTAATTTTCCAGTTTTTTCAGCGTCATCAATCATCGCAATTGCTGTGCGATCTTTGATTGATCCAGTTGGATTGCGATCTTCTAGCTTTGCCCAAAGCCGAACAAGTGGCTTACCTGGTTGCGTTTTTGGCGAAAGTTTTGGTAATCCAATTAAAGGAGTATGGCCAAGAGATGCTTCGAGAGATTCGTATCTTGTCACTAACAACCACCAGCTACGGCGGGCAATATTGTTACTGAATCACCAGCTTTAAGCGTTGCAGCAAGTGAACCCATAAATCGAACATCTTCATCATTGATATAAATATTTATAAAACGACGTAGTTCGCCATTCTCAAGTAAACGTTCGCCAAGCCCAGTAAATTTGCGATCCAAAGCTGAAATTAGCTCTGCCAAATTTGTGGCTTCAGCTGAAACAACCTTCTCGCTATTGGTATATGGACGAAGAATTGTTGGGATTCGAACTTCAATTATTGGCGCTGACATAGATGTAAGTATCCTTGAAGCTCGGCTTAATCGCCAATCCGAGTAACTATTTCAACATCTTCTTCGGTTACAACGCCATCAATAATTCGATATGAGCGGAATTCATTCTCAGGTGCAATCTCTTTGCGGGTAGAAACTAGAACATAGTGCGCGCCAGGTTCCGATGCGTAGGAAATATCAGTGCGAGATGGATAAGCCTCGGTCTCAGTATGCGAGTGATAAACCACGACTATTTCCTGCGAGTCATCTTCAACTTGACGGTATAGAGCCAATAAATCTTTGGAATCAAATTCGTAGAAAGTTGGTGAGTGTGCCGCATTAACCATTGGTTTAAGTACTTGCGCGCTATCACTGCCCTCGGGACCAAGAATTACGCCACAACATTCGTCGGGATATTGCGCGCGAGATTGTTCGAGAATTGCCTCGACATGTGCGGCGGTAATGTAAAGAGTCATAGGAGTAACCCTAACAAATTCTCCTGCAACCAACCTAACCAGAAATAAACTGCATAAACCGGCTTCTGCGGATCTTCATCAGGCAGCATTTCAAATTTATCAAAGCTAGTTTCATCAATTTCTAAGCGAACTGAAAGGGCAATTCGTAGATCGTTTAAAGCATTAAGCCAGACATCTGAATTTAATTCTTCAATAACTCCACCATGGTTCTCATCTACCAAAATAGTTAACTCTTCGCGCACTATTCGCAGATTCTTCTGTTTAGCTCCGCGTAATTGTGGTTCGGTATACCTACGGAAATCCGATGCTGCTTCTGGGTCGGCATATGCATTTGGTAACAATCTAAGTAAAACTGGATCATCTGGTGTAACTATTTCGGATGATAAAGCGAGTAATTGCGCAAGTGGATCACTGGAATCATAATGAGCAAAGAAATCTCCTTCACCAAGGAGCTCCAAAAGCTGTTCAACTAAATTAATAAGTATGTTCGCTTCATCTAGCGTTAAGTCAAGTGAGAAACCAGCACCAACTTTCTCAAAGCTTGACATCAGATTTTGTCATCGCGCTGAAGTGTTGCCCAAAGACCATGCTCATGAAGTCGCTGAACATCGCGCTCCATTTCCTCCCGGGTTCCAGTCGAGACAACCGCACGACCCTCGTTGTGAACTTGCATCATCAATTCATGGGCTCTCTCTTTAGAAAAACCAAAGAGTTTGATAAAAACATGAGTCACATAGGTCATTAGATTTACTGGATCATCCCAAACTATTGTTATCCAAGGTCGATCAAGTAACTCACTGATATTGACTTCATCTTTTGTAAGCGTCTTTGACATTTTTACTTACCGGACCAATACCGTTGAAAATGCGCTTTTAGAGCCGACGAATCCGGCTTCGGTTTCAGTCACAATTCTAAATTGTTTTGCTCCAACTTTCATTGAAGTAACTTCAATTTCAAACTTTCCATCCACAGTGGTTATTCCATCCACCTGGGAAATTCCATCATCCAAAACAACTTTAATTCCCGCAACTCTGGGCTGTACTTGTCCAGTAACTTTATATGCAACTCCGCGCTTCATCGATGCCGGGATGCTCCAAGATACAACTCTCGAAATACCTATAATTCTCTCTGGCGTTGCCCCCAAAGTGCGTTCCCAAGTTTCATCGGTAGAAAATGAGATGTTTGTTGATTCACCAAGCAAAACTTTTATCCCAAAAGTTCCATCCGTGGCGGTTTGGCCAATTGATTGCCGCGATGTACCTGATGCTCGCTTGATATCCATAAATACTGGAACGCTAGTTAGCGGTCGCCCATCAGCCAATTTAAAAGTTCCGTTGAATGCAACACTTTCGCCGTAAAGTAAATTTTCCGTACTTGCTGTTACATCCCCAACAACTTTATCTTGTCCCATCGCGATTGCGACCTTCTTAACTTCTTCAATCGCTAAGTCATCACCGTAACCAATCTCCCACTCGGAGATTCCACCTAAGCGATATTTCTCAACTAGTTTGGCTCTTGCGCCATATCCGCGAGCATCGACATACCAAACTGAATGGTTAACCTTACAACTTGTCGTTGAACCAGCTGAATTAACGCCATTAAATTCAGCGGTATACAGAACATTAGTTTCGCCAAATTTTTCATTATATGTTGCAACAGCTCCTGGCTTATCTAAAATAGCTTTGGCTCTCAGTTGATGGATAATCGCTGCATTAGAGCTCTTCTTTTCAGACATCGGAGTATTTGTGGGGCATACGCCGGTAACTTTTGTTACCCAGTTATATCCATAATTTGGAGTACCGATATAGATCTTCCATGGCGCAACTGATTTAAGCGCGTAAATTAGCGATGGTTCAAACCAACTTATGGGACCAATCGGCCCGGCTGCAGTATCAAATTTGTGATAGTCATATGCCATTATGTTTAATCTGTCAATGTAATTAGATATTTCAGGCCAGGCGTAAAAGTAATAACCTTTCTTCCCGGTTGCTGGGTCCAAGAGATATGGCGTTGTTACGGATAATAATTTATTTTGTGAGTGCAAGGTTTCTGATAATTCACTTACAAATTTGACCCATCTTGGTTGAATCGTGGGCCAGGTAGCAATTTTATCCACAAAGGCAAAACTCTCGAAATCTAAATCAATCCCATTAAAATTATTAGCAATAACAAGATCTGAAATAGTTTTTATCAAAGTAGCTCGGGTTTCATCACTTTCCATAATCTTTGAGAGCACACCTTCACTCGTGCCATCAGTAATAGTTGGAATAACCTTGATCCCTAAACTCTGCAGTGTTGATATCGGTATCGCTTTATCAATTGAATTCTGGGTTGCATATTTATCTTTAATAGTCGTGGCACTAGTTAGCGTGTACCAAAATGGCATTATCTGATCGAACATTTCAGAATGTGCGACGACATAATCCATAGCTTGAATCTGGCCTTTGGTGGTATCGCCATATGTGCTGTAGTCGGTCATCCACCCGGAAAAGATTTTACGAAGCTGCCGATCTTCCGCACTTGCAGCGCTAGTTGAAGTTATATTGAGGAGTAATAGCCCAAGAACCAGAGGGCCAACTATTTGCTTTTTCATTCCTTCTTTAGGCCATCAAATATTTTCTTGCAGATTGGGCAGATTGGAAATTTCTCTGGGTCGCGACTTGGCACCCACTTCTTGCCACAAAGGGCACGAACTGCCTTTCCAGTTACAGCTGATTCAACAATCTTCTCTTTTCGAACATAGTGCGCAAATCTTTCATGATCACCATCTTCATTTGATAGCCGAGTATCTTCCTTTTCTTTTACATCAGTGAAAGGCTGAAGATCTATGCTCGGGATTCCCATGTCGCAAATTCTACCGAGGCAAGCTCCTTTATTGGGTATTATTCGATGATGAAGGATCTATTGCGCACTGAGCATCTATCTCGTAACGATGTGGAACTAATTCTCGATACCGCTGCGCAATTTGCTAAGAGCCCACTTCGCTCAAAGGATGCTCTGGCCAATCAAACTGTTGCTATTTATATGACTAAATCCTCAACTCGTACCAGACTCGCATCCGAAACGGCTGTGGCTCATCTTGGTGGTACTCCGATATTTCTTCGGGGCGATGATTTACAAATTGGGCGTGGCGAAACAATCTCTGACACCGCAAAAATTATAAGTGGATTTGCGAGCGCCCTGATCGTTAGAACATTTGCCCAATCTGATGTGGATGAACTTGGTGCGTATTCAACTATCCCAGTTTTAAATGGATTAACTGACACTGATCACCCAACACAACTACTTGCTGATTGGTTAACTATTCGTGAAGTATTTGGTGAAGATATTTCTGGCCGAAAATTTACATATGTTGGCGATGGAAATAACATGTCACATGCCTGGTTAACAATGGGCGCAATTATGGGCGCACATGTCGTAGTGGCAACCCCACCAGGAAAATGGACACCGCAAGAATCAGCAGTTAAGAGCGCCAAGGAAATTGCTAGTAAAACTGGTGCGACTATTGAAGTTCTAACAGATCCAGAAGCTGCGGCTAAGGGCGCTAGCGTTTTATATACCGATGTTTGGATGTCTATGGGAGATCCGGAAGAGGTTAGGGCTGAGAAACTTAAAGCTCTCGCACCATATGCAATTACTAAGAATTTAATGTCGTTAACATCGCCCGATTCAATCTTTATGCACTGTCTGCCAGCACATCGCGGAGAGGAAGTTGCGGCCGAGGTTATCGATGGTCCGAAATCAGTAATCTGGCGTGAGGCTTATCACCGCCGTACTACGATTCAAGCAATTCTCTACCACCTAATTCGTGGGGAAATTAAGGGCAACCACTAACCGCACAACTTGTAGCCTAAAAGTTCCGCATAATTGGCAGATATCGAAGTTGTTAGGCACTAACCTTTGCGAATGCGAATAGCCGTAGCTAAAGAGATCCGGTCTGGCGAAGCCCGTGTAGCCCTCGTCCCAGATATCATTTCCAAATTAACCAAAGCTGGCCTTGAGGTCGTAATCGAAGCGGGAGCCGGTGTTGCATCGGGCTTTCCGGATAGTCAATTCACTGCCGCCGGCGCAACAGTAAAGAGTGGCAATGTAATTAGTGATGCCGATGTAATCGCGTCAGTTACTGCACTTACCCCAGATCAAATGAGGTCACTTAAAAAAGGTGCACTTACTATCTCATTTCTCTCCCCAACAACTTCAGTTGATTCAATTGATGCGGCTGCAAGTGCTGGCGTAACCGCTCTTTCACTCGAACTAGTCCCACGTATTTCTCGCGCACAATCCATGGATGCCCTAACTTCACAGGCGCTCTGTGCTGGCTATCGCGCATCTCTTGTTGCGGCCGAACTTTCGCCAAGATTCTTCCCATTACTTATGACCGCAGCAGGAACTGTTACTCCAGCACAAGTTGTAATTCTTGGCGCAGGCGTTGCTGGACTTCAAGCAATTGCAACAGCGAAGCGACTTGGCGCAGTAGTAAGTGCATATGATGTTCGTCCATCATCGGCTGATGAAGTTAAATCAATGGGCGCAAAATTTATTACGCTAGAACTTGAAGCCCTTGAAGGCGCCGGTGGATACGCCCGCGAAATGACTGAAGAACGCGCTGCTAAACAACGTGAACTTCTAACTCCTTATTTAGCTGCTGCTGATGTTTTAATAACAACGGCGGCTGTACCAGGAAGACCAGCACCAAGACTCGTTACCAGCGCGATGGTGTCGGCAATGAAATCTGGTGCCGTAATTGTTGATCTAGCTGCTGAAACTGGTGGCAATGTTGAGGGAAGCAAGCCTGGAGAAACGCTTACAACTTCAAATGGCGTTGTTATTTGGGGCGGAAAAGATGTTCCAAGCCAACTGCCCTATCACGCATCAATGTTGTTCTCGCGAAATGTAGTTAACCTACTTTTACTTATGACCAAGAGCGTTGATGGCAAACCAACTGGTGATGTAATCCCAGATTTCTCAGATGAAATTATTGATTCGGCAACAATTACTCATGGCGGCTCTCGTCGCACTCCGGAGGGCAAGAAATGACCACGATCCCTACAATGGCAATTCTGACAATATTCGTACTCTCGATTTTCGTAGGATTTGAAGTTGTTTCAAAGGTTTCAACCACACTTCACACACCTCTAATGTCTGGTGCAAATGCTATCCACGGAATTATTTTAATTGGTGCAATCATTGTTGCAAATGGTGCAACGAGCACTTTAGAAATAACGCTTTCAATTCTTGCGGTCGTTCTAGCGACTATAAATATGGTTGGTGGCTTTGTGGTGACTGATCGCATGCTGGAAATGTTTAAAGGAAAGGGCGGCAAGAAATAATGAATTCAAATCTTTATGCCCTCCTTGGTCTTGGCGTCGCCGTCTCATTCGTTATGGCACTTAAGGGTTTATCGGCTCCGAAGACAGCCCGTCGCGGAAATCTAATTGGCGCTTTTGGTGCAACAATTGCAACTGTAATAGTTTTCTTTGATCCATCATCGAAGGAACATAACAACACGCTTCTGATTATCGCTGCTATTGCCTTTGGAGTTTTAGTTGGCGTTCCAGCTGCGCGCAAAATCCAGATGACTCAAATGCCACAACTTGTTGCGCTATTCAATGGTGTTGGTGGTGGCGCAGCAGCGCTTGTAGCAGTCGTTGAATATTTGAATCTCAGCGCTGAAGGTAAGCCTTCAACTGCGAATTTAATTGCAACGGTCTTTACCGTAATTGTTGGTTCAACTTCATTCTCTGGTTCTGTAATTACCTTCATGAAGTTACAAGAGCTAATGACAACTCGCCCTGTTGTGTTTCCTGGCGGCCGTTTCGTAATCGCCGGAACTCTTATCGGAGTACTCGCATCAGGTGGTTGGACCATATCTTTCGGCGGAAATACCCCACTACTAGTTATGGGTCTACTCTCTCTTCTATTCGGTATTCTCTTCGTGCTCCCTGTCGGTGGCGCAGATGTTCCAATTGTTATCTCACTTCTAAACGCTTTTACTGGTCTAACAGTTGCCGCAAGCGGATATGTATTGCAGTCAACGCTTCTAATTGTTGCAGGAACGCTGGTCGGAGCTTCTGGAACGATTCTTACTCGCAAGATGGCAGAAGCGATGGGACGATCACTATTTGGAACTCTCTTCGGTGCATTCACTGCTAAGCCACAAGCACTAGCAGTTGGTGGTGAAGCTCGTACAGTTAAATCTGGTTCTCCAGATGATGTTGCAATCCTTCTTAATTATGCCCAGCGCGTAGTTATCGTTCCTGGTTTCGGACTCGCAGTTGCACAAGCACAACACACAGTTCGTGAACTTGCAGACCTACTTGCCGAAAAGGGCGTCGAAGTTGCATATGGAATTCACCCAGTGGCTGGTCGTATGCCTGGTCATATGAACGTTCTTCTTGCCGAAGCGAGTGTTCCTTACGAACAGCTGGTTGAAATGGAAGAGATAAATCCAACTTTTCCACAGACCGATGTTGTTCTAGTTGTCGGTGCAAACGATGTTGTTAATCCAGCTGCAAAGACAACTCCAGGTTGCCCAATCTATGGAATGCCAATTCTTGATGTTGCAAGCGCAGGAAATGTTATTTTCTTGAAGCGTTCAATGCGTCCAGGTTTTGCAGGAATCGAAAATGATTTGCTTTACGATGCCAAAACAACCTTACTCTTTGGTGATGCTAAAGATTCACTAACTAAAGTTGTAAGCGCCTTAAAGGCTCTTTAACTATTAGTTAATTACCTTCGATAACTTCACGAGGCGTGCCGTGCACTCCTGTGATATCCGCTGCCGGAATTGTTCCAAGCAGACCTTTCTG
>QYQH01000068.1 GCA_007280395.1 Actinomycetales bacterium | reverse complement strand
ACTGGCCAGCTTGAAGAATTTTTTCCGGATCTCTCAGATCCAAGAGTCGTTTCAACACTTGCCTTGGTTCATTCAAGATTCTCGACAAACACTTTTCCATCCTGGCCACTCGCTCACCCATATCGTTACATCGCGCATAATGGTGAGATTAATACCGTACGCGGAAACCGTAACTGGATGCGGGCCCGTGAATCACTTCTAGAGAGCAAAATCATTCCAGGTGATTTAAATCGACTCTTTCCAATTGTTGATAATTCAAGCAGCGATTCAGGTTCATTTGATGAAGTACTAGAACTTCTCTATTTAGGCGGCCGCTCTTTGCCGCACGCCGTTCTTATGATGATTCCAGAAGCTTGGGAGAATCATGCGACGATGTCAAAAACTCGTAAAGATTTTTACGCCTTCCATTCAACAATCATGGAGCCATGGGACGGACCTGCTTGCATTACCTTCACTGACGGCAAGCAGATAGGTGCCGTTCTAGACCGTAATGGTCTTCGTCCATCTCGATATTGGATTACAAAAGATGGACTCGTAGTTCTCGCAAGTGAATTCGGAGTCCTTGATTTTAAACCTGAAGAGATTGCAAGCAAGGGCAGATTAAAGCCAGGTCGCATGTTCTTAGTCGACATCGAAGCTGGGCGCATCATTGAAGATGACGAAATAAAGGATGGGCTAGCAAGCGCTGCGCCATATGGCGAATGGTTACATGCAGGGCTAGTAAGGCTAGAAGATCTTCCCGCGCGCGAACATATTGTTTATCCACACTCATCTGTACTCCGTCGACAAAGAGCATTTGGATATACCGAAGAAGAAATTAGAATCATTTTGACACCAATGGCAAAGAGCGGTGGCGAGGCGCTTGGTTCAATGGGAACTGATTCACCAATTGCAGCAATTTCTGCGAAACCGAGGCTGCTCTTTGATTATTTCTCACAGTTGTTTGCGCAAGTTACTAATCCACCACTTGATGCGATTCGCGAAGAGCTTGTAACGAGCTTGGCTAGCTCGGTCGGACCAGAATTTAATTTGCTCGATCCAGGGCCTGCGTCATGTCGCCAGATTGCACTTGATTTCCCAGTTATTGATAACGACGAACTTGCAAAGTTAATTCACGTAAACGCAGATGGAAATCAACCAGGATTTGCGTCACACGTTGTTCGTGGTCTATTTCCGGTTCAAGGAGGCGGAGAAGCACTTGCAAATCGCATAACGGAAATTCGACTAGAAGTTTCTCAAGCTATTAAAGATGGCGCACACATAATTGTTCTTTCCGATCGCGATGGCGATGCTGAAGATGCGCCAATTCCATCTCTTCTCTTAACTGCTGCGGTACACCACCATTTAATTCGCGAAAAAACTCGAACCAAAGTTGGATTGATTGTCGAGTCTGGTGAAGTTCGCGAAGTACACCATGTTGCGCTACTCGTTGGTTTTGGTGCGGCTGCAATTAATCCATATCTTGCAATGGAATCTGCCGAAGACTTAGTTCGCCAAGGAGTTATAACTGGCATCACTCCCGAAAAAGCCGTCGCTAACTTAATTAAGTCGCTAGGTAAAGGCGTACTTAAAGTTATGTCGAAGATGGGCATTTCCACGATTGCCTCATATACCGGTGCTCAAGTTTTCGAAGCAATTGGTCTATCCCGTGAAGTTATTGACGAATACTTTGTGGGAGTAACTTCCAAACTCGGTGGGATATCAATCGACATGATTGCGGAAGAGACTATCAAGCGGCACCATATTGCTTACCCACCGGGTGGCGAAATTCCTGGGACTAAACGACTTCCTATTGGTGGCGAGTATCAGTGGCGTCGTGATGGCGAGCCGCATTTATTCGATCCAGAAACTGTGTTTGCACTACAACATGCAACTCGCAATAAGCGTTATGACATATTCAAACGTTATACAAATCGAGTGGATGATCAATCGAAGCGTTTAATGACACTTCGTGGCCTCTTTGAATTTAAGATCGGACTGCGTCCGGCAATTTCAATTGAAGAAGTTGAGAGCCGTTCGGCAATTATTAAACGTTTCTCAACTGGTGCAATGTCTTATGGATCAATTTCAGCCGAAGCTCACGAAACTTTAGCGATTGCTATGAATCGAATTGGCGGAAAATCAAACACAGGTGAAGGTGGCGAAGATCCTGGTCGTTACATCCTCGAAGCTAATGGCGATTCCCGTCGTTCGGCAATTAAACAAGTTGCCTCAGGCAGATTCGGAGTGACTAGCGAATATTTAGTTAACGCAGATGATATTCAAATCAAGATGGCACAAGGCGCGAAGCCAGGTGAAGGTGGTCAACTTCCTGGTAGCAAGGTGTATCCGTGGATTGCGAAGGTACGTTATTCAACTCCTGGTGTGGGTTTAATTTCACCACCTCCGCATCACGATATTTATTCCATTGAAGATCTCGCTCAACTAATTCACGATTTAAAGAATGCAAATAAGGATGCAAGAGTTCATGTGAAATTAGTAGCAGAAGTCGGTGTTGGGACTGTTGCTGCGGGAGTAAGCAAAGCCCATGCAGATGTTGTACTTATTTCTGGCCATGATGGCGGAACTGGTGCTTCGCCACTGACTTCACTTAAACATGCCGGCGCTCCATGGGAACTTGGTTTAGCAGAAACCCAACAAACTCTTATGTTAAATGGTTTACGCGATCGCATTGTTGTTCAAGTAGATGGCCAGATGAAAACCGGTAGAGATATTGTGATCGCCGCTCTTCTCGGAGGCGAAGAGTTTGGTTTCGCTACTGCGCCACTTGTTGTTTCAGGTTGCGTAATGATGCGGGTATGTCATTTAGATACTTGTCCAGTTGGAGTTGCGACACAAAATCCAGAGTTGCGTGCGCGTTTCAACGGTAAACCAGAGTTTGTAGAAACCTTCTTCGAATATATTGCTGATGAAGTACGTGAACATTTAGCTGCTCTAGGCTTTAGGACTTTAGAGGAAGCGATAGGTCAAGTTGAATACTTGGATACCAAGAAGGCGATTCATCACTGGAAGGCAAGTGGGCTAGATCTTGCACCATTGCTCACAGGTCCGGCGGCTGGGGATACGTCGCCTCGTCACAACACAATAAAACAAGAGCATGGTTTAGCTGCCGCGCTCGATAATAAATTAATTGAATTGGCACAACCGGCCCTAACCAAAAGCGAGAATATCAACATTGAAGTACCTGTTAAAAATGTAAATCGTACTGTTGGAACGATGCTGGGCTCAGAAATTACCCGCAAGTTTGGCGGCGTTGGACTTTCTCCAGACACTATTAACGTCTCACTCCATGGAACAGCCGGAAACTCTTTTGGCGCATTTATTCCAAGAGGACTAACTCTTCGACTTTACGGTGATGCCAATGATTATGTAGCAAAAGGGCTATCGGGTGGTCGAGTAATTGTTCGACCAGATGAGAAGGCGAGTTTTAGATCTGAAGAGAATGTAATTGCCGGAAACGTTATCGGTTATGGCTCGACTTCAGGTGAAATTATGATTCGTGGAAAAGTTGGCGAACGTTTCTGTGTTCGTAATTCTGGCGCCACTGCAATTGTTGAAGGTGTTGGTGACCACGGTTGTGAATATATGACTGGCGGAATCACTCTAATTCTTGGGGCAACAGGTCGTAACTTCGCAGCAGGCATGTCCGGCGGTCGCGCCTTTGTACTTGATCTAGATGCAGCGCTTGTTAATTCCGAAATGGTTGATGTTCTCGCGATGCCTGCGGATCAAGAGTTAATTATTAAGAGCCTTGTTTCAAAGTTTGTGGCCGAAACTGGTTCAGAAGTTGGCGCAAAATTGCTAGGGGATTGGGAGGAAGCTAAGCGTCGCATCTCAATGGTGATGCCTCGTGATTATGCGCGAGTACTTGCCGCAATGGAGCGAGCAGAACGCGAAGGTCTACCAGTAGATAAAGTTGTAATGGAGGCGCTAAATGGCTGATCCAAAAGGTTTTCTAACTACACCTAGAGCAACACCTTCTCGCCGTCCAGTTGATGTGCGAATTCTTGACTGGAAAGAAGTTTACGAACCTCAAGAATTCGGGGCTCTTCAGAAGCAAGCGGGTCGCTGTATGGATTGCGGAATTCCCTTCTGCCATGAAGGTTGCCCACTTGGTAACTTAATTCCAGAGTGGAATGACTTGATTTGGCGGGGCGAAACGCGAGAAGCGATAGATCGCTTACATGCAACAAACAATTTTCCAGAATTTACGGGGCGCTTATGTCCAGCGCCATGTGAAACAGCCTGTGTAATCGCAATTAATGCGGATGCTGTAACCATCAAACAAGTTGAACTTCGGACAATTGAAGAGGCCTTTGCTAATGGCTCAGTTGTACCGCTGCCATCAGAACGGCTAACTGGGAAAACCGTTGCAGTAATCGGTTCCGGACCTGCAGGGCTAGCAGCTGCTCAACAGTTAACTCGTGCTGGTCATACTGTTGCAGTTTATGAGCGAGGTGCGAAACCTGGTGGGTTGTTGCGTTATGGAATTCCAGAATTCAAAATGGAGAAATCGATTGTAGATCGTCGTATAGCGCAGATGGAGGGCGAGGGAACTCGTTTCCGCAGCGGAATAAATGTTGGCGTTGATATAACTGGAAGTGAACTTCGTACGAAATATGATGCGATAGTTATTGCAGTCGGTGCCACAAACTGGCGTGATATCAAGGCGCCTGGTCGCGAACTCAAAGGTATCTATCAAGCGATGGAGTACTTGCCTTGGGGAAACAAACAAGGGTTAAATGAATTAACGCAAGCGCCACCAATTGATGCAAAAGGCAAGCACGTTGTAATTCTCGGTGGTGGAGACACTGGCGCGGATTGTTTAGGAACTGCTATTCGCCAAGGCGCAGCAAGTGTTACTCAACTTGAGATTATGCCAAGACCAACCGAAGAGCGACCTACATCGCAACCTTGGCCGACATATCCAATGATCTACCGTGTAACCAGCGCACATGAAGAAGCGGGAGAGCGTCTCTTCGCAGTATCAACCGAGGAGTTTCTCGGAAACCCTGATGGAACTCTTCGCGCAATTAAATTAGTTGAAACCGAGTTAGTAGATGGAAAATTTGAAAAAGTTCCAGGATCTGAAAAAGAATTGACTGTTGATTTAGTATTTTTAGCGCTGGGCTTTGTTGGACCTGAGAAGTCAGAACTTCTTATGCAATTAGAGGTGAAATTTGATGAGCGTGGAAATATCGCCCGCGATGAAAGTTACGCAACAAATATCGAAGGCGTATTCGTGGCAGGAGATGCCGGTCGAGGCCAATCCCTAATAGTGTGGGCTATCGCTGAAGGTAGAAGTGCGGCAGCGGCCGTAGATGAATTCTTAGTGGGCCAGACTCAACTTCCATCACCAATCGAACCAACAGCACGTCCAATGATGGTTTAGTCGATTTATTCCATACAATTACACCAGGCAAAACAGGTAAAACTAGATACAAAAAAAGAGAAGGTTTAACAAATGCGTAGAGCAAAGATTGTTTGCACCATGGGGCCAGCGGTTGAATCACCAGAGAAGGTTGAACAACTAATTGCTGCGGGGATGAATATGGCTCGCTTAAATCTCTCTCACGGTGGTTATCCCGAGCACCAAGCCAGACTTGATGCAGTCAGAGCAGCAGCCGCTAAAGCCGGAGTTGCAGTCGCAATTCTCGTTGATCTTCAAGGACCAAAAATTCGCTTAGCTAGATTTGAAAATGGTCCACATGATCTAGCCCGTGGCGATATTTTTACAATTACAACAGATGACGTTCCTGGAACTAAGGAGCGCGTTGGTACGACTTATAAAGGCCTGCCAGGAGATTGTAAAGCGGGGGACCGAATCCTTATTGATGATGGAAAAGTTACAGTTGAAGTTATCGAAGTTAAGGGAAGCGATGTAATAACAAAGTGCATCGAACCAGGAGCTGTAAGCAATAATAAAGGAATAAACCTTCCGGGTGTTGCAGTCTCGGTTCCTGCGCTCTCTGAAAAAGATATCGAAGATCTCCGTTGGGGCCTTCGCGCTGGTGCTGATTTTATTGCGCTCTCCTTTGTGCGAAGCGCCGCAGATATTGTTGATGTACACCGCATTATGGATGAAGAGGGAATTCGCCGTCCGGTTATTGCAAAGATCGAAAAGCCGCAGGCGGTTGAAAACCTTGAAGAAATTATTGCAGCATTCGATGGCATCATGGTTGCACGTGGTGATCTCGGCGTTGAAATGCCGATTGAAGAAGTTCCACTAGTTCAAAAGCGTTGCCTAATGCTCTCTCGCGAAGCTGCCAAGCCAGTAATCGTTGCAACTCAAATGTTAGATTCAATGATTTCAAATTCTCGCCCGACTCGAGCCGAAGCAACCGATTGTGCAAATGCAGTCCTAGATGGCGCGGACGCCTTAATGCTTTCCGGCGAAACTAGCGTTGGTGAATTTGCAATTGAAGCGGTAACAACAATGGCTCGAATTATCGAACGCACAGAAGAGGAATTGCTCGATCGCATTCCTGCTCTTCGTCACGAACCAAAAACTAAGGGCGGAGCAATTACCAAGGCGGCAACTGAAGTTGGGGCAATTGTTGATGCTAAATTTTTAATTGCATTTACCCAGAGCGGTGATTCAGCAAGAAGGATGTCGAGACTTCGTTCGCCAATTCGAATTATGGCATTTACGCCAGAGGTCGCTGTTTACAATCAACTCGCACTTTCGTGGGGCGTTGAATCAAAGATTACCCAGATGGTTTCACATACCGACGAGATGGTTGCTCAAGTAGATCGAATCCTAATTGACACAAATAGCGTGCAAATAGGGGATAACGTCATAATTGTGGCCGGCTCACCTCCAGGGATTCCTGGGTCAACTAATGCGATGCGCGTGCACCGCGTTGGTGATGCTGTCGGAGGAATTGCTCCCGCATATCGTAAGTAGTTAAAGTAGCCTCTCCTAATAAGTTGAAATTGCCTCGGTACTCCAACGGTAGAGAGGGCGGACTCAAAATCCGCACAGTGTCGGTTCAAATCCGACTCGAGGCACGTGAGCCAAAATAGAGCCGCAAGAATTTTAGTTGCGGAAGATGAAGCCTTAATTCGCCTTGACCTCGTAGAAATGTTGACCGAAGCCGGTTACGAAGTAGTTGCCCAAGCGACAAATGGCGTAGAAGCGATTGCGCTAGCAAAAGAATTTAAACCAGATCTGGCAATTCTCGATGTAAAAATGCCAGAGCTCGATGGAATTTCTGCCGCCCAAGAAATTATTGAGATTTCACCAGTTTTAATGCTGACAGCATTTAGTCAGAAGGAATTAGTTGAACGCGCCCGAGATGCTGGCGTAATGGCATATGTGGTGAAACCGTTTAGCATCAACGACTTAACACCTGCAATCGAGATCGCCATGAGCCGGCATCTACAAATGCGCTCCCTTAAAGAGGAGGTCGCTGATTTACATGAGCGCCTTGAAACCCGGAAGATTGTCGACCGCGCCAAGGGTATTTTGATGGCAGCGATGAACCTGAGTGAGCCAGATGCATTTAGCTGGATCCAGCGGGCGGCCATGGACCGACGAATAAGTATGAAGGCGGTAGCAGAAGCGGTAATTTCGCCAGATTCGGTCCCAGATAGATAGCAGATGCGCCTGAATTTCGGCTATTTAGCTTTGTAACAATCGGGTAAAGAGTCCGTAAATCACTGAATTTAACTTGAGTTCACCTGTAGTTCACCTATAGCCTTCAACCCTCCCTGTCCCGGGACGGAAATAACCAAGCTGTGGAAACACAGATAACAGGAAGGTCTACATGAATAAGAACTCAAAGCGCGTTCTTGCTGTTGTAGCTGCATCTGCCCTTGCATTAGGAACAGTTGTAACTTCACAAGCAAACGCAGCAGTTAAAGAAGTAACTCTTATGTTCCAAGGCCCACTAACTGGTGGAGATGCACAACTTGGACAAGATCAAATTCCAGGCGCAATTTTTGCAATCGCAGAATATAACGCAACAAACCCAAAGGTTAAGATCAAGCTTGAAAAGGCTGACTCACAATGCGACGGAACTGTTGCTGCGAATATCGCACCAGGAGTTGCTGCAAACAAGAAGGTAATCGGCGTAATCGGAACATCATGTTCAGGTGAAGCACGTAACTCATTCCCTTCATACATCGCTGCAGGTCTGACAATGGTTTCACCATCAGCTACAGCTGTTGGTCTAACAGATCCAAAGGCTCCAGACCGTGGATACCCAATCTTCCACCGCGTTCTTGCAAACGATAAGTTCCAAGCTCCAGCTCTTGTAAAGGTTGGCGCAAAGGGTGTTACATCACCTAAGTTCTATATCGTTGATGACCTAACCACTTACGGCGCAGGACTTGCACTATATGCAATGCCAGCTGCTAAGAAAGCTGGAACAATTGTTGGAACAGATTCAGTAACTAAGGGAACAGCCGATTATTCATCAGTTTCAACCAAGGTTAAGGCTTCTGGCGCAAACGTTGTTCTATACGCTGGTTACACCCAAGATGGTGCAAAGTTCGTTAAGTCACTACGCGACAGTGGTTACACCGGAGTAATTGCTGCAGGCGATGGAGTTAACACTTCAGACCTTCCAGGACTTACAGGTAAGGCTGGCGAAGGACTTCGCTTAGTTGCTCCAGATGTACCTTTCGATCTTCTTGTTACAAAGGAGAAGCTAGCTTCTTTCACAAAGATAACTGGCGTAAAGGTTCCTGGTCTATACGTAACTTCAACTTACGATGCAGCAAACGTTTATATTGCATGTATCAAGCAGGGCAAGTTAACTCGCGCTGGAATCCAATCATGTGTTGCACAAGGCACATTTAATGGCGTTTCAGGTGGAAAGATCAAGTTCGACCGTTACGGCGACATCATTGGTGGAGCACCAGTTGGTGAATTCGTTGTAAATGGCGACAAGATCGATTACGTAGGTATCGCATAACCTGCGATTTCCAAGTAAAAAAGTTCTAAAGCGTTAAAAATAGCGTGGCAATTCTGGTTAAATAGACCAGAATTGCCACGTTGTTCAATATCAAAATAGAGAATCGGAACTCATGAATTTTTCTGTCGTAACTTCGCAGTTCTGGGCACTCTGCCTTCAAGGATTGGCTCTAGGTCTTATCTACTCTCTAATTTCGCTCGGTTACACAATGGTTTACGGTGTGTTGCGTCTGATCAACTTCGCAAATTCTGAAGTATTTATGGTGGGAACTTTTTCTATTCTATTTATTCAAGTTAGCGTATTAGGACATGCGGTAAATGTGGAACCGATCCACGGAATTCAATTGATTGGTGCCCTCTTATTGAGCTTAGTTGGTGCAATGCTCGTTTGTGCGCTCCTTGCAATGCTTGTAGAGCTAGTCGCTTATCGCAGACTCCGAGCGCATGGTTCAAACCGACTTGCGAGTTTAATTTCCGCAATCGGAACTTCGATTTTTCTATCAGAAAGTTTCCGTATTTTTACCCATTCCCGGCCACAAACTTCACCTAGACTTTTAGAGAAGTGGACCTTTGGCGAGATAGCAGGAGCCAACTTCCGCATAGATACCGTGATGGCAATTATTGCCTCTATTATTATTTTCTTTGCACTCGATCAATTCGTAAATCGTTCAAGACTTGGCGCTGCCATTCGCGCCGTATCAATGTCTGAAGAAAATTCACGACTAATGGGAATCAATCTAAATCGCGTAGTAACGCTTACCTTTGCTATAGGTGGATTGACTACCGGAGCAGCTGCATTTTTCTACACCACCATTTACGAGAACACTCAATTCAACGTTGGATTTAACTTGGGTATCGCCGCATTTACGGCAGCAGTGCTAGGCGGAATCGGAAATCTACGTGGCGCTTTTTATGGTGGACTTGCCCTCGGTTTACTCGAACAATTCGCATCTGCGATTCTTGGCTCACAATGGAAGGCTGTAACTGTTTTCTTGGTTTTAGTTCTCGTTCTTTTAATCAAACCTAGTGGCATCTTCGGTGAAGCTGTCCAGCAAACGAGGACCTGATGATAAACATTAGAGATAAAGGTGCAGAAATTTGGGAAGGATGGAACCGCCCAAAACGCGTGGCATTAGTTTTGATCACAATAGTTTTGGCTGGGCTACTTCCGTTCGCCGCAAGTTGGGGTCCCACTAGTTTCTTAAATACGCCTATTACTTCATTCCAGAATGTGCTGGTTTATCCAGTTGGCATGTTTATTTTGATGGCTCTTGGGTTAAATATTGTTGTGGGAAAGTCTGGTCTACTCGATTTAGGTTACGTAGCCTTCTTTGCAATCGGCGCCTATTCCCAAGCAATCCTCTCAACTAAATTTGGTTGGTCTACTTGGGAAGTTCTTCCCGTAGGAATTGCAATCGCAATGTTCTCTGGAATGTTGCTTGGCCTTCCCGCGCTGCGCCTTCGTGGCGATTATCTTGCAATTATCACTCTTGGCTTTGGTGAAATTGTTCGAATTATTGCTCTGAATAGTAAGGGAACTGGTGGACCTAACGGTGTAGCTGGAATCCCAAACCCACCTGCGGTATTTGGATTCAAATTTGATCTAATGCACCCAGAACATTATTTTTGGTTGGTTCTTGGAATGATTCTGCTTGTAGTTTGGATGATTCGTCGATTTACTGTGCGCCGTCCAGGTCGGGCATGGGAAGCGATCCGACAAGATGAAGATGTAGCGGCCCTTATGGGTGTTAATACTCTCGTTTACAAGTTATGGTCATTCGTAATTGGCGCCGCAGTCGGTGGTGCTGCAGGAGTTCTTTACGCATCAAAGGTAATGGTTATTTCACCAGATATGTTTAAGTTTGATGTTTCGGTTTTGATTCTTGCCTGTGTGGTTTTCGGTGGCATTGGGAACATCTGGGGTGTAATTCTTGGCGCTGGAATTCTGGCTTATTTGCCAGATCGGATTCGATTTATTTCTGATGCTCGTCAAGTAATCTTTGGTCTCGTTCTTATTATCATGATGAATCTACGCCCAGATGGCTTATTGCCGCGTAAGAAGCGCGAGAAGATTACAGAGAAGAGTAAGAAATAATGAGCGAGAAGATGCTTGAGCTTAAAAACGTCACAATCAAATTCGGCGGAGTTACTGCACTTAGTGAAGTTAACTTTCATGTCAATAAGGGCGAAATCTGTGCGCTTATTGGGCCAAATGGCGCAGGTAAGACCACAGTTTTTAATGTAGTTACTGGTGTATACCCAGTAACTTCAGGGGAGATTATCTTTCAAGGGGAAAACCTCGCTGGCTTGAAGCGACACCAAGTCACTAAAGCTGGGCTTGCGCGAACCTTTCAGAACGTGCGCCTATTTGGCGATATGACGGCGCTAGAAAATGTAATCACTGCTTCTGATGTTCACAAAAAGTCAGGAGTTTTTGGATCTTTATTTGGAACGCCTCGTGCCCGCCTTGAAGAGAGAGAAAGTCGCGAACGAGCACATGAGCTTCTTGAATTCCTAGGTATCGATCACCGCGCTGATCAACTCGCGAAGAATCTTCCATATGGAGATCAACGCAGATTAGAGATAGCGCGTGCACTTGGAACTGAACCAAAGTTGCTCATGCTCGACGAGCCGGCAGCAGGTTTTAATCCTGCTGAGAAAATAGATCTTGCAAACACGATCAAAAAGATTCGTGATCGTGGATACACCGTTTTATTAATTGAACATGACATGTCTTTGATTATGAGAATCTCAGATCGCGTTGCAGTTCTAGATTTCGGCCAGAAGATTGCGGATGACCTGCCTAGTAAAGTTCAGAACGATCCCAAAGTTATCGAAGCCTATTTAGGAGTCCCTGCAGATGCGTCTTGAAATTAAAGATCTCCGAGTTCACTACGGAAAGATCGAAGCGATCAAGGGGATTTCTGTTGTTGTTAATCAAGGTGAAATTGTCACTTTAATTGGTGCTAATGGTGCCGGTAAGACAACAACTTTGAAAACTATCTCTGGGCTTCGTAAAGTATCAAGTGGTTCAATTTTCTTTGATGGCCAAGATATTTCAAAGGTTCCTGCTCACGAGCGTGTGGACCTTGGTATTTCTCAAGCACCTGAAGGTCGCGGAATCTTTCCCGGTATGAGCGTTCTTGAAAATCTTGAGATGGGTAAGTTCAATCGCAAAGATCGCAAGAGCGAGATGAAAGAGGATTTAGACCGCATTTACACCCTATTCCCACGTTTGAAAGAACGAACAGCGCAAGCTGGTGGAACACTTTCTGGCGGAGAGCAACAGATGCTTGCTATTGGCCGTGCACTAATGGCCCGTCCTAAAGTTCTACTTCTCGATGAACCTTCAATGGGCCTAGCCCCAATGATGATTGCAAATATTTTCAAAATTATCACAACAATTAATACCGAGCTTGGAACAACTATTTTGCTAGTTGAACAGAATGCGCAGCAAGCTTTGCAACGCGCTCACCGCGCATATGTTCTTGAAACTGGAAAAGTTGTTAAAGAGGCAAAGGCTTCAGACTTACTTAATGATCCAGATGTTCGCGCTGCTTATCTTGGCACTGGCGCTACTGGTCATTAATTCCGTTCGGCAAGAATCAAGCAAGTAATTCTTGAGGTACAAGTTTTTTCACCCTTATCGTTTACGATTATTACCTCGTAAGAACAGATTGTTTTGCCGAGTGAAATTGCGGTTGCCGTAGCCGTCACATATCCTGATGTAGCAGATTTATGATGGGTCGCATTTATATCGATACCAACAACTTTGCGATCGACACCAGCATGCAACTGGGTACCGATAGATCCCAAACTTTCAGCGAGAACTACATT
>QYQH01000050.1 GCA_007280395.1 Actinomycetales bacterium | reverse complement strand
TTGGCGCCGATTACTTCTAGGGCGGTATTGGCGAATCGACATAGGACAAGTCTGCCTTATTAGTGGCTAGAACTCACCATGCTCTTCGAGTATCGCAAAGCGCGCAAATAATTCCTCGGCATACCAATCTAAATCTTTCGTCGCTTTGATCGCTTTGATGTGGGCCGGGCCTTTATAAGCGAATTCTCGAAGCAAAGCACCAGATTCCCATCTAGAGAACGTCCCCTGCAATCCGATAGGAGCCTCACCAATTCCAATCGCACTCTTTAGCCCTGGTGCAGCTTTCAAACTTACTGTGACCGGTGGAACTGCTCGCCAAAACTTAGAGTTCATCGACCACTTAATGCGCGCCCGTGTTAAAGCGGCAACTGGGCCACTCCATTCTGAAATTTGATCAGCGCTAAATGGTTGTTTTTTAGACCATTCGCCATGGGATGAAATTGGTTGCAATGTACCGCGGTACTCCAAAATTGCAATCTTGCGCCAACTTGAAATTAAGTGCGAAGAGTCAAAGCTCTCAATTTCACTTTTAGGAATTACAACCAACAAACCCCAACGCTTTGCATCCGCGTCGCTCGGTGTAAATGTTTCACCTCGGCCAGTACCTAGAGATTTAAAGAAAGTTATTTTCTTGTTGCGCCCAAGGGTTAAACGATCTAACGCCACATGTAATATCGCAAAGGGTAGGGAGCGAAGTTTTATTTTCCAGAAATAAACCAGAACAATCATTAATCCGCACTATCCATTAATCACCAATAACCATTGGTTTGGCGCCAGTGCACTTAATTAATTCGGCATATGTCGTTGGATAAACCGAATGTGGATGTCCAGCAGCCGCCCAAACCACGTCATAGTCATTTAAGGCTTCATCAATTAAAATTGTTGCAGGATTTACCCAACCAACAGGAGATACGCCACCGATTGAGAATCCTGATTTTTCTTTTACATAATCAGCATCTACTCGATGCAACTTTGCAACCCCAAGTTTTTCAGCAACTAATTTGGTGTCAACGCGATGGCGGCCACTTGTGATTACCAATAAAGGTGAATCGTCATCTAGTTTAAAAACAATTGACGAAGCGACTTGACCAACCAAGATTCCAAGTGCATCTGCTGCCTCTTGCGCGGTACGGGCGCTATCTGAGAGAACGCGTGCTTCGCCCTGGACCCCGAGCTCTTTAAGCTTTGCAGAGACGCGTTGGACTGAGGGATTTTGGAGTACGTTTTCCATGGACCCACTTTAGATGAAGTTAGATAATTTCTTTAAGTAAGGCTTCTACGCGGCTCTTGATTTCATCTCGAATTGCGCGGACCGATTCAATTCCTTGTCCCGCTGGATCATCTAGGACCCAATCCTCATAGCGTTTGCCAGGAAAGAAGGGGCAGGTATCGCCGCAGCCCATGGTGATAACGACATCAGATTGTTGAACTGCTTCAGTCGTTAAAACTTTAGGTACGTTATTTGCAATATCAATTCCAACTTCATTCATTGCTTCAATTGCAATTAGGTTGATTGAATCTTTAGGTGCTGAGCCTGCCGAGAGAACTTCAACTTTTCCATCAGATAAAGCGGTCATGAATCCAGCGGCCATTTGAGATCGGCCGGCGTTGTGAACACAAACAAAAAGGACTGAGGGCATATCGCCAGCCTAATCTCTAAATACTGCGATAGCCTTGAAATATGCGTAAGTTCACTGTGAGTTTGGGAATTGTTCTCTTCTCACTTTCATTACTCACTTCTTGTAGAAGCGAGAAAGTAATAGAAGTAAGCAACCAAGCGCATTCGACGGCGACACCAAAAACTGGTACCGGAGAAGCAGCACCTGGAGGTGGAACATATTTAAATGAACCAATTCCAACAGAAGTCTTGAACCTGCCCCTTGTAGATCAGAATGGAGAGACTTTTACCTTGGAATCTCTTAAAGGCCAAACAGTTGTGATTACAAATTTTCTAACTTCGTGCCAAGAAATCTGTCCCATGACTTCAGCAAGTATGCGCGATGTTGGGGATGCAATTGTAAGTGCCAAAGCTAGCAACAAGATCAAAGTTCTTGAAATAACAGTTGATGCAAAGCGCGATGTGCCTTCCAGATTATTGGCATATCAAAACCTATTCGCAACTAAGAACTGGTCTCTTGTAGGTGGAACAGAAGCTGGTCTGGCAAAACTCTGGAATTATTTTGGCGCACCTGCGACAAAGGAGGAGTTTTCAGAGTCAGATAAGGCTTCTAATCCACCGGATTGGCAGAGTGGAAAGCTAGTTTCCTATGACATGGTGCATGCAAATTTAGTAATTATTGTTGATGATAAATCAATTTGGAGATGGCTGGATCTTGGAGCGCCAAACGTTGGATCAGCCAAAATTCCTGAAAAGTTAAAATCATATTTAAGCGCCGATGGTTTGAAGAATCTAGAAAAACCCGAAGGCTCAAGTTGGAAAGTTGACGCCGTTTATTCCGCGCTAAAAGATATCACTGGCGTATCTCTTGCAAAATAGTATTAGCTCTGCAAGAGATTGTTAGAGTAAAAAACTCTTCGTTTTAGGTTTTTCTTAGTTACCGTTGTGAAATAAACCAAGTTTCAATAAGCGAGAATGTGGCAATAAAAAATAATAAAATCGCAAAACCTTTTCGCAGTATGACAACTGGCAATTTTGAAGCGTGATGAGAAGCAATAGTTGAAACAATAATTGCCGCAATCGCTATAAGCGCCGGGATCTTCCAATCGATTTCGCGCCACAAGCTTTGGCGGCCGATAAAGGATGTGAAGCAATTTATCGCGATTATAAATAGCGAAGTACCAGCGGCTTTAATTTGAGGCGTATGAAAGAAGATTACTAATACTGGAATTGCCAGAAAGCCGCCACCGATTCCAAATATTCCAGTCATGGAACCGATCACAAGTGAAATCCCCACCAGAACGATTAGCGGAATCTTCTTCTCTTCTTTATTCTGAATCGGAGCCCGAAGCATTGATAGCCCAGCCAAAACTAGAATTATTGCAAAGCCAGTGATGATGAAGGTATCTGATAAGTGTTTAGCAAGAATTGCGCCACCAAGATTTGTGACTAATCCCAAAGCCCAGATGGAAAGTGCAATCCGAACTTGTACATCACCAGCTTTAAATTTGGGGATTAAGCCGAATGCTGCCGCAAGGAATACAACCAGCAGGGCAGCAGTAGTTGCGTGAACAGGAGTGAAGTCAAATAGATAGATCAAAATTGGGACTGTGAGCATGGCCCCACCAGCTCCGATGAAGCCAAGGACTGAGCCGATGAAGGAGCCAGCAATTAAGGCGAGCGCTAGTTCCATACGGCCAATGGTGCCATCTATGGGCATAAAAAAGCCCCCGACTGTTAGGCCGAGGGCTAATTTAATTAGCTATTAACTAGTTATTTACTTCCAAAGTGCAATATGAGCTTTTGAGATAACCCAACCGAAGTCGATTTCTCCACCTTGCTTTGCAACCATTGCGAAGATTACAAGTGCGCCGCCAGCAAGAGCGATGTCCTTCATGAAAGCCAACATTTCGTTCTGCTTTGCTGTCGCATCAGTTTCTTTCCAGAAGTTGTGGAAGATAACTGCAGCTAGAACTAGGAAAATCGCTAGAAGTAGCGCACCTAGATCTGCGTAGTAACCAAGAACGATGTAGAGACCACCGATTACGAGCGCTAGGCCTGAGATAAGAACGCCAAGCTTTGCTGCAGGAAGCTTCTTATATTTTGCATAACCTGTCATCGCCTCAAGCTTTGCGAAGTGGTTGATGCCTGACATTACGAAGAAGCCGCCAAATAGGATTCGGCCAATTAGGACTATTGCGTTCATTGATTTCCTTTTCTAGTCGTTTAGATATTGCTGGCTAAAGGTATGGCTAATTGGTTTAACTTTCAACTAATTCTGGGGTGTGTTGGCTTTAATCACGCGTGAACTGTTTAAATCCAAGCCCTACTTGCGCCTGTCGGGGGTGGCAGTTATCTTTCGAACATATGTTCGAACAATTAAAACCAGAGCTCCAGGTGACCGCTCCGATGGGCGCTCGCGTACTTGCACCCGAAGGTGAACCAATCGAGTTCATCTACAACGGCCACAAGTTTCACATCCATGCGATCGTTTCAAGATGGCGCGAATCTGGTGGCTGGTGGAATCGCATAAGTGATGGCAAGAACCGAGTAACTGAAGCCAATATTTTCGATGATGGCGCTCGCGCTATTTGGCGAGTAGAGGCGGCCCCGGTTGGCGCCTTAGCAACATTTGAAATCGAGTTAGATGAAGTAACGAAAACTTGGTTGATCCGGCCAACATCTCGGCCAGCTTAAGTAAGTATGAAAAATTTTACCCACCTCCGTGTTGCAAGTGGCTATTCATTTAAATATGGAACCGCCCATGCCAACCAACTTGTAGAGCGCGCAGCCGAATTTGAAATGTCGGCGCTCGCACTTACCGATATCGACACGATGGCTGGTGCGATTCGATTTACCAAGAGCTGTGAAGCAAGCGGTATCGCTCCGATCCTTGGCATCAATTTAAGTTTTATCCAGAAGAAATATCGCGTAACACTTCTTGCCCAAGGCGGATACCTTGCCTCGCTCTATCGATTAGTAACTGAAATTAACTTGAACAATAGTGAGAGCCTATTAACCCATGGCTTACTCGAACGCTTTAGCCAATATTCTCGGAACTTACTTATCTTGCATGGCCCCGAATCCCAATTAGCCCAAGTGATTGCGTCGCGCAAAAACCATGAGGCGCTCTCAATATTTAACGCGACTCGCGAGCTCTTCGCAGATCAGGCTCTGGAATGTGTTTCGCATTTAATTCGTGGTGATGGCGCGCTCTCAACTTCACATGCCGCTCGCATATTGAGCTTTGCTCGTGATAACCAAATTCCCGCAGTCTTAAGTAATGCGGTCCGGATGTTAGATCGCAGTGATGGCCCAGTTGCTGATGTTTTAGATGCAGCGCGAAAATTAGTTCCACTAAGTTCCAAAAGCGTTAACCGCCAAAATAGCGAGGCTTACTTTAAAGCTAGTTCAGAGATGTCATATCTGGCTGATGAAATTTCACGCCTTGCTGGTGAACGAGATGGAAGGCTGTTATTAACCACAACTGCTGATTGGGCAAAGCGCGCAATTCTCTCGCCACGCAAAGATATTGGAATTGGTGAGATTCATCTGCCAGATGCCCAATCACTTGGGGTAAAGAATCAGAGCGAACTTGCAGCGCAATTGCGATCGCGGTGTGAAGCTGGTTTATCACGCAGATATATCGGCGCTAAATCAGTAGTTGCCGCGAACAGATTAGAGGAAGAGCTAAGTGCAATACGCGCTCTTGGTTATGAATCTTATTTCTTAACGGTTGCAGATATCACCGATATGGCACGGGAGCAAGGAATTCGAGTTGCAGCGCGGGGAAGTGGCGCCGGTTCCTTGATCTGTCACGTGCTTGGGATTTCTGGTGTCGAGCCAATAACTCACGGCTTATTAATGGAGCGTTTCTGCTCACCACTTCGAGGCGAACTTCCAGATATCGATATCGATGTTGAATCTGCGCGACGGCTAGAAATTTACGATGCAATCTTTGAAAAGTATGGCCAGAGATGCGCGACGGTATCGATGGTTGAAACCTATAGATCGCGTCATGCAATTCGAGATGTTGGCGCCGCACTCGGAATATCACCGATGGAGATTGATTTGATTGCTAAATCAATGCCACATATCCGGGCCAGCAATATCCCGAAGGCGCTAGCGAATTTGCCCGAGTTGAAACACTTAAATTTAGATACCCCAATTTTAAAGATGGCGATTGAGCTTGCTGGGCGTCTGGATTCACTGCCGCGGCATTTATCGATGCACCCATGTGCAATTGTCTTGGCCGACCAAGGGCTGCGCGATTATGCGCCACAGCAAATCAACGCCAGCGGTTATCCAATGTTGCAATTTGATAAGGATGACGTTGAAGCAATCGGATTACTGAAGCTAGATGTCCTTGGTGTGCGCATGCAATCTGCAATCTCTTATACCCTCTCCGAGATTGAGCGCATCGAAGGTGCGCCACTCGATATTGACGCCATCGCACTTGATGATAAGAAAACTTTTGATTTAATTAAGTCAACGCGCACTCTTGGGATATTTCAAATCGAAAGCCCAGGACAACGTGAACTCGTTGGAAAATTTGCGCCCAATACCTTTAACGATTTAATTATTGATATCTCACTATTTCGCCCCGGCCCGGTAAAGAGCGACATGATCACGCCATTTCTTGCGACCAGACATGGTCTGCGAACTCGGCCGAGAATCCATGAAGATTTGGAAGACATTCTGAGTGAGACCGAAGGCGTCGTTGTTTTTCACGAACAGGTAATCAAAATCATTTCAACTATGACTGGAATAACCCTGGCCGAGGCCGATGAGAAGCGGCGCCAGTTAGGCGATATCGCTAATCAACAGGCGTTCTGTGACTGGTTTTATGCAGTGGCAGTTGCACGTGGTTATACCAATTTAGTTGTGAATGAAGTTTGGGAGATTTTGCGCGCCTTTGCCTCCTTTGGATTTTGCAAAGCGCATGCCGCAGCTTTCGCACTTCCTACCTATCAATCATCTTGGCTCAAGACGCATCACACCGCTGCATTTCTTGCCGGCGTTCTGACGCACGAACCGGGTATGTATCCCAAGCGAGTAATTCTCGATGAGGCTAGACAGTGGGGGATCAAACTTGCTCCGATTGATGTCAATTTATCTGATGCAACATATCGAGTTGAAAGAACATCTGATGCAGTGCGGGAACCATATCTCGCCCCCAATGTTGCAAGTTCTGGCGAAGTATTAGAGCTTCCAGATGCTCGTGGCTTTGCAATTCGGATGTCACTCTCTGACATTGATGGCATCGACAGTAAAGAAGTGGCAAATATAATTTCTGGACGCCCATATTTAGATTTAGCAGATTTTGTTTATCGCTCTGGTGCAAGTCGCCCTACAACTGAATCCCTTTTGATGGTCGGGGCATTTGATAACTTACATAAACTTTCTACCTCAGAGATAAATCGGCGCGACTTACTTCTGCATCTCCAAGATCTTTACCGCCTTACCGGATCAAAGCGCACAACCGGTCAGAGTCAGATGACCTTTGAATTACAACCGCCTTCACTAGAACCAAGTGGGCTGCCAGGTATAACTGCAAGTGAACAAGTTAAAAATGAGATTGATATTTTAGGGATGGATATCTCAAGCCACCTACTTGAGTTCTATGGCGATTTCCTAAATAAAATTGGCGCAGTCCGTTCTTCGGATTTAATTAAACATCGATCTGGAACATCGGTATTGGTTGCTGGCGTTAAAATTGCACTTCAAACCCCACCGGTTCGCTCTGGCCGCCGAGTTATGTTCTTAACTATCGATGATGGCTTTGGTTGTAATGACATAACCTTCTTCGAAGATAAGCAGGCTGACTTTGCCACCGTTCTTCGCAACTCTTGGTTATTTTTAGTACGTGGTGAAATTCGCCGCACCGGCCCGCGAGGAATTTCACTACTTGGAACTGGCGCGTGGGAGTTAGCAATTTCCCATGAGAAGTGGCGTAATCTCGCAGTTTATGGAGCCAGCGGATCATGAGTGAACCAACAATTCTCCATGTTGATATGGATGCCTTCTTCGCATCGGTAGAAGAGCGCGATGACCCATCGCTAAAAGGTAAAGCTGTAGTTGTTGGAACCGGAATTCGGGGCGTTGTCTCTGCTGCAAATTACGAAGCCCGGAAATTTGGAATTCATGCCGCGATGCCAGTCGGCCGCGCCAAACGTCTTGCACCACATGCAATCTTTGTCCCGCCAAATATGTCCCGCTATTCCGAAGTTTCAACGCACATCATGGAGATCTTTAGATCAGTAACTCCGCTCGTGGAACCGCTTTCGCTAGATGAAGCATTTCTCGATGTAACAGGGGCTAAACGCTTACTTGGTGATGGCCGCACAATCGCAAAAGAGATTCGCGCAAAGGTCGAAGCGAGCGAGGGCATTACTTGCTCGGTTGGAATTGCAACATCAAAGTTCATTGCAAAACTTGCCTCCGGACGTTGCAAGCCAAATGGTTTGTTGGAAATTGCTTCAGATTGCGTTCTCGAATTTCTACATCCGCTTCCAGTAAGTGCTATCTGGGGGGTGGGGCCTAAGACAAATGAGGAGTTACAGAAGTTGGGGCTGCGAACTGTCGCTGACATCGCAAATACTCCGCGCCAAACTTTAATTCGTGCACTTGGCGATGCGGCGGGAGCTTCGCTTTATGAACTAGCTTGGGGTCGAGATTATCGTGATGTAATTCCAGAAGAGATAGATAAATCAATTAGCGCCGTGCAAACTTTCGATACTGATATCGAAGATCAAGAGATTATCTTGCGGGAGTTCTTGCGACTTACTGAAAAGGCGACTTACCGAATGCGCGAGAGAGATTTCAGCGCGCGAACAATTTCAATCAAGGTGCGCTTCGCAGATTTCAAAACTATAACTCGATCAAAGACGGTTTCACTTCCAATTAGTGCCACACATGAAGTCTTTGATGTTGTCAAGGCGCTCTTTCTTGCTCTCAAAATAGATGGCGCACGATTGCGTTTAGTTGGAGTTAGCCTTGACGGGCTGGAAGATGGCGTGGATGGCACTGAACAGTTGATTTTGGGGGAGCGAGAGAAAGGTTGGCGCCAAGCAACGGCCGCAATCGATAAGGCGAGCGCGCGATTTGGCCAGGGGAGCGTGCGACCGGCGCGTTTATTTGATGAAGATACTTAAAACACACCTATAAACATTAAAAATAGTGGGGTTCGACTTTCTAAGTTTGACTGCCTGCCGTATTGTTTACCACATGGCTCTATCCGATCACGAGAAACGCATGCTTGCCGAGATGGAAGCTGCCCTAGTCGCTGATGACCCACGTTTAGTATCGACGCTTAGTGGTCGAGAGCGCACTCCAAAGGGCTCTAGGGCGTTAATTGGATTCTTTGCAATTCTGGGCGGAATGGCAGTACTTCTAGCAGGGCTGATTGCTCAAGTTATCGCCGTGGGCATTGCTGGCTTCCTAATCTCCCTTACCGGCCTCGTGCTTCTGGTATCAAACCTCTCCTTCGGAAAATCTGAGTTCAAAGACCCTAAAGGCGCTCGCCCTAAGTGGTCTTCCCGATTAGAGGATCGCTGGGAGCGACGTAACTTCGACAATTAAGCCTTAATTCAAGTCAGCCCAACCACCCAAATAAATTCAGCGCTGGGTGGTTTTTTTATGCCCAAAGCGGGGAGAAATTTGGCTAAAAAGGGTGCAAAGTGGATAGAAATGGAGTAAAGTGGCGATTGTTATTAAATCCGGGGGGATTTGAGCGTCAAAGTTAGGGAAGGTGGGTTAAGTGTTTCTCGGTACCCATGAACCCAAACTCGATGAAAAGGGCCGGATCATTCTGCCGGCAAGATTTCGTGATGAATTAGCAAATGGTCTTGTAATAACAAAAGGTCAAGAGCGTTGTTTATATGTATTTCCTAGTGGTGAATTTTCTTCAATTACAGATCGTCTGCGTCAAGCTCCCGTCACCGAAAAAGCAGCACGCGATTACATGCGCGTGATGTTTGCTGGCGCGCACGATGAAGTTCCGGATAAGCAAGGTCGCGTAACGATTCCAGCGGGACTACGTACATATGCCGGACTTGAAAAAGAGTGCGTTGTAATCGGTGCGAATACTCGTTTAGAAATTTGGGATAGCGCTGCTTGGGAAAGTTATTTGGCAGATCGTGAAAAAACATTCTCCGATGTTTCTTCGGAGGTGTTGCCAGGACTCTTCTAAGTCCAAATCTAAAAATATTTCTCAGTTGTGGCCATCGCCGACCTCAATAACGACGCCCCTTCCCCGGCGCCGTTACCCCCAGTTCCGTCGGCCGGCGATGACCAGAGTTGAGAAATCTAAAGCACTAATGGAAGACAGTTTAGAAGCAGATTAAGAGAAGTGATTAGCGAAAGGGGAGAAGATGCAAGATGCGCTTCATATTCCAGTCGCGCTAGATCGTTGTATCGCGCTGCTCTCTCCTGCAATTGAATCAAGTACAAATCCAGTTGTTGTTGATGCAACACTTGGAATGGGTGGACATTCAAGAGCGCTTCTGTTGAAATATCCACAACTCAAAATTATTGCGCTAGATCGCGACTTGAGCGCTATCAAAGTTGCAACAACAAATTTATCTGATGTGAGTGAGCGAGTTATAATTGTCCACGCTGTTTATGATGAGTTAGCTTTAGTTTTAGAAAAATTGGGAATTAGTGAAGTAGATGGAATCCTCTTTGATTTAGGTGTTTCTTCAATGCAGCTAGATCAGGCAGATCGCGGTTTTGCTTATTCGCAAGATGCACCCCTGGATATGAGGATGGATCAGAGTTGCGGTCCAACTGCGCTAGACATTTTAAATACCTATACCTATGGCGAATTAGTGCGTGTAATCCGAAATTATGGTGAAGAAAAATTTGCTACGAAAATTGCTGACAATGTAATTAAAGCCCGCGAAGCCGGAACTTTAAGAACCACAAAGGATTTAGCCGAAATCGTAAAGAGCAGTATTCCTGCGCCAGCACGACGAACTGGTGGAAATCCAGCAAAGCGCACATTTCAAGCGCTTCGAATTGAAGTTAATCAAGAGTTAGCCGTATTAGAGCGGGCGCTACCCCAAGCAATTAATGCGATTGGAATTGGTGGCCGACTAATTGTTATGTCATACCAATCTCTGGAAGACAAGATTGTTAAGAAGGCGCTATCGGAAGTTGTAGCTTCGCATTCTCCTCTTGGATTGCCATTTGATCTTCCTAATTCGGCCGCAAGTTATAAGTTGGTAATTAATGGCAGTGAAGGTGCGACTGTCGCTGAAATTGAAATCAATGCTCGCGCCCAATCTATGCGTCTTCGCGCCCTTGAGAGAGTGGCGGCATAATGGCAATTCTTGCGCTTCCTCCGCTAATTCGGCCACGGCTTGCCCTTAAGCAAGTTATCGGGAGCGTCACTGAAGCGCAATCTGCTGTCACATCCCAGAAGTTAGATACTAGAAAATTTATTTTAGTGATGGCTAGTTGTGTGACGCTAAATCTTCTCGCTATTGCCGGCATAAATATCTTGATGACTCAGGATGCTTTCACTTTACAGCAACTTAAATCTCAGCGAAACACTGCAATGGATAAGAAAGATGCAATTTTAAATCAAGTAAATCAAATGAACTCACCTTCAAATTTAGCGCGCGTTGCCCAAGATATGGGAATGGTTCCGGCGGCCAAAATTAAATATTTAAATTATTCCCAGATTACTAACGCGGTTAAACCATGAGCCACTACAATTTAGTTCACAAGCGGATTCGTACCTTGCTCTTTGCTACCTTCGCACTCTTTGGCGTGATTATTGCCCAACTCTTCTCGGTACAAGTTGTTCGAGCGGGAACTATTAGCGAACGGGCTGCTAAAGAATTATTGCTAACCTCGACTTTATTGGCGCCTCGTGGGGTTATAAGCGATATCAATGGCGTTGAACTTGCTCGTAGCGTTGCTGCAATAACAATCGTTGTTGATCAAACCCAGATAGATGATGCAAAATTAACAGCAAAGATAACTGCTCCGATATTGCAGATGGGCGAGGACGAACTCGAAGCTTTGTATATCGGAACTCTTAAATATAAAATTATTGTTAAGAGCGCTAAGCCTGCGATGTGGTCAAAATTGCAAAATACAATTGCTAACTACAACAAAGAGGTTTTGAAGCAGAAAGGCGGCCTAAGCAAGCGCATTCTGGGCTTCTTCTCAGAGCGAAGCTACGTTCGTGAATATCCAACCGGAACCTTGGCCTCATCACTTATTGGCTTCATAAATTATGAGGGCGTTGGAGCTGCAGGAATTGAAAGCAGTCTAAATAGTGAACTTTCTGGGATAAACGGCGAATATATTTACGAGAATGGTGCCGGAACAATCATCCCGGGATCGGCAAAGATTAGAATCGAAGCGAAAGCTGGAACTTCTGTGCGCCTAACTGTCGATCGCGACATTCAATGGGTTGCCCAAGATGCGATAAGTAAAGCAGTGGAGAGTTCAAACGCTAAATCTGGAACTGTAATAGTTATGGATCCAAAGACGGGTGCGATTATCGCGCAAGCAAGTGCACCTACTTATAATCCTTCAAAACCTATTGTCGGAAATCTCGACATAATCCGAAATCCTGCAGTTCAAGATTCCTATAATCCGGGTTCGACTGGCAAAGTTATTACATACGCAGCTGCGCTGGAAGAGAAGAAGTTAACCCCTAATTCGATTTACACGATACCTTATTCAATGCGAGTGGCCGGCACGCCATTTAGTGATCATGAGAAGCACCCGACGCAGCGTCTAACGGCGACTGGCGCACTTGCAGTATCAAGCAATACTGCTGCGATTCAAATTGGGCAGCAATTAGGAAGTGAAACTCTTTATAAATACTTAACTGATTTTGGTATTGGTCAGTACACGGGTTCACATTTACCAGGTGAAACACCAGGACTTCTTGCACCAGTATCTAAGTGGTCAGGAACTTCACTACCAACGTTCTCGCTCGGCCAGGGCTACTCTCTTACTGCACTTCAATCAACTAGCGTATTTGCGACAATTGCAAATGATGGAGTTCGGGTAACTCCAACTGTTGTTGCTGGAACGACAGATGCCAGCGGAAATTACATTCCGGCCAAAGACCAGAAAACCAAGCGCGTAATAAGCGCTGAAACTGCAATTGAAATTCGGAAGATGTTGGAGAGCGTAGTTTCAGCAAATGGAACTGCACCTACTGCTGCAATAAGTGGTTATCGCGTTGCCGGAAAGACTGGAACTGCAATGCGCTTTGATCCGAACTGCTCTTGCTACAGCGGTTACACGGCATCCTTCATAGGGTTTGCGCCAGCAGATAAGCCGGCATATGTTGTCAGCGTTACGATTCAAGAGCCAAAGGGAATGCACTGGGGTGGGGCGCTTGGTGGCCCAGTCTTCGCAAAAGTTATGAAATTTGTTCTCCAGTCAAAGAATATTACGCCTTCAACAACAAAGCTAAAGGCCTACCCATTAACTGAGGCCGAGCTTGCGAAAAGCGCAAGTGCAAAATGATTCGGCCAGTATCTGATTTCTCTAAATCAGCAGCTGAACTATCGCGTTTTATCGGCGCAAAATCGCAATTAAGCCTTCAATTTACCGGAATAACTTCAACATCTAGTTCGGTTGAGGTTGGCGATCTCTTCTTCGCTCTGCCTGGAGCAAATGTTCATGGTGCATCTTATATTGATGAGGTTATTGCAAGTGGAGCGGTTGGAGTTATTACAGATTCAATGGGTGGCGAGATAGTCGGTACAAAACTTCCAACAATAGTTATTGGAGACCCTAGACGTGCTCTTGGGGATATCTGTTCTTGGTTTTATGGCTCACCTTCTGGCTCCTTAAAGATTGCGGGCATTACGGGAACAAACGGTAAAACAACTACGACAACAATCTTGAATCAGATTCTAAAATTCGCTGGTAAATCAACTGGCTTGATAGGAACAAATGGTATTGAGATTGGGCCAGAAAAAACCCTCGCAAACTTCACGACACCAGAGGCAAGTGAATTACAAAGTCTATTTGCCGTTATGCAGGAGCGTCATATCTCGCACGTTGCAATGGAGGTAAGCAGCCATGCGCTAGAAGCGAGGCGCGTATCAGGTACAAAATTCGCACTGGTTGGCTTTACTAATCTAACTCAGGATCATTTAGATTTCCATGGTGATATGAATTCATATTTCGCAGCAAAATCTAAGTTGTTTACAACTGAATACAGCGAATTAGGTTTTATTAATATTGATGATACTTATGGCAAAGAACTATTTAATGCAGCACAAATTCCGGTGATCTCTCTCTCTAGAGAGAACCGCACTGCGCAATGGCACTTTGAACGATGCGAATTAAAGCCCCGCGGATATTCAATTGCGATTCGGGGAACTGGTGGGATTTTAATTGAGGGTGAGATTAATTTAATTGGTGACCACAATTTAGATAATGTTTTAATGGCCGTTGCAATGGCCTCAGAATTTGAAGTTGATCCATTAGTTATCGGGAATAGTTTGGCGCATTTGCAAGGCGCTGCAGGCCGTTTAGAGAGCGTTGATATTGGTCAGAAATTTATGGCGCTAGTTGATTACGCACATACTCCTGATGCGGTGACAAGAACGCTTTCCACACTTCGCAAGAGCGTTGATGGTCGAATTATTGCCGTCTTGGGTTGCGGTGGCGATCGAGATAAAACCAAACGCCCAATTATGGGACGCGAATTATTAGCGGGCTCCGATGTCGCAATTTTTACTAGTGACAATCCAAGAAGCGAAAGCCCTGAAAAAATTCTAGAAGAAATGGTAAGCGGACTCACTCTCGGAGAAAGCGCTTCAGTAACTTTAGATCGGCGAGAAGCGATAGCACTAGCAGTTTCGAGTGCGCTGCCTGGCGATTGCGTTGTTGTACTAGGAAAAGGTCATGAAGTTGGCCAGGAGATAGCTGGTAAGAAATATCCCTTTGATGATCGAATTGAGCTGGCACGCGCAATAGAGGAGCTCGCATGATCGAATTGACTTTAAATGAGATCGCAAAGATTGTTAACGGAGAAGTCATAAATGGTGATGGAACGAAGGTAACTTCAGCATATCCCGTAATCAATTCGCAGCAGGCTAGTTCGGAAACTTTCTTTGTGGCATTTGTCGGAGAGAAAGTTGACGGCCATGAATTCATTGGCGCTGCAATCTCTAATGGTGCGCAATTTGCCCTAGTTAGCAAAGACTGCACCTTCCTTGCAATCAAAGTTGCAGATGTAAAAATCGCCTTAACTTTACTGGCCACCTATGTTCGCGAACAATTGCGCTCCATGACAGTGATCGGGATTACTGGTTCACAAGGTAAGACGACGACCAAGGATCTTCTGCGCCATATCTTGAGCGTATCTGGCGAGACAATTGCGCCAGCAGAATCTCTTAATAACGAACTTGGAGTTCCATTATTAATTTTGCGTTGCACAATTACAACGAAATATTGCATTGTCGAAATGGGCGCAAGGCATATCGGTGATATTGCTCATCTTGCAGAGATTGCTAAGCCGAAAATCGGTGTTGTACTTGGTGTCGGCAAGGCGCATGTAGGGGAATTTGGAAGTCGTGAAATTATTGCTAAAGCAAAATCTGAATTGATTACATCGCTTACTTCTGGCGGTACCGCAATCCTTGGAACTTATGATGAATTCGCCCCAAAGATGGAAGTTACAACTGGGGTTCGAAAAGTACTTTTCGGTGAAAAACCAGAGTGCGAAATCCGAGCCGCAGATATCGAAGTTCGCGAAGGTCGGGCGCATTTTGATCTAGTTACTCCAGATGGTCGCGCCGCGGTAAGTCTGCAATTACTTGGCTTGCATCAGATTAGTAATGCACTCGCTGCTGCTGCTGTTGCTACCACCCTAAATATCCCAATTGAAAGTATTTCGGCAGCGCTTTCGACGGCTGAAGTTTCAAGTAAGTGGCGGATGGAAATTTCTGAAGCGAGAGAGATCATTTTGATAAATGATTCTTACAATGCTAATCCCGAAAGCATGGCGGCAGCGCTCCGAACCTTGGCGCTGATATCGCAGGAAACTGGGGGAGTTAGTTGGGCCTTTTTAGGCAAGATGCACGAACTCGGCGAGTCATCCGCAATGGAACACGCTGCAATTGGCAGACTCGCCACTGATATAGGGATAGATCATCTGGTCGTTATAGGGGCAGAAGAATTTCTCGCAGATTTAGATCTAAAGAGCAGCGGAGGCGAGAGCGCAGTGCATTACTTTAAAAGCAAAGAGGAAGCTCTCTCCTTGATCGAGCATTTTGCGGCTGGCGATGTGCTTTTAGTTAAGGCTTCACGTTCGGAAGAATTTAATTTACTTGCGCAAGTTATAACAGAGCGCTTGTCGGAGGCTGCAGAGTGAAGGGCATTGTCTTCGCGGGGGCGCTCTCTATCCTATTAAGTTTTATCTTCACTCCGGCTTTAATTCGCATTCTTTCACGACGCGGAGTTGGGCAGATGATCCGCGATGATGGTCCGAAGACTCATCATGTAAAGCGTGGCACACCAACAATGGGCGGAATCGTCCTAATACTTTCGACGTTGGTCGCATATTTTGGAAGTCATTTAATAACTGGTGTCGGAATAACTGTTTCGGCGCTACTTGTTCTTGGGCTAATTATCGGCCTTGGATTAATTGGCTTTTTAGATGATTGGCTTAAGATTTCTCGAAAACAATCACTTGGATTAACTGCGAAACAGAAACTTTTAGGACAGGCGATTGTGGCCGCCGCTTTTGCGTACGCCGGTTTAGGTTTCCAAGACGAATCTGGATTAGCACCTATTTCTCAATACTTTTCTGGTGTTCGCGACACATCAATAAAGCTTGGTACGGGACTTGTCATTGTTTGGATCATCTTTTTAGTTTTGGGAAGTTCCAATGGCGTGAACTTAACTGATGGTTTAGATGGCTTAGCATCTGGCGCTGCGATAATGACTTTCCTCTCGTTTATAGTGATTGGCGTATGGGAATTCGGACAGAGCTGTGCAGTGGCTGATGTGGCGCAGTGTTATAACGTGCGAGATCCACTTGATATAGCGGTTTTAGCTGCCGCGCTTGCAGGTTCTTGCGCAGGTTTCCTCTGGTGGAATGCAGCGCCAGCAAAAATATTTATGGGAGATATAGGTTCACTTGCACTCGGTGGCGCAATCTCTGGAATTGCAATTGTGCTACGCGTTGAGGCGCTGTTGGCCGCGCTAGGTGGACTCTTTGTTCTGATTACGCTTTCAGTCATAATTCAGACTGGATATTTCAAACTCTCTGGCGGTAAACGTGTCTTTAAAATGGCACCACTTCAACATCACTTCGAATTACTTGGTTGGGGCGAAGTCACAATTGTTATTAGGTTTTGGATCTTGGCTGGCATGAGCGTTGCAGCAGGTTTAGGACTCTTTTATGGTCAATGGGTTGTTTCACAATAATGTCTTACATAGCCGAACTGGTTACAAAGAATATTTTGATTGTCGGAGCTGGCACTACAGGAAAGTCTCTAGCACGTTATCTCGAGAGTATTGGGGCAAATTTTTCGATTATCGATGAGAAGATATCTACGTTGGATGGTTTAGAAGTTTTAGATTCTGTCCCAGATGATAGAACTTTTGAACTTGCGATTGTTTCACCAGGTTGGCGTAAAGATCATATGGTGATTCAAGGTTTGCATTCAAAAGGTATAGAGGTCATTAGTGAGTTAGATTTTGCTTGGTTATTGAAAATGGAACTTAATCCAGATCAGAAATGGTTGGCGCTAACTGGTACAAATGGCAAAACTACTACGGTACAAATGTTGGAATCTATTTTGATAGCGTCGGGAACACCTGGAATTGCTTGCGGGAACGTGGGTGTAACCGTGGTTGAAGCAGTCACAAGTGAACACAGGTTTGCAGTGCTGGCACTTGAACTCTCGTCATTTCAAATCGCGTGGAGCTCATTGCCTGAATATGAAGCAGTTTCAATTCTTAACATTGCGGAAGATCACATTGATTGGCATGGGACTTTTGCCGAGTATGCCGATGCAAAGATGAAGTTATTATCGCAATCTAAAGTGGCGATTCTCAACTTAAATGATCCCGAAGTAATCTTGCGAAGCGCAGGCTGGAACGGTCGAAAAGTATTCTTCGGGTTCAATACGCCACAAGCGGGAGAAATTGGCTTAGTGGAGGAGTTATTAATAGATCGGGCTTTTGTGAATTCAGCAGAAGCAGCAGAAGTAATTGCCGAGCTATCTGATGTGAAACCAGCGGTTCCACACAATGTCTCTAACGCGATGGCGGCTGCAGGGCTTGCACTTGCCATTGGTATTGCGCATCCATTAGTTAAATTGGGAATCAGTAATTTTAAACTTGATAAGCATCGGCTTCAAACTTTAGCGACAAAAGATGGCATCACTTGGGTGAATGATTCAAAAGCTACGAATCCACATGCAGCAAGCGCGGCGCTACTTTCACATCTCTCGAATATCTGGATCGCGGGCGGGCTTGCAAAGGGTGCGAAAATGGATGATTTAATTATGCGCACAAGTTCGCGAATTAAGGCGGCAATTCTTATTGGGAAAGATGCCGAGGTGATTGCGAAGGCGTTAGCCAAACATGCACCTGAAGTTGCAGTTCACCGAATTACAACTTCCACTAGCGCGGAAGATTTAATGGATCAAGTAGTTGCTTGTGCAGCAAAAATCGCCGTAACCGGAGATACAGTTCTTTTAGCACCAGCATGTGCATCTATGGATCAATTTTCTTCATATGCCGAACGCGGGAATTTATTCTCACAATCAGTTTCAAAGTTGGTCGGTGAATGAAAAAGCAGATTAAAGAGCAGGGTCAGGCTTACGCTAATTTTCTCTCCAAGTCGACCGCTTCGTATTTAATGATTTTAGGTACCACTGGCGCGCTAGCTGGCTTGGGTCTAGTAATGGTTCTCTCATCTTCTTCAGTTACAGCCCTCTCTGAGAGCGGAAATACCTACGCAATATTTCTTAAGCAATCTCTCTTTTTGGTCGTAGGTATACTGATTTCAATAGTAACTATGCGAATGAAACTTTCTCATTGGGAGAGCTTGGCAAAGTATGCACTTCCGATTGGCACAATCGCACTCATATTGCCGATAATTTTTGGTCAGAATATAAATGGAAATCGAAATTGGATTCCACTTGGGTCATTTACTCTCCAGCCAAGTGAATTCGCTAAGTTGGCCTTGATTCTTTACTGCGCATTGCAATTACGTAAACATTTAGAACGCAGAGCCAAAGGGCTGCAATCGAACGCAATCGGAATAGTTTCTATAGGTTCGGTCAGCTTCCTATTTTTAATACTTTTAGGACGCGATCTTGGGACCGCAATAATTGTTGCGGGGATAGTTTTTGGAATGCTATTCATCGCGGGCATCGATCTTAAGGTTCTTCTTGGCATTTTCTCGTTAGTTGCTGCTGGCGGACTTGCACTTTCAATCACTGACCCTGCGCGATTACGTAGATTTAAAGCGGTAATTGATCCATTTGCACCTGACATATATAAGTTAGCCGGCTGGCAACCCGCACATAGTTTGATGAGTTTAGCCAGTGGTGGGTTATTTGGTGTTGGTATTGGCGCTAGCAAACAGAAGTGGGCAAATCTTGCTGAAGCTCATACCGATTTTATTTTTTCGGTAATCGGCGAGGAACTTGGTTTACTTGGAACTCTTACTGTTGTTTTCCTCTTTGTAATATTAATTTACGCGATTTTTCGGGTAGCAATTACTACAAGAGATATCTTCCAAAAATATGTGATAACCGGAATTGGATGTTGGATTATTCTGCAAGTTCTTGTGAATTTAATGACTGTAGTTGGAATTGTTCCAGTAATCGGAGTGACACTGCCATTTATTTCATATGGTGGGTCATCGTTAATTGCTAATTGTTTGGCACTTTCGTTCGTCTTAAATGTTGCCCGCAGGGAGCCGCAATTCGTAGCTGCCCGACTAGCTCACAAGGCGGCAAAAAAGTGAAACGTATTTTGCTGGTGGGCGGTGGTACCGCAGGCCACGTTGAACCGGCTCTAGCCGTCGGTAACTGGCTTCTAGGTAAGAGTTCGGATATTGCTTGTGAATTTGTTGGAACAAAGAGTGGCATTGAAAATGAACTTGTTTCATTTGCTGGATTGAAGTTGCACCATATTCTCAAGGCGCCACTTCCAAGATCGATAACTCCTTCAACGCTGCTTTGGCCAATTAAATTTGCAATTTCTATTTCACAGGCGCTAAAGATTGTAAAGAGTGTGGATCTAGTAATTGGCTTTGGTGGTTATGTAAGTGCCCCTTGCTATGTTGCCGCAAAAATCACTGGAGTTCCCCTAATCATTCATGAAGCAAATGCGATACCAGGATGGGCAAACAAATTAGGTGCAAAGTTTGCAGATGAAGTTCTAGTTGCTTTTAAGAGTTCGTTAAAAGTTGGCGGCAAATGGGCCACGGCAAAGTTAGTCGGAATGCCAATCAGGGAAGAGATATTTGCGATTGGTACTATGAGTAAGTCAGATCGCTCCGGAATCTGGGATGCCACATATCGCGAGCTTGGATTAGATAGAGGTAAGCGAACAATATTTATTTTTGGCGGATCACTGGGAGCGCAAGCTATAAACAACGTTGTTGAACTGACTCTTCCTGAACTCTTGAAGCTTGATATCAATATTATTCACGGGATAGGGAAGGGCAATACGCTGCCAGAAGCTGTTCCAGGTTATGTTCCACTGTCCTATATTTCGAATATGGCAGCCATGTATATCGCGAGTGATTTGGTAATTTCCAGAGGCGGAGCGGTAACTTGCGCTGAACTTGATGTAGCTAACGCTTTTGCCCTAATTATTCCGCTACCTATCGGCAATGGCGAACAAGTGGCGAATGCTCAAGATCTTCTTGCAAAAGGGGCGGCAGAAATTTGCTTGAATTCTGATTTCACCCCAGATTGGCTACTTGGAAATATCGGTAATCTAATCTCGAAGGCTGATAGCTGGAATATAAAGAAGAGCCAGAAAATAACAGCGCCTTCGGTTGAAATAATTGGCGAGATTGTTTTAAGGAATTTGGACGGAAGTTCTAAATGAAGCTGCCAGATTTGAATGGAAAGCGCGTTCACTTTATTGGTTTAGGTGGCGCAGGAATGAGTGGCATCGCCAGAATCATGTTGGCTCGAGGCATTTCCATTTCAGGTTCCGATGCTAAAGATTCGAGCGTGCTTGCAGGTTTACGAACTTTAGGTGCTGAGGTATTTATTGGCCACCAGACAAGCAATCTAGGTAGCGCTGATGTTTTAGTTGTTTCAAGTGCGATAGACGAGTTAAATCCTGAACTTGTTGCGGCAAAGAAGAAAGGGATATCGATATTGGCAAGAGCTGAAGCACTCGCCTTATTAATGTCGGAATCTAAATCAATCGCGGTCGCCGGAACTCATGGCAAAACAACGACAACTTCAATGCTGACAGTGGCGCTACAACAGGCTGGACTCGATCCTTCATTTGCAATTGGTGGAATGATAAATCGCGGAGGAACCAATGCGCATCAAGGCTCTGGAGATATTTTTGTCGCAGAAGCTGATGAATCTGATGGCTCGTTCTTGGCATACAAACCCTTCGGCGCAATTATCACAAATATTGAGCTGGATCACGTAGATTATTTTCCAGACTTGGCGGCGGTAAATCTCAGCTTTCTTGCCTTTGTAAATTCGATTCAAGCTGGAGGGTTCTTAATAGTTGGCATCGATAGTCCAGGGGCAGTGCATCTGCTATCGCAGATTGATCGTAGCGATATCGAAATTATTACTTACGGAGAAAGTGCAGATTATTCGATATCCTATTTATCGCTACAACCAGGCGAATCGCACGCTCGCATCACTAAATTGGGCAAGGTGATAGGTGAACTTTCGCTTTCGATACCAGGTCAGCACAATATTGAAAACGCTCTTGCAGCACTCGTTGCGGGGTTGAAATTTGGCGCCCCAGTCGTAGAGCTGCTGAAGGGCTTGGCAAGTTTTAGTGGGGCAAAGAGGAGATTTGAAAATAAGGGGAGCGTCAACGGTGTAACTGTCATCGACGATTATGGCCACCACCCAACTGAAGTTCGCGTCACATTGGAAACCGCAAAGCGATTTATTGGAACTGGAAAAGTCATTGTGATTTTCCAACCTCATCGATACTCCAGAACCGCAATGTTTGTCTCCGAATTTGCCCAAGTTCTAGATATTGCAGATCAGGTTTTTCTGTTGGAAATATATGCAGCAAGCGAAACTGCAATACCGGGTGTTTCATCGATTCAGATTGCGAATGCGATGGCAAGTTCAAAGGTGAAATTTGAACCTTCGATGATTGATGTAGTTAATTCGGCAGTCGCGATGGCTGAACCAGGCGATTTAATAATTACACTTGGAGCAGGCGATGTAAATCTCTTAGTTCCGCTAATCCTGCAGACGCTGGAAGAGAAAATTGCAAAGTAGAACTAGACGCACTTTCTGGATTCTATTTACTACCCTTCTCTTAGCAGCACTCGCTTTCGGATTAGGATGGTCAAAGTTATTCGCGCTCGAAGCTGTATCAATTACTGGGACAAACCAAGTTAAATTAGTTGAGGCTCAACTTAAAGCCGCAGGATCTAAATTAGTTATCGGCCAGCCACTTGCTCGCATAAACCCAAAAACTGAAGAGAATACCGTTACAAATTTAGAATGGATTGCTAGCGCTGATCTCTCTAGAAATTGGTGGACGGGTAGAGTCACATTGCACATTACGCCACGAATTCCGATAGCGGTGTACGCCGATGTAAATGCTGGAAATAGTTCGCCTCGATACCTTGCGAAAAATGGAGTCGAATTCTCCTCACCACAGAGCTTTAGCAACCTCGCCAAAATCTCAACGATTTCAATTGGCGCGAAGTCCAAGGGAGAGCGCAAGGCGATTGCGAATTTCGTCGCAAATCTGTCTACTGAAATTGTGGCGGCGATGACTGGTCTTGAAATTGCTGGAAATGATGTGATTCTTATGGAGACTAACTTTAGGGAGCCAACTCTGACAATCACATGGGGTGCAAGAAATAGCGCGGCTGATATCGAGGTAAAAGGCCGTGTTTTAATGGGTTTATTGGCGCTTCCTGAAAATAAGAAAATAACCGAAATTGATTTGAGTATTGCTGATTCACCTATCGTTAAGTGAATTTGTTAAATGAGTTTTGAAAGCTAAATATAATTTTTATATTTCGTGTCGGTCGTTGATTGAGAGTGCCAACACGCATAGTTTTACCACTTAGTAAGCATCAGATAAATCTCAAGTAGAGATTTAGGGTTTAGAAAGAGGCAGATTGTGGCTACACCACAGAATTATTTAGCAATCATCAAAGTTGTCGGCGTTGGTGGTGGCGGTGTTAATGCAATCAACCGCATGATTGAAGCGGGACTTAAAGGCGTTGAGTTCATTGCAATCAATACTGATTCTCAACAATTAATTATGAGTGATGCTCATGTGAAATTAGATATTGGTAGAAAAATAACTCGCGGTCTCGGAGCTGGCGCTGCGCCAGAAATTGGAAAACAAGCAGCGCTCGATCACACAGAAGAAATCGAAGAGATGCTTCGTGGCGCAGATATGGTTTTTGTAACTGCTGGTGAAGGTGGCGGCACCGGTACAGGTGGCGCACCAATAGTTGCAAAGATTGCAAAAGATTTAGGCGCGCTTACAGTTGGCGTTGTAACGAAACCATTTACCTTTGAAGGAAAGCGTCGCACTGCGCAAGCAGATGAAGGTATCGCGCTACTTCGCGAGGAAGTTGACACTCTTATTGTTATTCCTAATGATCGTTTACTTGCAATTTCAGATCGTTCAATCAGTCAACTTGAAGCATTTAGAAGTGCAGATCAAGTTCTTCTTTCGGGAGTGCAAGGCATAACTGATTTGATCACAACACCGGGGTTAATAAATTTAGATTTTGCAGATGTTAAGAGCATCATGTCTGGTGCCGGTTCGGCACTTATGGGAATTGGTTCGGCCCGTGGTGAAGCGCGAGCAACTCGCGCAGCAGAACTTGCTATTTCAAGTCCGTTACTTGAAACATCAATCGATGGCGCACATGGGGTTCTCTTATCAATCGCTGGTGGTTCCGACATCGGATTATTCGAATTGAGTGAAGCTGCAGAACTCGTCGCACAAGCCGCACATCCAGATGCAAACATTATTTTTGGAACTGTAATTGATGATGCGCTAGGCGATGAAGTTCGAGTAACTGTTATTGCGGCCGGTTTTGATGGTGGGATGCCAAAGCGGGTTTCAGTACCCGTGATAAATGCGGCATCACTAAGTGGAAATGCTGACCCAATAGCGTCAAATGATCCACTTGCTGTCGCCCTAGATATTCCGACTGTTTCGATTTCAACTGCGAACGCTCCTCGCAAGCGGATTACATTTGAAGATTTGGTGACTGAAGACGATATCGATATCCCTGACTTCATGAAGTAATTCTTAAAATTAATTAGCTAACCGAATATCAAAATGGCGCAAATTCTCTTCACCTCGCGCGAAGGTGGTCATTCAAAAGAACCATTTAATTCCCTAAATCTTGCCACCCATGTCGGCGATTTTTCTGATGATGTTGCAATAAACCGAGAGTTGCTGGGGAAGATGTTAAGTCAGAAAGCTCCAGTTTTTATGAATCAAGTTCATGGCAATGTGGTCGTTGAAGTTAATGCAGAAACAAGGTTCCCCGTAACTGCAGATGCGCTAATAACCAGAGAGCCAGGGCTTCCACTTGCAGTTCTAACCGCAGATTGTCTGCCAATCCTGATTTCAACTTCCTCAGTTGTTGGCGCAATACATGCTGGCCGTAAGGGAGTGCTCAATGAAGTTATTGGTAAGGCTGTAACAGCAATGCGAGCTTTGGGGGGAGTAGATCTGGTCGCAAGAATTGGGCCGGGAATTTGTAGTGAATGTTATGAAGTTGACCGCCAGATGTATGAAGATGCAATCAAAATAGTTCCAGAACTGGCTACATCGCCCGCGAAGCACTGTCTGGATCTAACTGGTGGTGCGAAATCCCAGTTGGAGAGTTACGGGGTAAAGGTGACTAGTTTGGATATCTGTACATCGCATAATTTGAATTTTTTCTCCTATCGTCGTGGCGCCAAAACTGGAAGAAGTGCTGGGGTTATAGTTTTATGAATAATCGCGAAGTCGAGATTGAAACAAATTTGGCGCAAGTCATCTCGCGTATTGAGAAGGCGGCAAAGGCGGCTGGCAGATCGGTTGAAGAGATAACTTTGGTCGCAGTCACAAAAACCTTTCCGGTAAGTGATATCGAATTTCTCTATCAACTTGGAATCCGAAATTTTGGAGAAAATCGTAATCAAGAAGGTTCGATTAAGGCTCCACAATTACCGGATGATTGCATCTGGCATTTTCAAGGGCAGATCCAGAGCAACAAATTGAAGTCAATTGCCCTTTGGGCTGATGTGATTCATTCCTTAGATGACGCTTCGCATGCTAAAAAATTAAGTTCCCTTGTGGCAAATAAGGACATTTTTATTCAACTCTCTTTGGACAGCCAACCAAATCGGGGGGGAGTCGCCCCGGAAGAATTAGATGGCTTCGCTCGGGCTATCGCCGAACTTGGCAACCTAAAGGTTCGCGGATTAATGGCCGTTGCCCCTCTAGATGAAGATCCAAATCTAGGCTTTGCTCGATTGAAATTGCTTTCAAATCAGCTCGTGAAAACCCTTCCAATGGCTAGTGAAATGTCTGCGGGAATGAGCAACGACTTTGAATCGGCAATTGCTCAGGGTGCGACACTTATCCGAATTGGTAGCCAAATACTCGGAGTTCGCTAGCGCTTAACTTATTCTTAGGCCATGGCTAATGCATTTAGAAAAGCGGCGAACTTCCTGGGATTGGTAGATGATTTAGAGACTGATCCAGCTACTCCTGGAGTGGCGCAATCAGAATCTCGTTTTAATCGTCCAGTGCGTAGCGCTCCGATCGCAGAAGCTTCAACACCTTCTTATCTCCGTAGCGCACCAAATCGCGCAACAACACCAGCACCAACTGCACAAGCAAACGTTGTTGTTGACCACATCGTTACTTTGCATCCAAGAATGTATAGCGATGTTCGTGGAATTGGCGAGCACTATCGTTTAGGTCAACCAGTGATTATGAATTTAAGTGACATGGAAGAATCTGAACGCAAACGCATGATTGACTTCGCGTCAGGTTTAGTCTTTGGACACTATGGCAGTATCGAACGCGTAACTTCAAAAGTTTTCTTATTGACCCCACCAAATATAAAAGTCAGCAATGAGGATAAGACTGCTGCTGCGCAAGCAAGTTTCTTTAACCAAAGCTGATAATTAATTGAGCCTTATATTTAACGTAATTCATACTGCGCTTAACATATTTATTTTGGCAATGGTGGGACGGCTTATTCTAGATTACGCCCGAATTTTTGCTGCATCGTGGCGACCAAAAGGAATAGTTCTCGCAGTAGCAGAATTTATCTATGCGGTTACTGATCCAATTGTTAACTTTGTTCGACGTTTTGTGCCGCCACTGCGCCTTGGCCCAGTGGCGCTTGATCTCTCTTTCATCGTAATTTTCTTTGGTGCGCAACTGCTATCGGGTTTCTTCTCTTCTATCTCTCGGAGCTTTTAACTTTTAGTTAATTCGAGCCATAGTCCTAGTTCATTTTGATCATCAATATTTTCTGAAACGTTTTCGAATTTTGTTGCAAGAGTTTCCTCACCAATTTCACTTAGGTGCTTCAGTATTGCCTTACTGACTTCGGTATTGGCACCCCATCGCACAACAATCCGATCACTAATATCGAATCCGGATTGCTTTCGCTCTTCTTGGATTGCTCGAATAACTTCACGAACAAGACCAGCTTCAATAAGCTCAGGAGTTAGGGTTAGATCTAGGGCAACGCTCTCACCATTATGACTCACTACAGACCAGCCGATTTTTGGAGTTTCAGTAATTACCAAGTCCTCTAACTCAATATCTGCGCTCTTGCCTGGAGCAAACTCAATTTTTGCACTTCTGGTAGCGCGAACGTTTGCCACGAGAAGCCCATGGTCCTGAAGGTTTATGGCCGTTGCAATTTCTTGCACATCACCACCGAACTTTGCACCAATCGTTCTGAAGTTTGCTTTGACCGAAATACTCACAAGATCAGCACCGGCGGATGCAATTTCATCCAAGTTATGAACGTTCAACTCATCTGAAATATGTGAACGGATTTCACTATTCATTTCGCTCCAGCCACTTGCTGCTACAAGAGCCCTTGCTAGTGGTTGGCGAATCTTAATTTTTGACTCTGCGCGTGCCGCTCTGCCTAATTCAACAAGTCGGCGTGAAAGTCGGACCGATTTAGATAAATTCTCATCGATTGCAGATGCCTTACTAACTGGAAAGTTAGCTAAATGAACTGATTCGAATTCACCAGGTTCTAAGTTGCGGATCATCTCTTGCCATACATGTTCAGTAATGAATGGAACCATCGGTGCCATTAAAAGTGTTAACTCTTTGATACAGTGATAAAGCGTATTTAGTGCGGCGCTATCGCCATCCCAGAATTTACGACGAGATCTACGGACATACCAATTTGAGAGATCATCGATGAATTGGCCGATTGCACTTCCGGCTTCTTGGGAATCGTAATTTGCGTATGCGATATCAACCTTTGCGATAAGAGCATTTAGTTCGGAGAGAATCCAACGATCCATTGTTGATGGCTTCTCCGCGAGTCCAGTTAATTTGAAATCCGAAGCCTTTGCATACAAGGTAAAGAACGAGATCGTGTTCCAATAAGTCAACAAGGTTTTTCGAACAACGTCAGAAATTGCATCATGGCCTACTCGGCGCGAGCTCCACGGAGATCCAGCGGACAACATGTACCAACGGACCGCATCCGCGCCGTGCTGATCCATTAATGGCATTGGCTCAAGGACGTTACCTAGGTGCTTGCTCATTTTGCGACCATCTTTATCTAAGATATGGCCAAGGCAGAGAACGGTCTCATAAGAGCTCTTATCGAAGACCAGAGTTCCAATTGTCATCAAAGTGTAGAACCATCCACGGGTTTGATCGATCGCTTCGCAGATAAAGTCAGCAGGGTATGAAGCTTCAAACTTTTCTACCGACCCCTCCTTATGCGGATAGCCCCACTGTGCGAATGGCATTGCGCCGGAGTCATACCAACAGTCAATTACCTCAGGAGTTCGATACATAATTTCTGAACATTGTTCACACTTAAATGAGATGTCATCTACGAATGGTCGATGTGGGTCAGTATTTGAAATATCTTTACCGGCAAGTTTGCCCAACTCGGCTAGCGAGCCAACGCAGATCTCATGCTTATTTTCACATCGCCAAATCGGAAGTGGAGTTCCCCAGTAACGATTTCTTGAAACTGCCCAATCGATATTGTTATTTAGCCAATCACCGTAGCGTCCAGTCTTAATTGTTTCGGGATGCCAATTAGTGTTCGCATTTTCGCGAAGTAGCGCCGCTTTTATCTCGGTAGTTCTGATGTACCAAGAAGGTTGGGCGTAATACATAAGTGCGGTGTGGCAGCGCCAACAATGCGGATATGAATGTTCATATTGCTGTTGTTTGAAAAGTAACCCTCTCGATTTTAAATCTTTAATGATTGGTTTATCTGCTTCTTTAAAGAAAGCGCCGCCAATTAATTTTAGCTCTGGGAGGAAATGTCCATCAGGCGTAATTGGATTCATAACTGGCAGCCCGTACTTGCGACAAACCGCAAAGTCGTCGGCGCCAAATGCGGGGGATTGGTGAACCAGCCCTGTTCCATCTTCAACCGTTACATAATCAGCAAGGACTATGTAATGAGCCTCTGGTATTTCAACAAGATTTAGCGGTGGTGCATATTTAGCGTGCTCGAGCTGTGCGCCAGTGAATGTCGCGA
>QYQH01000063.1 GCA_007280395.1 Actinomycetales bacterium | reverse complement strand
GGATTTGCTCCGATGTATCCCGTGGTTGAGGGTTCAGATTAATAATGGCCGATAACACCTTCACAGTTCGCGGCGCCACAATTATTGATGGTTCTGGTTCTGTTGGGGTTAAAGAAGATGTAATTGTTGTCGAAGGTACGATTGCTGAAATTGGAAAAGTTATTAAGGGAAATGAACGCGGCAAGATTGTCGATGCTTCGGATTTAACTTTGAGCCCTGGCTTTATTGATATGCATGCGCACTCAGATCTTGCAGTTATTTCAGATCCCGAACATTTAGCAAAGGTAACTCAAGGTGTGACCCTAGAAGTAGTTGGCCAGGATGGTTTGAGCTATGTGCCATCGGATGAAACAACTCTTGCGGTATTGCGTGATCAACTATTTGGCTGGAACGCCAATCCAGCAGGCATTGATTGGAAATTTAAATCTGTCGGCGATTATCTAAACGTTGTTGATCGCGGCGCTGCAGTAAATGTTGCCTATTTAATTCCACACGGCAATGTGCGAATGCTTGCATGTGGCAATGAACCTGGTGATGCGACTCCTGAACAACTTAAACATCAACTAGCAATAGTCGATGAGGGAATGCGCCAAGGCGCAGTTGGTATGTCAGCCGGCCTTACCTATGTGCCTGCGATGTATGCCAGCAACGAAGAGATCTCTAAGTTGGCCGCAGTTGTCGCAAAGTATGGTGGTTTCTATTCTCCGCACCACCGTAACTATGGCGCAAATTTTCTAGAAGCAGTCGATGAATGTATTGATATCAGCCGCGCGGCAAAGTGTGCGCTAAACCTTACCCATTGCCATATGAGCGCCCCAATATTTCACAACAAGACTGATTTATTATTTGAAAAATTGGCGAAAGCCGAAGCCGAAGGGATCGATGTAACTCTTGATACTTATCCCTATTTAGCCGGTTCTACCTACCTACATGCGTTGCTCCCGTCATGGTGCCAAGCCGGAGGAAAGGCGGCAACGCTCGCTCGAATTATCGATCCCCAGAATCGCTTGAAGATTATTAACAACTTGAATGTAAGTGGATCTGATGGAAATCAGGGCGGCATAGTGAATTGGTCTTGCATCGTTATCGCTGGTGTTATCCAGAAACATAATGAGAAGTATGTTGGGGTTTACTTAGTTGAGGCAGCAAAGGCTGAAAATAGAGATCCAGTCGAGTTCTACCTAGATTTAATTGTTGATGAAGATTTCAAAATCTCCTGCATCTTGCACTCTGGTTACGAACCAAATGTTCGTGCAATTATGCAACATCCAAAACATATGGTTGGCACCGATGGAATCTTGACCGGCAATCGCCCACATCCTCGTGGTTACGGTACTTTCGCGAGATACCTTGGGGTTTATGCACGTGAAGAGAAAATTCTGACGATGGAGGGTGCAATAAATCGCATGACCGGACGTCCAGCAAAGCGTTTGTCACTTAAAGAGCGCGGCCTAATTCGCACCGGATATATTGCGGACTTAACGCTCTTTGATGCGACAACGGTAAAAGATCGTGCAACTTACGAAGAGCCTCGCTTGCCAGCTGCAGGCTTTGAAAGTGTTTGGATTGGCGGAATAAAGACTCTTGATGGCGGCAAGCGCACAAGTGAGTTGCCAGGCCGCTCCGTCCGATAAAAAAGCTATTTAAATTACTTAACGCTTCCTGCAGTTAGCCCACCCACCAAGTATTTTTCAATACTGATGAAGAGAATTACCACGGGAACAATCGCGATTGCAGTCGTTGTGAAGAGATATTCCCAAGCGACGTCATATTGCCCAACGAAGGTTGTAATACCTGTTGAAATTGGTTGACGCGCAGGAGAGCTAATAACGGTTAGCGCCACTGTGAATTCATTCCAGGTTGCAACGAAGGTAAAGATCACAGCAGTAACAAGTCCCGGCAAAGTTACGGGAAGAACGATCCGGCGAAGTGCTTGGAATCTGGTGCAACCATCAACCATTGCAGCTTCCTCGATTTCAACTGGCACGCTGGCAAAAAATCCAGAGAGCAGCCAAACTGCAAAGGCGAGGTTGAATCCTGCATTAACAACAATCAGGGCTGGCCAAGTATCTAGAAGTCCAAAGAATTTAACTTCGCGAAAGATTCCGATTATCAACGCGGTTGGTGAGAACATCTGAGTTGCTAGCACTAATAGCAAGAATGCAGAGCGGCCTTTAAAGCGATTTCGCGCAACGTAATAGGCGGCTGGGACCGAAACAATCAGAACTAGAAGAGTTGCACAAACAGAAACAACGACGCTTGCCTTGAGAAAATTGGCAATCGGTGCAGCAGCCCAAACATTGAGATAGTTATCAAATTGCCAAGACTTTGGCAGACGAGTTGTAGGTGTCGCATAAAGTTCGCCATGTGGTTTTAGCGAGGTCAACAACATATTTATGTAGGGATAGATAAAGAAGAGTCCAACCATGTATGCGCTTATTGCGGTGGCGGCCTTCTTGGGCGTCCAATTTAATTTCATGCTTGATCTCGAGTCGCTTTGGTGACGCGCAAATAAATCAGCACGATCAACATAATGAATCCGAAGTTAATAACACCAAGCGCCGTTGAGGGCCCCATGTTGTATTCCACGAAGGCCATCTTGTAGGCAAAAGTAGTTGTTGTATCCGTGTTGTATCCCGGCCCGCCTCGCGTTAAGGCCCAAATAATTGGGAAGGAGTTGAAGACGTTAATAAGGTTAATAATCGTGGCAATCAATAATGAGTTGCGAAGTAGCGGGAATTTGATACGACGATATACCTGCCAAGAGCTCGCACCATCTACCTGGGCGGCTTCAATAATGTCATGAGGAATTGATTGCAGACCAGCCAAGATTACGAATGTTGTGAAGGGAATCGAAACAAATACTGCAACCCAGATAAGAACGAAGAATGAATAACGCGGATCGCGCAGCCAATCAACCGGTTGTCCTTTCTGGATTCCGAGTTGGCGCAAAGTTAAATTGAATTCACCGGACGTTAGCTCCAGCATCCACTTCCATATAATCGATGTCATAACTACTGAGGCGGCCCACGGGACGATCATCGCCCAACGCACAAATTTGCGCCCCGGGAAACTTTGGTTAATCAATTGCGCAAGTGGCAGCGAAATAATTACCGTTAGGAATACAACGCTTAGCACCCAAGTAACAGTACGAATTGCGATTGTCTTTAGATCAGGGTTTTCAAATAGCAATTTGTAATTGCCAAGCCCATTAAAACCTTCAAGGGCGCCAGCCGAACTTATTTTGGTAAGCGAGATTCGAATTAACTCAATCGCTGGCCAAACTACAACTAGAAGAATTAAAAGTATCGCCGGACCAATCCACGGTAGTGCGCTTATTATTGAGTTAGCTGGGCGACGCTTCTTAACGTTATTGCCACCCAAACTTATTGCAGTCAACTCAATTGCTCCTTATTAATGCTTATATTTTCGCTAAATTTTAAGAGAAAGGGCCTCGGTGGCTTTTAACCTACCAAGACCCTATCTCGTTTACTACTTATTTACTGCTTATTACTTTGTAATTAATTTGGAAATAATTACTTAGTACCTGCAGCAACAGCAACCTTTTGGATCTTATCTAGAACGCCCTTGGCATCGTAGATAACACCTGTTCCAACTTGGGTTGTAATTGTTCCTGCAACCTTTGGCCAAGCTGCAAGATCTCCTGGATAGAAGATTGCATTTGGAAGTTGGTTAATGAATGGAAGCAATGAAGAGTCCACAGCTGATGAAGCTGACTTAGTTGCTGGAATGAATCCACCAGCAGCCTTTAGGAATGCTGCATAGTTTGAAGGTGAGAACAAGAAGTTCATCCACGCCTTAACTGCGTCAGCGTTTCCTGGCTTCTTGAATGCCATGAAGTAATCCTGAACGCCAAGTGTGATTGACTTTCCGGTTGCTGAGTGTGGGAATGGAGCGACGCCGTAATCGACCTTGCTCTTGTAATCCTTAAGTGTTGAAGGGAAGAACACTGAAGCATTGATCATTCCAACTTTGCCTTGGCTAAATAGCTTGAAAGCATCAGTACGGTTTGTTGAAGCAGGGCTTGGTTGTGTCAATCCAGCCTTAACCAATCCGGTCAAGTACTTTAGAGTTTCAACGTTTGCCTTTGAGTTAATAACCCACTTCTTTGATGCGTCATCAAAGTAACGTCCGCCGTTGCCGCCAGCCCAGATAGCGAATTCGCCTTGAGCTTCTTCTGATCCTAGAGGGATCGCGATTGGGTAAACGTTTGGATACTTAGCCTTGATCTTCTTTGCAGCAGCTGTAACTTCGTCCCATGTTGTTGGAACCTTGTTAACACCTGATGTGTAAAGAATCTTCTTGTTGTAGAAGAACATACGTGCAGAAGCTAGATCTGGAACAGCATAAGCAGTTCCGTTGTACTTTGAGTTATCGATGAATGCTGGAACGAAGTCAGCAAGAGTCTTTGCATCGAAGATATCTGTAGCCTTGTAAAGAAGATCTTGTGCTGCATAGTCTGAGAATGTGTTTAGGTTCATGATGTCTGGTGTTGAGTTTGTTGCCACCAAAGTACGACCCTTAACAAGAATGTCATCCCATGAAAGGTTTGTGTGTTCAACCTTGATACCAGGATTTGCAGCTTCGAAGCGAGCATTTAGATCTGCGTAATATGCAGGCATCGCATCTGTGTAGTTAGGTGTAATAATCTTGATTGTTGTAGCAGCGTGAGCTGGCATAACAGACAAGACTGTTGCTGAAAGCGATACTGCTGCGATCGCGCTAAGGCGACGTAGGCCGATCTTCTTCATTTATATATCTCCTTGCTCAGGGCGAACCCCAAGTTCTAGTAGTTAGATGAACCCGACAGGAGGGTGCCCGCCAGGTTCAGTGGGATAACTCCACCATTTAGTAATGACGAAATCAAGGCAAAGAGATAACGAATTGGTAACGGATTGTTACGAATCCATTGCCGCCCACCATAATTGCGCTTATGGCTGATCTGATTAATAAAGGTGGTATGGGTGATGGTGATAGCGCCCGTAAGAATGAGGAAATCCGCCAATTAGCCAGAGATTTCTTCGAAGAAATTTGGAATAAGGGCGATGAAAGTGCAATTAATAAATTTATCTCCGTAAATACATTCGGCAACGATCCGCAATTTGGAACTGGGCGCGAAAGTTTTCGAACCAAATGGCACGAATGGCAAATTGCATTTCCCGATATTCATTTTCGCATTGATGATGTAATCGTTGAAGGCAATCAAGTTGTAACAAAGTGGCACTTAACCGGAACACAGACCGGCCCCCTTGAAGGTCAACCACCTTCTAATAAGAGGGTATCGGTTGATGGCGTAAGCATCGATAAAGTCGAAGGTGGTCAAGTAGTTTCAGGCTTCGACGCTTGGGACTCCCTTAACTTTCGCAAACAACTCGGACTACCCCTTTGATGCGATACTAATTACATGGGATTCTTCAACGACCTATTTGGTAATCCAAAGGGAAAGAAAGCACAACGCGAAGTTGATCGCTTACATAAAGAATGGTCCGAAGATGTCGCAACACTTGCAAAATTAAAAGAGGCATTCATCGCCGTGCAAGGTGGCGAGGACGCTGAAAGCCACAACATGATTACTAAGCCAGGTGAATATGTAATCTGGGCTGGAGTCGGACAATTCCACGAAGCTGGGCGAACGGCCGGACAATATGTTGGTTCAAGCCAAGGCTTTAGCATTCCCGTTGTTGCCGGAATTCGTTATCGAGTTGGTGCACAACGTGGAACCTTTATTCCAGGTGAAGAAATTCAAGTTTATAAAGATACGGGTCAGGTTTACCTTTCAACTGATCGCCTAGTTTTTAATGGCATGACCAATACCGCTGAATGGAAATTCGATAAGTGGATAGGCGCGGGTGCAAGCCCCGATGGTGGAGATTTCATTTTCCATGTTTCTAATCGCAAAAAATCTTCCGGAATATTATTTGAAAAAGATACCGGCGAAGAGTTCAATCGCTTTCTCGCATTCGCTCTCATCCATGTCTCTGATGGACTAGAGCGCGTAATGAAGGAAATCAAAGGGTTAGAAGAGCGCATCCCAACCGAGGAACCAAAATTACAGAACGAAATCGAAGCCCCAAAAGCTGATTAAGTAACCCAAAGTAGTTTGCGATTTCGCAATATTTTCATACATTCCAAACTCAACTTGCTATACGCTTTCGCCAGATGGTCCGGGAATTTCTTCCCGAAGCCACCTACCCTTCGTTAGAGGGATTTTGGACTGCTCACTCTCATCGTTTCTTACGATGAGCGATTAGCCAACTTATGACTGCAATCATAATGTTGGCGATAATCGCAGTAATTGCGATTGCATTTCCAAGATCCATAACGTCCTCCCTTCTCGACATTCCCTGACAAGTGCAGGGAAAACAAGTGAGTGAACGCTGGCGAGCGTGCTCAACTTGCTTCGAGAAAGAAACGGGCAGG
>QYQH01000033.1 GCA_007280395.1 Actinomycetales bacterium | reverse complement strand
GCCTCAGCCATTGCCGGTGCAATTGTATTAATTGCGATAAATACGGAATCTAAATTAATCGCCATAACTCGGCGCCACTCTTTAGTCGTGGTTTTCAAAGTTTTAGACATCTTTTCGCTCATGACGCCATGCGCTAAAATTAAAGTTGTCGGAGTTCCATATTTGGAGATGATCTCTTCAAATTTTTCTTTAGTTGCATCGAGATCTTCGAAATCTACAGTTTCAAAGTTGCACCCTATTTCGGCTGCGCTATTTTTCGCGCGATCGTGATCTTTGCTCACTATCAAGACTTGCTGCCCGGCAGCTTTTAACGCTTTTGCAACTACGAAACCAAGCCCTCGTGATCCACCTGTAACGATGGCCAAAGGTTGAGTTGAAGCGCTCGAATTCATGGGCGTAACTTTGCCCAAGATTGTGTGAGATTTCCTTCTGAATTATGGAGTTTGGGGCTTTTATCACAGCCCTATTTCCATACCTACGCCTATTTTTAATAGTCCACAGCCCTCACTGCTATTAGACTCATAGAGGAATTTCACGTAACACATGGAATCGGGAGCGTCGCGAGTGTCTGCATCTGGGTCGAATACACCGGCAAATCACTTTGGTGGATCATTTGGTCCCAATGAATGGCTCGTTGATGAAATGTTTGAAAAATATTTGGTAGATCCAAATTCAGTTGATGCTGCATGGGGCGAATTTTTTGCAAACTACACACCTAATGCAACTGCGCCAGTTATTCCAACTTTAAATAATGCGCCTAAGGGCGGAACGCCACCACTTCCAAAAAAGACTATTGATCCAACTGCTCTGCAAATTCCGGTCACAGCAACCCAGGTCAGCGCACCAGCAATACCAGTTGCATCGGCATCGGCAAAGCAAGCAACTCCTGCGGATCCAATTGTTAAACCAATTCCAACTTTGGTAAGTCCAAGTGCCTCAACACTGGAACCAATTCGGGGTGTGAGCGCTCGCGTAGTTCAAAGCATGGAAGCTTCGCTCACTGTTCCAACTGCGACAAGTGTTCGCGCACTTCCAGCAAAATTAATGATCGACAACCGAACTGTTATTAACAATCATTTAAAGCGCAGCCGTGGCGGTAAAGTTTCATTTACTCACATAATCGGTTACGCGATGATTAGTGCGATTCGCCAGATGCCAGAGATGAATGCTTTCTTCGGTGAGATTGATGGCAAACCCGCAATCGGCAAACCAGAACATATCAATCTTGGAATCGCAATTGACTTGGCGAAGCCAGATGGTTCCCGTCAATTATTAGTTCCTTCAATTAAGGGTTGTGAATCCTTAGATTTCGCACAATTCTGGGCATCATATGAAGAGACAGTTCGCAAAGCTCGCGGTGGATCTCTTACTGTTGAAGATTTTGCAGGAACAACAGTTTCACTAACTAATCCTGGAACGATTGGAACTGTTCACTCTGTTCCGCGCTTGGTGCAAGGTCAAGGCCTAATTCTTGGTGTTGGAGCTATGGATTACCCAGCCGAATTCCATGGTGCCAATGAAGAGACGCTAGCTGAATTAGCAATCAGTAAAGTTATTACTCTTACCAGTACTTACGATCACCGAATTATTCAAGGTGCACAATCAGGTGATTTCTTAAAGCGAATTCATGAATTACTTCTAGGTGAAAATGGTTTCTTTGACGAGATTTTCGCTGCCCTTCGCATTCCATACGTGCCAATTCGTTGGGTCGTTGATATGCGATCTAGCAGCGTTGATCAAGTCGGAAAGACGGCACGCGTTCAACAATTAATTAACGCCTATCGCACAACTGGCCACTTGATGGCAGATATTGATCCCCTTAAATATGTACAACGCTCGCACCCAGATTTAGATGTTGTTACCCACGGGCTTTCACTCTGGGATCTTGATCGAGAATTTGCTACCGGCGGTTTTGGTGGCAAGCCAGTCATGAAGTTGCGAAAGATTCTTGGCACATTGCGAGATTCCTATTGCCGCACAATTGGTGTCGAATATATGTATATCGAAAATCCAGCAGAACGTGAATGGATTCAAGAGCACGTTGAAGTGGGATCACCTCGAGCGCCACGCGAAGAGCAACTTCGAATCCTCCACAAATTAAATAGCGCCGAATCTTTTGAAGCTTTCTTGCAGACAAAATATATTGGTCAAAAGCGCTTTTCACTTGAGGGCGGCGAAACTTTAATTCCCCTTCTAGATGCAATTATTTCAGCGGCCGCAGATCGCGGTCTCGATGAAGTTTGCGTCGGTATGCCACATCGTGGCCGGTTAAATGTCTTAGCAAATATTGCAGGAAAGTCTTACGGACAAATTTTCCAGGAATTTGAAGGGCATTACGCTGAGAACCAAGTGCATGGATCTGGCGATGTTAAGTATCACCTTGGAACTGCTGGAACATTCACAGCGATATCTGGTGCAACAACAAAGATTTATCTAGCAGCAAATCCTTCACACTTAGAGGCTGTGAACCCAGTACTAGAGGGAATTACGCGGGCCAAGCAAGACAAGTTGAATTTAAAAGAGGTCTTCTCAATTCTGCCGATCTTGATGCACGGCGATGCGGCATTTGCTGGTCAAGGTGTTGTCTCTGAAACTTTGAATCTCTCGCAACTAAAGGGTTACCGAGTTGGTGGAACTATTCATATCGTTGTGAATAACCAAGTTGGTTTCACAACTTCACCACATGCTGCACGCTCTTCAAGGTATTCCACAGATATTGCAAAGATGATTCAAGCACCGGTCTTCCACGTAAATGCTGATGACCCAGAGAGCGTTGTAAGAGTTGCGCGAATTGCATTTGAATACCGCCAAAAATTTAACAAAGATGTCGTAATCGACATGATTTGCTACCGTCTTCGTGGTCACAACGAGGGCGACGAGCCAAGTTTCACCCAACCAATGATGTATAAATTAGTTGAAGCAAAGCGTTCAACTCGCAAGCTATACACCGAAGCGCTAATTGGTCGCGGCGATATAACTGTCGAAGAAGCCGAAGATGTATTACGTGATTACCAAGCACAACTAGATGCTGTTTATAACGCGGTTCACAATAATGAGCCAGAACACGATGAAAGCCTTGTTGTTTCAATAGCACCTCCCCCAGAGAGCGTTAATACTTCGGTTGATGAAGCGACTTTGCGAAAGATTGTTGCTACGCAGAACGCTGTCCCAGAAGGATTCTTGCCTCATGCAAAGTTAACTCCGCAACTTGCAAAGCGCGTAGATATGTTAGATGAAGGAACTGTTGATTGGTCTACCGGTGAATTACTTGCAATGGGTTCACTCTTACTTGAAGGCTATCCAATTCGTTTAGCCGGACAAGATGTTAAACGTGGAACATTTAGTAATCGCCATGCCGTTGTTGTTGATCAAAATAACGGATCCGATTGGACGCCGCTACGTTCACTAATCTCCGATGAGAATCAATTCTTTGTATTCGACTCTTTGCTTTCGGAGTATGCAGCGATGGGCTTTGAATATGGTTACTCCGTAGAACGTGAAAGCGCACTTGTTATGTGGGAAGCGCAATTCGGTGACTTTGCCAATGGCGCCCAGACCATCATCGATGAATTTATTTCATCGGCCTTACAAAAGTGGGGCGAGCGTTCATCACTAGTTCTTCTACTTCCACATGGTTATGAAGGCCAAGGTCCTGATCATTCATCTGGCCGAATTGAACGCTTCCTAGCGCTCTGCGCAGAGCTAAACATGACTGTTGCTCAACCATCATCTCCCGCTTCTTATTTCCACTTACTTCGCTGGCATATGAAGAATCCCGCAAGACGTCCACTAATTATCTTTGAACCAAAATCTATGTTGCGTTTGAAAGCTGCAGCATCTGGCTTGCAAGATTTCACGACTGGAACATTCAGGCCATTGATTGATGATCCAACTGTTGCTAGTGCAACAAGAGTTATTTTCTGTTCTGGAAAGATTTATCACGATTTAGTTGCAGAGCGCACGAAGTTAGGTGAAAGCTCGACTTCAATTATTCGCCTCGAACAACTTTATCCATTCCCAACTGAGCAATTTAGCGCGGTTGCTGCAAAGCATCCGAACGCAAATCTTCTCTGGGTGCAAGATGAACCAGCAAATCAAGGTCCTTGGCCATTTGTTTCATTGACCACTAGTGAATTCCTCGATGGTCGCACATTACGTCGCATTTCACGTCGCGCAACTGCAAGCCCAGCAACAGGTTCACATCATTTGCACGAAGAGGAACAGAAGGCGTTAATGATGGAGGCCTTTACCCGTTAACAATTAAGCTTTGCGGTATCGAAGGAGAAGTTTTCCTATAACTTCAGCGCTCGAGATTGCGCCCCAACTTCTTGAATCAGTTGAGCTCTCTTTGTTATCTCCCTCAACCCAAACACTTCCCGCATCAATTCGGATCGCGCGTTTGATTTGGAGGAAATCTGAGCCTGCGCCCGATGCACGTCGAATCAAGATAACTTTTCCGACCAGGGATTCCAAGTTAGCGCGAAGCCCTATAAAGAGTAGCCAATCGCCCTCGTTATAGGTCGGCGCCATGGAATCTCCGCGGAGTTCAACTGCCTTGAAATGCATGCGCCTCATAGGCGTAGTAGTGTCGCACCATAAATCCGGTAAATCCAGAGCACATAATCAATAGTTAGGAAGTAAATTCTATGAGAACACTAACCTCGAAGATTAAGGGCCTTGTTGCTCCAAGTAAATTCGCATATGCACATTGCGATTTACCTTGTGGAGTTTACGACCCAGCGCAAGCAAAGATTGAGGCGCTTTCCGTTAAAGCGACAATGGAGAAGTACGCAGCATCAAGCGATGCAGATTTCAAATCTCGCGCTGTTGCAATTAAAGAAGAGCGTTCAGAATTGGTTAAGCACCATCTTTGGGTTCTATGGACTGATTACTTCAAGCCAAATCACTTCGAAGCCCACCCACAGCTCCATGTCTTATTCAATGAGGCAACAAAACTTGCTGGTGCTGGTGGAACTAAAGGTTCAAATGATGTTGCGGTTGCAGATAAGTTGATTGCAAAGATTGATGAAATTGCCGAGATTTTCTGGGCGACAAAGAAGTAAAACTAGATTAATTAATCTCGAGACATTGATTCGGCAGCAATACGTGCTGCAAATGAGACTCGATCAACCATTTTTCGATTGACACTCCCTGATGCAATTAATTTATTTACATAATGAACTTCGATATTAAATTTACAGACTTGCCCTTCCACATCAATGCAAGTTGCATGGGCTCGAATTTCGCCACCAACACCAACCGAGGCGTGGACAGTTATAGCTAAATCTGTTGTTACTGATGTTTCCCCGGTACCAAGATGCTCAACTAAGGCCGCTGTGCAGGCGCCTTCAAAAATACTTAGGAGCGTTGGTGTTGCAAGAATTGGCAGATCATTTAGCGCTTGTGCAACCGAAGTATCGGCTGGCCGCACAGTTAATGAGGCCATACCGATAGCTCCGCGCACTGATTCCAAATTCATAACCGCTAACTTAGCGGGAAATCTCGCCTAATCTCCTGAACCGTTTCAATTTCAATGTGTGTCTCGCCGTTGATTGTGGTTTCAGTTCGTCGATATTCGGTAATGATCTGGGTCGGGCTAAACATTTGTGAGGCAAGCAAGGCGGTCTGCTTAACTATTCGTGAATTTAAATCTTCTGGGGCTTGCTCGCAACATTCATCAGCCAAGAGAGATTTCATTCGAGTAAGCACTTGGCGCTCGTGCTCCATCTCGCTCAGGCATTGTGGGCATTGTTGGAAATGGGTTTGGAAAATTTCAACTTGAATCTCGTCGTGAATTTCATCATCTATAAAGAGAATCAGGGCGAGCATGACATCGCTACATTCCATCTGATCCTCCAAACCCTCTATCTTTTGCATAATCCGCTAGCAATACTCGCAAGAGTTTGCGGCCGCGATGAAGCCTGGACATTACGGTTCCTGTTGGAATTCCTAAAATATCTGCAATCTCTTTATATGAATATCCTTCAACATCTGCATAGAAAACTGCGAGCCTGAACTCTTCAGGAATTTCATGAAGGGCGCGCTTTACATCACCATCAGGTAAATTTTCTAAAACTTCATCTTCTGCTGATTTACCTTGGTCGCTGGTGTGACTTGCGGCCGAAGCTAATTGCCAATCCTCAACTTCGCCATCAGAAATTAGCGGCCGACGTTGATCTTTGCGATAAGTATTAATAAATGTGGTTGTAAGAATTCGATATAACCAAGCTTTCAAATTTGTGCCAGGTTCGAATTGGTGGAAAGAGGTAAATGCCTTGGCATATGTGTCTTGTACTAAATCTTGGGCATTGTGTGGATTTTTTGTATAACGCATTGCTGCTGCATAAAGTTGATTTGTATACTGCATTGCATCTCGTTCGAATCGGGCTGTTCGCTCAATAACAGTCTCCGTCGCCAATAATTGCGCGGGAGTTTTTACTTCAATTTCGGATGACATCGGGAGTAAGGCTACCGCCAAGGGCTATCTCCTTAATAATGAATTACCAAGTTGAACAAGTTGGCCAAAGAATTTATTCCCGCTAAAAAAGGGTTAAAAAAGCGTATTGGGCTCGCTCACATCGATCTCGACTATCAATTCTGGACCGGTATTTCTTGTGGCATTTACTTTGGTCGATACTGGATGAGCCTGCAATCCCCGCGCCGGTTCAGCAAGCTCCATTAGCGCGCGTATCTCATCAACTGAATTTAACTTCGGATCGAGCCAAGCGTCCCACCGCTCCTTGGGTAAGAACGTTGGCATACGGTGGTGAATAGTTGCCAACAAATCTACTGCTGGTCTTGTAATTAGCGCCGCACTTTCAAATACTTCACCACTTGGATCTATCCAGCGATCATAGATTCCAGCAAAGGCAAGTGATTTATTCGCTACTTGGGATTGAATGTAGAAGGGTTGCTTGCTCTCAAATCTTCCAAGTTCTGTCGCCCATTCGTAATAACCAGAAGCAGGAATTAAACATCTACGAGATTTAAATGCACTTCTAAATGTGGGCTTCTCGTGAACACTTTCACTTCGTGCATTTATAGCCTGAGATTGTGAACGTACTGCTTGCGTTCGATCTTTACTCCAAGGCGCAATAAGCCCCCACGAAAGCGTTGCTAATTCCCGCTCTTTACTTAATTTTGATTCTCTAACAATATAGATTTCGCGGGTAGGTGCGATGTTCCAATCCGCAGGAAGTGAATTAAAAGTTGAATTAGCCGTGATTTCGAATTCCTCGATTAATTCACCAGCGGACTTAAGAAGGGCAAATCTTCCGCACATAACGTCAACAATACCCGCTGAGGTAGGCTTGCGCAGTGAGCGAAAAAAGTGAGTTATGGTCTGCGCCCTTTCGTGGCAGCAATCCAATCTCTGCATCCATAACTATTCCAGGCTCAAAGTCAGCAACGAATCGCGCGCTAATTTTGGCCGCTCTTGCTACAACTCCCTCGCTACTTCGCAAACCTTTGCACTCGCGTGATTCCGCGCTCATGATTGCCGGATTGAAAGCAATTGGTTGTGGCATAACGGAAGATGCAAATGGGGATTTACGAATTAGCCCTGGAAAATTCCGTGGTCCGGCAAGTGTTGATGTTGGAAATGCCGGAACTGTTATGCGTTTCTTGCCACCGGTAGCGGCGCTTGCAACTGGGCTTATTCATTTCGATGGTGATGCTAGATCTCATGAGCGACCAGTTGGTCCAGTAATTAAGGCACTTGAAGAGTTGGGTGTAACTATTGAACATGGTAATAAATATTCGCTGCCGCTAACTATTAATGGAAGTGGCGCAATTAAAGGCGGAACACTTGAGATTGATGCCTCTGCCTCGAGCCAATTTATCTCGGCGCTATTGCTAATTGGCCCAGCAACCCAGAATGGAATTACGGTTAAAGATATTGGTAAGTCACTGCCTTCAGCGCCACATATCGAAATGACAATTGCAGCGCTTAAGGCTTTTGGGGCAAAAGTTGAAAGTAGCGTTGATCAAAG
>QYQH01000059.1 GCA_007280395.1 Actinomycetales bacterium | reverse complement strand
TTTTGTATATTTAACTATTACCGGCGTCGGGGATTTTGCCCGCCAGGATGGGATGCCAATAATTGTTGTTTTTGAGATAAAACTCTTTAAATTATTTACTCCCGCTTTGATGGTCGCAATCGCCGGTGGTTTTGGAGCAGGAATCTTTCCCGGAGTAAATCCAGAGAAAGTGCCTGATTGATCCAATGAAATCGAGAATTGTTGGGTAGTCAAATCTTTTGTGAAATTTCCACTTATGTTTAGCTTAGTTCCATCGAAGTTAATGACTGACGGAGCAATCACGCCATCTACATCAAAAAAATAAGTTTCTGCGAGTTGTCCCGTAATTCCAACTTTCCAAATTACCAATCTATTTAAGGAATTTATGGGAGTACTAACAGGATCAACCACTACAGAGTCCAAATTAAGTGTGGTGGTATCGACGGTTGACGTAAGGGTTTCCATCGGTTTTGAAGTGGCACCTGCAATCCAGAAATATCCTGATTTATCTTTAGTTAGTGCCGTTGCAATGTCGTCACTTGTACTCCCTAATCGCAAATCCCAAAGTCGAACTTTCGAGCTATCGAGAGCACTAATGAAGCCATCACTTCCGCCTAGAGCTGGCGCGGTTACTAAATTTGCTAGGCCACTTTCAATAGTCCCAACAACCGCGATAACTGTTGGGTTGACTGTAAAATCTGAAATTTGATCACCGGATCCTTCCGGAGAAATCGCGGTAATTGGCGCCTTGGATGGTGTTACCTTAGTTGCCGCATTTGCTTCTGGTGTGAAACATGCGAGGGAAATTACTAAAAGAAAAAGGCCGAATTTCACGCTAGCTCCTGGGACCGATCCCGCGCTGCAGTCATTGCCTTCTCAATTATTTCACCAAAATTTGCATCGCTAAAGACTTTAAGAGCGGCCGCTGTTGTTCCATTTGGACTCGTTACATTCTCGCGAAGCGTCGTTGCACTCTTGCCAGATTGTTCCAACATTGCCGCTGAACCTACGATTGTTTGAATAGCAAGAGTCGAAGCCTGCTCTTCCGATAAACCTAGTGCGATACCTGACCTAATGATCTCCTCCACAAATGCGAAGAAATATGCTGGGCCAGAGCCACTCACAGCAGTTACGGCATCCTGCAATTCTTCGTCGACAGAAATAACTTTGCCACAGGTTGCAAGAAATTCGGAGACAAATTTAGCCTGTTCTTGTTTCACATTGGCGCCTAGCGAAATTGCTGCCATTCCTTCTCCAATAAGCGTTGGCGTATTTGGCATTACTCTGATTACTGAAACTTTCTCAGAAGTTTTCTCACTAATAAACTTCGTAGTTTTACCAGCAGCAAACGAGACAAGAAGCGCGCTCTTATTTAAATCTGGAGCGATTGCTGCTAATAAATCTGCTAGATCCTGGGGCTTAACTACCAACAAAATAACATCACTGGTTTTTGCAAGCTCACTTAATTCAACGGCTCGAGCGCCATATTTCGTGGAGATCTCACGGGCTCGATCCGTGCGCTTTTCCGTGAAGACAATTTGCGCCTTAGGAAATCTCGACGATACGAGTCCTGAAATTAAAGCCTCTCCCATAACACCAACACCGATTAAACCAACTTGGTATTTGGAAGTTGAGAACGAAGATTGCATTGACATAAGAGAAGCCTACCTAAAGCCGACTTCTCGGATGTGCTTATTTATGAAATAAGCCCTAGGCTCTGCGATTATGCCAGAGGTAAATCCAAATTTCGCTCGCGACTGGGTCGAGTTTATTGATCCCGCAAAGCCAGAAGAGCTTTATAAATGCGACTTAACTTGGCTCACTTCTTATTGGACATGCATCTACGGAAATGGTTGCTGTGGTGTTGATGCTGACAAACCAGATGCTGGTTGTTGTTCCGACGGTGCTTATTACTCTGATGATGCAGATGAGAAACGCACGCTAGAAGTTGCAAAGCGATTAACGCCCGATATGTGGCAGTATTTTGATGAGGCCCAACCAAAGAAATCCAAGGGCAAAATGCAAATTTCTGAAATTGGCTTAGATAAAGATCGTAAAACCAGAAAAATAGAAGATTCATGTATCTTCTTGAACCGCAAGGGTTATAGCGCCCCTGGCTTTACCGGAAACTTCGGTTGCGCACTTCACCACTTAGCTGAAAAAGAAGGCGTGCATTTTGTAGAAACAAAGCCAGATGTTTGTTGGCAACTTCCTATTCGTAGAAGTTTTGAAGAGCGAGAATTTGGTGATAAACAAATCACGGTAAATGTAATTGGTGAATATGAACGATTAGCTTGGGGCGATGGCGGAGAAGATTTTGATTGGTATTGCACCAGCAATACTGAAGCGCATGTAGGCCGCGAACCTGTTTATATTTCAAATAAGGTTGAACTGGTTGCACTTATGGGAGAGCCCGCTTATCACGTCCTCAAAGTGCATTGTGATAATCGAATTGAAGCAATAGCTACAACGCGTAAAGAGCAGAAAAAGCGTGAATTACCGCTCTTTATTATTCACCCCGCAACAGTTGCAGCAGGTAAATAATTTAAGCTAGCGCTTTTTGATCGATTTTTGAAGTGACAATCATGTGCGGCACTGTTAAGGCCCAAACCAATACTAATAAGTACCATAAGTAGCTAACATCAATATTTTTACCGTCAATAAGCGCAATTGCTAGCGCAACAAAAACTGCTCCTAAGAGCGCCGGTAGCCCTGGAATCACAACTGCGATGAAGGAACCTTTAACATTGTTGCGCTCTGCTTCTTTAATTGCCTTTGGCAGAATTAGCGTCAGCCTTGAAGTGTGGCGCATCGCATGCCAGAAGCCAAAGTAAACAGCGAAGGCAACTAACGGTGGCGCAATAATTGCGAGCCCGGCCAAGAGCACTAAATCTATTATTTCCTGAGTACGTTTCTCCTTTAACAGAAGAATTAGCGTTGCTACAAAGAAAAAACCAACTAAAAACCTAATTTGTGACGAGACATTAGCAGCCCAACTAATCAATAATGGATTAATTTCGCGGAGCGCTCTAGCCGTTGAGCCTTTTAGTAAGGGTATAAATACCGGAATCGTCCCAGATGAAATAGCAAACATTGTTTGCGTCTTGAAGGTCATTCTGCTTTTCAGATTGAGTCGATCTTTTTCCGCAATAAAAGCGGCATCTCCAAAACCGAAGTGCAGAGCGCTCATTATTAATACCAGTTGAAATCCCAATTTATTCCAATGCAAAATAGCTATAACGGTCATTATCGAAACTGCAACGTAAATAAATATCAATAGAAACCACTTAGGTTTAGTTGTTGTTGGAAGGGCAACTAAATGATCGATAGCACCGTGAGGGATTCCGAGTGTTAGCGCAAGTAGCGCAAAACCAACCTGCCAGCCGAGGCTTTCACCTGCAGATGTTAAAGACAAGGCCCCAGAGATAAGAATCGCGAATAGAACCGCAAGGGTGGAGAATTTTCGAACTGAGTTAAATACTGTCTTGGCGCCATTCACAGGACTAGTATACGAAAGGCTTCGTGATTTGAAGGGAGAGCTGGATTGTTAAAGTTTGGATATTTAGCAATGCTCGCCTTCACAGTAGTTGGTTCTTTTTGGTTAGAAATCATTCTCAAAATTAAAGTGTTACGCCGTATCAAGCGGGTTCTAATGAGCGTGATTCCAGTAGCAATTCCCTTCATTATTTGGGATGCGTATGCCGTTGCAAATGGCCACTGGAAATTTGATCCAGAACAAATTCTAGGAATTTATGGCCCATTTGATATCCCGCTCGAAGAGTTTCTCTTCTTCTTAATAGTTCCTATCGCCGCCATTATGACTATCGAAGGTGTTCGTACTGTTAAGAAACATTGGCCGGTAGGTGATGAACCTAAATGATTTATACAGATATTGCACTAGGTGGTGTTATTGCAGCAGTTCTATTTGATATGTATGGCGCTAAAACTATGTTGCTTACTAAATCCGTGTTTTGGACCTCTTATGCAATTATTCTTCCTTTCCAACTCGTAACAAATTGGTGGTTAACTTCCAGGAATATAGTTATGTATAGCTCTGATGCCATTATTGGACGAAAAGTTTGTAGCGCACCCGTAGAAGATTTGTTATTTGGTTTTGCACTTGTACTAGCTGTAATGAGCTTGTGGGTTTACTGGGGACGCAAAGGGTTCCAGCCTAAAGATTAATTAAGAGCTGCGTAAAGAATTGTTGCAATTCCAACTACAATAGAAATTATCTTTGCTCCACTGGTGTTAAGTATTTTTGCTGTGGAAGGTATAAAACTCATAATCAAAATTATGGCTCCAGGTAAGAGAATTATTAAACTATGAGTAAATACACCTGGTTGTCCGGTTTGGTAGCGTAAATTCAATAACCCTATGGCGACTAGTAAATAGCCACCCCACCGATAATTTGTCATATTTAAGGATACCCCTTCATAGCTATTGATTTTATTGCTATTCATTGAGAAAAAAATTTGGGGACACCTTGTTAGGCGCCCCCAAATCTACTTTTAAGTTAGATCAGATTAGTGATCTTCCTTCATGCCTTCTGCTGCAGACTTCAGACGAGCAATCTTCATGATTGTTATTCCGAATACGCACTTAGCAAGTACGTCCGCCATTGTGTAACCAATTTGTCGGTTAACAAATGCACCTGGATCAGTTGCAGATGTGTCACTAAGAATTGGAAGTAGGTATGAAATTGGGTAAACGCCCCATGTCGCGACCAAAAGAAGACGCAGGCGACCAACAGTTGCTGCTACACCTTCTGGTTGACGTTCCAATGACTTTCCAAGTTCTACGAATAGAACATAAAGAATGTAAAGGAATGGGATTGTTGATAGTACGCCAAAGAGTACCTTTGTATTTGTGACAGCTGAGATTTCACCTGGGTAACCAAGAGCAATCATCGCTGCTGAAGCAGGTACTAGGCGACCGATTAGTGAACTTGCTGCTGCCTTAGCAAGCGCAAGTACTGCAATTACTTCTACCAGTAGTAGAGGTACGGTCAGGATCCAGTCAACATAACGATATGCCTCATTGAAAGTACCTTTTGCTGTTCCAACTGTTACTCCACCATCCATTGTTGACTCATTGAATGAGTTGAAGATTCGAAAATAGTGATAAGCGGCAATGAAGGTAACCATTGAAGATATGACAAGTGCATTACGGTATTTAGGTAGTACGCGAGCTTGTGACACCAATGTATAAACGGTGCATGCAAGCATCGAAATTAAGCCAAATGAGAACATGTTATACAACGTGCTCCATTGACCGTTTGTTAGGTTACCATTATTTAGCCTCCGTGGGGCGTTTTGGTTCTGGGCTTCAAATGAAGCGCCAGCCACATGTTTGTAATTCCATATGAAAATTACAACGTCTGCGTGGAAATATTTTAAGGGTGTATGACGTTAAAATCTCGGTGATTTCCCAGAATTTTTCGATTTTTAGGGTAGTTCCTGAGCCTGTGGGTGCTTACCTATAGCCTTCTGGCATGGCAAAAAAGGCAGCCCCCGTCAAAGACCCATTCCGCTGCGCCGAATGTGGCTGGACCAGTACTAAATGGGTAGGTCGATGTGGCGAATGCCAAGCGTGGGGTTCTGTTGAAGAGATTGCAGCACCAAAGAGGTTTTCATTAGTAGCAGGCCAGGTAACTTCCGCAGCACTTCCAATTGGTGAAGTTAGTTTAGAAAATGCAAAGGCGCGATCAAGTGGTGTCAGCGAATTAGATCGCGTTTTAGGTGGTGGCTTAGTTCCTGGAGCCACAATCTTATTGGCAGGTGAACCTGGTGTTGGAAAATCTACTTTATTGTTAAGCGTTGCAGCACAAAGTGCCCGTCAAAATATAAGTGCGCTATATATAAGTGGTGAAGAATCAGCATCACAAGTTCGCCTCCGTGCTGAACGTTTAGATGCAATCGATGCAAATTTGTGGCTTGCCTCCGAGAATGAACTCGGTTCGGTAATCGCACATATCGATTCGGTCAAGCCGCAATTACTAATTATTGATTCAATTCAAACAATTGCAAGTATCGCTGTCGATGGCGCACCTGGTGGGGTAACTCAAGTGCGTGAAATTGCAGCTGCTCTAATTAGAATTGCTAAAGAACGATCAATCACTTTAATTTTGGTTGGACATGTAACAAAAGATGGCTCAATTGCTGGGCCAAGGCTGCTCGAGCATATAGTTGATGTTGTACTTAATTTTGAAGGCGAGCGACATTCCAGGTTACGTTTGATTCGCGCTATCAAGAATCGTTTTGGGGCATCTGATGAAGTTGGCTGCTTTGATATGAATGAGAATGGAATTACTTCACTGCCAGATCCAACAGGGCTATTCACAACTCGTCACAGCGAACCTGTTCCTGGAACTTGCGTAACAGTGACCCTTGAGGGGCGACGTCCATTACTCGCAGAAATTCAAGCACTCGTAGGAGCTGCGGTTCCTGATGGTCGCGATTTTGGAAACTCAAGGCGAGTCACATCAGGGCTCGATAATCCCCGTACTGCAATGACTTTGGCCGTTCTAGAACTTCGCGCAAATATTAGAACTTCTGGCCGCGATGTTTACGTTGCAACAGTTGGTGGCATGAAGATTGCCGAACCTGCCGCAGATCTAGCTGTTGCACTCGCAGTTGGTTCAGCCGCTAAAGGCTTAGCACTCCCTGCAGATTTGATTGCTATTGGTGAAGTTGGTTTAGCAGGTGAGATTAGAAAAGTTACAGGTGTAACGCAGCGCATTGCCGAAGCAGCACGTTTAGGATTTAAGCGGGCTATTGTTCCAGCTGGCAGTGATATCAAAATTCCTGGAATTGAAATTATGGAGGTCGCCCGCTTAGAGCAGGCGATCGCTCGCGTAAAGATTAATTAGCGGTAGGAGTTTGTGCTAAATCGCCAGGAGTATCTGGCATTTCAGCTTTAGGCATTCCCTTGAATGTAAAAATATCTTTCTCATCCTCAACTGCGGTTCCAACTAAGATAATTTCTCCAGCCTTTAAATCACCAAAGAGAATCTTCTCTGAAAGTGCATCTTCAATCTCACGTTGAATACAACGACGCAGTGGGCGGGCCCCAAGAAGTGGGTCATAGCCCTTCTTCGCAAGAAGTAGCTTTGCCTCAGTAGTTAGCTCAATTCCCATATCACGAGCGCGAAGTCTTTCATCCAAGTTAGTGATCATTAAGTCAACAATTTGTACGATCTCGTTCTCACTTAATTGATGGAAGACAATTACATCATCGATGCGGTTAAGAAATTCTGGGCGGAAATGGCTCTTTAGCTCATCGTTGACTTTACCCTTCATGCGCTCATAATTTCCTTGTTCATCTGAAGCATTTGTGAAACCAAGGTTTAGCGTCTTGGAAATATCGCGCGTGCCTAAGTTTGTTGTCATAATGATAATTGTGTTTTTAAAATCAACCACACGTCCCTGGGAGTCAGTTAGTCGACCATCCTCAAGTACTTGTAGAAGTGCGTTAAAGATATCTGGATGAGCCTTCTCGATCTCATCGAAGAGAACAACTGAGAATGGCTTGCGGCGAACCTTCTCAGTTAGCTGCCCGCCTTCGTCATAGCCAACATAACCTGGAGGTGCACCGAATAGGCGAGATGCTGTGTGCTTCTCAGAATATTCAGACATATCGAGTTGGATAAGTGCATCAGCATTTCCAAATAAAAATTGGGCAAGAGTTCTAGAGAGCTCGGTCTTACCGACGCCAGATGGACCAGCAAAAATAAATGAACCGCCAGGGCGCTTTGGATCTTTTAGACCAGCACGTGTCCGACGAATTGCTTGAGAGAGAGCCTTGATTGCTTGATCTTGACCAATAACGCGGCGGTGCAGTTCATCTTCCATACGTAACAAGCGAGCAGTCTCTGCTTCGGTTAATTTAAATACTGGGATGCCAGTTGCATTTGAGAGAACCTCAGCGATTAGCTCTTCAGTTACTTCAGCGACAACATCTAGGTCGCCGGCCTTCCAATTCTTTTCAGCTTCATGCTTCTCGGCGATCAAAACCTTCTCTTTATCGCGGAAGGCAGCAGCACCTTCAAAGTCTTGAGAATCAATTGCTGATTCCTTCTCTTTGCGGGCATCGGCAATTTTGTCATCAAAGGCTCGTAGTTCTGGTGGCGCAGTCATACGACGAATGCGAAGTCTAGAACCAGCTTCATCGATTAGATCGATTGCCTTATCTGGTAGGAAGCGATCTGAAATATAGCGATCAGCCATTTGTGCCGCGCCGACAAGTGCGGCATCTGTAATTGAAACTTTGTGATGAGATTCGTAGCGATCTCGAAGTCCTTTTAGAATTTCAATAGTGTGTTCGACGGTTGGTTCAGCAACTTGAATTGGTTGGAAGCGACGTTCTAGCGCAGCATCTTTCTCAAAGTGCTTGCGATATTCATCAAGTGTTGTAGCTCCGATTGTTTGTAACTCACCTCGGGCGAGCATTGGCTTCAAGATACTTGCTGCATCGATTGCGCCTTCTGCTGCGCCTGCGCCGACAAGGGTATGAATCTCATCAATAAAAAGAATGATATCGCCACGTGTACGAATCTCTTTTAAAACTTTCTTCAAACGCTCTTCGAAATCTCCACGGTAGCGACTTCCGGCTACAAGTGCTCCAAGATCGAGAGAGTAAACCTGCTTGTCCTTAAGAGTTTCAGGAACATCACTTTTAACAATTAATTGTGCCAAGCCTTCAACAATCGCAGTCTTGCCGACACCAGGTTCACCAATTAGAACTGGATTATTTTTTGTTCGGCGAGAGAGAATCTGCATTACGCGTTCAATCTCTTTATCGCGACCAATCACAGGATCGAGTTTTCCTTCACGCGCTGCTTGTGTGAGGTTGCGACCAAATTGATCAAGAACTAGAGATGTTGATGGAGTTCCTTCAGCAGGACCTCCTGAAGTTGCAGCTTCTTTCCCTTGGTAACCAGAGAGAAGTGAAATTACCTGAGTGCGTACCCGATTTAAATCTGCACCAAGTTTTACTAGCACTTGTGCAGCAACGCCTTCACCTTCACGAATTAAACCAAGGAGAATATGTTCAGTTCCGATGTAGTTGTGACCGAGTTGAAGTGCTTCACGAAGTGATAGTTCGAGTACTTTCTTCGCACGCGGTGTAAAAGGAATATGTCCGGAAGGCGCTTGTTGGCCCTGTCCGATTATTTCTTCTACTTGAGAACGAACTGCTTCAAGTGAGATTCCAAGTGCTTCAAGAGCCTTTGCTGCGACGCCTTCACCTTCGTGGATTAAACCAAGAAGAATGTGTTCGGTTCCGATGTAATTATGGTTGAGCATGCGTGCCTCTTCTTGGGCCAGCACAACAACACGTCGGGCTCGATCAGTAAAGCGCTCGAACATCGCAGGACTTCCTCTCTTCTTGCTATTTGCGGTCTATCAATAGGCCAATTCTAATGCGAAGGGCTGTATTGGGGCTAACCCAATTTCGACCTAATTTATGCCCACGAAACTGAGATTTTGCCCAATATTTAGTGGTCAATTCCCGGTATTGCAGGGTTATTAATGGGTTAGTAAAGGGTTATTAAAGGGTAAGCAGCATTCGGGTATTGCCGAGGGTATTTGGTTTGACGCTCTCAAGATCCAAAAATTCGGCAACTCCGCTGTCATACGAGTGCAAAAGTTCGGTGTAAACATCTGGTGAGACCGGGGTTCCTTGAATTTCCACAAATCCATGTCGACCAAAGAATTCGGTTTCAAATGTTAAACAAAATATTCTTTTGATCCCAAGTTCAGTTGCGCGCTTAATCAAGACTTCTAATATTCCGTGTCCAACACCTTTGCCGCGCACGCTTTCATCTACTGCAACAGATCGCACTTCCGCTAAATCTTCCCACAAAACGTGCATCGCACCACAACCAACAACTTTGCCATCAATTTCTGCAACGGTAAATTCTTGAACGCTTTCATAAAGCGTAACCGTCTCCTTTGTAAGTAAGCGATGACCAGCAGCATACTCATCAATAATTGCTCGAATATTTTTTACATCAGGAGTTTTTGCTTGGCGAATTATTAGCGACATAATTATTTAGGATTCTTCCGGCTTCACTAATGGAAAGAGAATTGTTTCGCGAATACCAAGACCTGTCAGCGCCATAAGCAATCGATCTGCGCCCATTCCCATGCCTCCCATTGGTGGCATTGCATATTCCATCGCGCGCAAGAAATCTTCATCTATCTGCATTGCTTCAAGATCGCCCCTAGAACCGAGCGCTGCTTGTTCCGTTAAACGTTCACGTTGAATTACGGGATCAATCAATTCGGAGTATCCAGTTGCAAGTTCGAAGCCACCAATATAAAGATCCCATTTTTCAGCGATACCCGGAATCTCGCGATGCGCACGTACAAGCGGTGAGGTATCAATTGGATAACCTTTAACAAATATTGGACTAATTAATTTTCCTGCTGAAATATGCTCAAATATTTCTTCTGCTAGTTTCCCGACTATCCAATTTGGATCAATTTTCATGGCTAATTTTTCGGCGATTTTAACTAGTTCTGGGCGAGGAGTTAGTGCTGTGACTTCTTGACCAACACCTCTGGAGATCAAATCGAAGAAAAACGCTTCTTCCCATTTACCACCAA
>QYQH01000022.1 GCA_007280395.1 Actinomycetales bacterium | reverse complement strand
CCACACAAAATGACTTCCCGCGAGGTAAAAACATGCTTCTTACCTTTAATCACTACTTCTACACCGCTTGCAGTTGTGCCCTCAAATAAAACTTTAGTTACATGTGCACGTAACTTAATCGTCAAGTTCGCTCGTTTCATTACTGGATAGAGATAAGCGCGCGCCGCACTTAAACGTCGACCTCTATAAACATTTCGATCAAAGGCTGAGAATCCCTCTTGACGATAACCATTAACATCATCGGTACGTGGATATCCAGCTTGCTCGGTTGCTTTAAAGAAGGCGGCAAAGAGTGGACCTTTAACCGGACCGCGTTCTAATTTAAGCGGGCCGCTTGTGCCACGAAAAGTATTGCTTCGATCAGCTAAACAGTTTTCCATCTTCTTGAAATAAGGAAGACAGTGCGCGTAATCCCAGTCACTCATTCCGGCATCACGGGACCAGCGTTCATAGTCCAACGGATTGCCACGTTGCCAAATTTGTCCATTAATAGATGATGAGCCACCTAAAACTTTTCCACGCGCATGATAAACGCGGCGGTTATTCATGAATGGTTCGGGCTCAGACTCATACATCCAGTCGTAGTGTTTATTGCCAATTGGAAAAGCCAACGCTGCCGGCATATGAATAAATACATCCCACTTATAGTCACGCCGACCAGCTTCTAGGACCAAGACCTTATGGTTAGGATCCTCACTCAAGCGGTTAGCGAGGGCTGAGCCGGCAGAGCCACCGCCAACGATGATGTAGTCATACTGCACGCTCATATGGACAACTGTACTAATAAAACAAGGCCCCTACCCGGTGATTTCTCACCGAGTAGAGGCCTTGCTCTATAGATTATTTATTACTTACCGAGCCATGACTTCACGATATCTGCATGAGCATCGATCCATTTCTGGGCCGCCTCTGCTGCAGTCATTCCGCCTTCAAGATCGGCAGCTACACCGTTTTGATCATCATTTGTCCACTTGAAGTTCTTAACAAGTGAAGTGAATGGATCATTTGCATCATTGAGCTTCTTAGAAATTAACTTAATAAGAGGCGATGATGGATAGTCGGTGAGACCACTTGCCTTTGCAGGATCAGTCCAGTCATTTGCTGGAAAGTGAACGTGTCCGCTTTCAAGGTTAGGAATCTTTGCAAAGAGAGTCCATGGTTGCCATGCATAACCAATGAATGCGGTCTTATTAGCTTCAGCTTTTGTAAAGCCATCGACTAACGCAGCCTCGGAACCTGAGAAGATAACTTTGAAGTTCAATTTATTGGCTGAAACCATTTTTTCACCGATTGTTGTATAGCCAGCTGGGCCTTCAAACCAAGCACCCTTGCCACCTGAGTCTGCAGTCTTAAATAAATCTGCATACTTATTTAGATTCTTTGAGTCTGTAATGTCTGGATACTTTGCAGCCATCCATGGTGCGACATACATACCGATTAATCCAACGTTGCCGTTTTCTCCTGCTTCAACGACTGCGCCGCGATCAACCCATTCTTTCCAGCGTCCGCCGCCCCAATCTTCGATAACTACGTCGATCGTGCCGGCTTCCATTGCATCATAAGTAGTTGGACCCTCATCCAGAGTTGTCTGAGTGATTGTGCAACCTAATTCTTTCTTAGCAATTTCAGCAACTACTGTTGCTGATGCTGTGTAACCACCCCATGCGTGCATGGCAATTGCGTAAGAGCCGCAATCTCCTGATGCTCCGCCTGCAGAATCATTAACGCTCTTGCTGCAACCTGAAAGAATCAGTGCTGCTGCAATCACGACTGTAACGACTGCCGAACGGCGACCGAATAATGACTTCATTAACCCTCCTAAAGAGTGTAAGTTTTGGCTTAGCCTAGAGCGGCAATCGCGCTAAAACTAGTACTTGTAGGGGCTAATTCGCTTTTTTATCCGGAACGCTTAGCCCCGGCTTGCATAATACGGTCGAAAATAACGCCAAGCAGCAAAATCGCCGCTCCGGCGATGAGCCCCTTTCCTTGCAGCTCGGGCTTTGAGTTGCCGACGATGACCAAGTAGCCAAGGCCACCCGCACCTACAAAGCCTCCAATTACAACGACAGCTAGCACATATATAAGACCTTGATTAGTCGCAAGCAGAATTGTTTTCTTCGCTGCAGGCAACTGCACTTTTGTAATGATTTGGCGCGTCGTTGATCCTGCTGCCGTGGCTGCTTCAACTAGTGAGTGTGGAACCGCACGGATACCTTCACAAACAATTTTCACAACAACTGGAATCGCATACACGATACCGGTCGCGATAGCTGTGAATCTAGTTGGTCCAAATAAACCAAGCATGGGTACTAAGTAAACAAATGCAGGAAGAGTTTGGCCAGCATCTAAAAAGGGACGCAAGGTTTTTTCTGCACGATCACTTCGCCCTGTCCAAATACCTAAAGCAATTCCAATTACCATTGTGAGTAAGCAACCAACAATAGTCTGAGTTAATGTGAGCATGGCTTCATACCAAAGACCGGAGAGAACGATTGCCATGGCTAAACAAAATGCAAGAATCGCTGTGCGCAGTCCTGCAATGATGAGGGCAAGTGCAACAATCATCGCAACCGTTACATACCAAGGTGAAGCCGATAGTTGAGTCTCTAAAGGATTAAGAATTGAGTATGAAATTAAATCCTTAAATCCAACCGTAAAAATGTAAAGGTTATCTAGTACCCATGCTGTGGCATTATTCGTTACTTTTTCTACTTGCGGGGCAATCGTAATCTCCTTAGGCCACACTGCGGCCCACAGCATTGTGCGCGATAAAAATACAGAGGTTACCGCGGCAACTGCCGACACTATTAACGTTATTCGCTTACGCTTAACCTGCGCTTGCGTCGGTGGAATAAATGACTCTTGGCGCTTTGCTGCAGCACTTGTGCTTCGGTCCATCAAAATCGCTAGAAAAACCACGGCAAAGCCGGCAACAAAGCCTTGGCCAACATTTCTAATAATGAGAGCTTCGATGACAGGCTTGCCAAGCCCGGGTGCACCAATCAAAGCGGCGACAACGACAAATGAGACTGCGGCCATAACTGTTTGATTTATTCCAAGAACGATCATCTGTTTTGCCATCGGTATCTGAACTTTGGTCAAAGTTTGCTTTCGAGTCGAACCCATTGATTCTGAGGCTTCAACGGGTGACTGGTTGAGGTTTCTGATTGCATGTGAAGTAATGCGAATACAAATAGGAATGGCATAAATCATCGTTGCAATCGTTGCAGATGCCGCACCAATCATAAACACGAGGGCGATGGGCGCCATATAAACAAGTGTGGGCAATATTTGCGCTAAATCTAAAAATGGAGTCAGTATTTTTAATACCCGATCGGAAAGACCAGCCCAGATTCCAAGTGGGATTCCAATTGATAATGAGAGCAGGACCGCCGCTAATGTCATTGCAATTGAATCCATCGTGAATTGCCACATACCAAGTACGCCGCACCCTAAAAGTAGGGAGACCGATAGCAGAGCTGTTCGTAACGCACTGGTGGCAAAGACTGCAAACGCGATGAGTGCAACTACGCCTAGCCAGCCGATTACTGGAATGACTGAGTTTGGCGCAGGAACAGCGATGAGATTTCTAATAAATTGAACAAAGCCATCTATGACAGCGCGAATGGGATTAAAGAAATAAATAAAAGCTGGGCTCTCAGTTCTATTTCCACGAAGCTCTAAAGCTTTTTCGCCGATAAAACGCGTGAAAGAAGTGTTTTCATATGTATCTATTTGCAGAGTGTTTTTTCCATGCAAAAGCCGTCCCAACAGAATCCATATAGCAACCGAACCTAGAAGTAGGTAGGGTTTTTTAATATGCATTAAGCGACCCCAGAGATGATTCGCAAAACATCATCACTTGAAACGACTCCTAATGCTTTTCCTTTATCGCTGACCCGTATTGGACGTTGCTCATCAATAATTAAACTGCACGCATCCCTAATAACCATGTCGGCCGAAAGCTCGGGGCCGCTTGTGTCTTCTCCTGGCTTAGCTGGCCTTGCAAGGTAGCGAAGAGTGAGAACGTGTGACTTAGCAATATCTCGAACAAAGTTTGCGACGTAATCATCGGCTGGGTGGGCAACTAAATCCTCCGGAGTTCCAATCTGGACAATTGCACCGTCTCGCATAATTGCAATTCGATCGCCCACTTTTACTGCTTCAGAGAGATCATGCGTAATAAAAACCATAGTCTTGCCGAGCTCGTGATGCAGGCGAATGACTTCTTGCTGCATGTCGCGACGGATAAGTGGATCTAGCGCACTAAAGGGTTCATCCAGAAAGAGAACTTCTGGGTCAACAGCTAAAGCGCGCGCTAAACCAACGCGCTGTTGCATTCCACCAGATAGTTGTTCAGGGTAAGCATGTGAATATCCTTGCAAGCCAACTAGTTCAATCACTTCATTAGCCCGTGCATGGCGCTCTGCCTTTTTAACTCCATTAATTTCTAGAGAGTAGGAAATGTTATCTATGACATTTCGATGAGGCAATAAACCAAAGTGTTGAAACACCATTGAAAATCGTGTCTTGCGAAGCTCACGTAAACGAGCATTATCAACTTGCAAAATATCTTCACCCTCGAAAGTTAACGATCCTGCGGTAGGTTCTATCAAGCGGGTCATGCATCGGACCAAAGTTGATTTACCTGAACCAGACAGACCCATGACAACAAAGACTTCACCAGGTGCTACATCGAAGGAAACATCGCGGACTGCAATTGTGTTACCAGTCTGCGCACGCAGTTCGGCACGAGTTAAATCGGCTAAAGGTGTACCTATTACTTTTTGCGAGTTTGAACCAAAGACTTTCCAAAGATTCTTCACAGAGATCATTGGCGCTTCAGAACTCATTGACTCTCCCCTTATGTGGGATCTGAAAACCATCCAGATCGACTAGGTGAATTGTTAGTCCAAATGTGTTTGATTTCAAGGTACTCACCCAAGCCATGCTCGCCTAATTCGCGGCCAATGCCCGATTGTTTGTATCCGCCCCATTCGGCGGCGGGGCGATATGGCCCAAAATCATTGACCCAGATGGTGCCATGGCGAAGAGCGCTAGCAACGCGGGCGGCTTTAGCGCTATCGCTACTCCACAGACCTCCTGATAGACCAAATACAGTGTCATTGCCCAACGCAATTGCTTCTGCTTCAGTATCAAAAACCTCGACCGTCATGACAGGACCAAAGGACTCGTCTTGCACGCAACGCATATCGGTTGTGCAGTGATCTAACACCGTCGGAAGAAAATACCAACCACTGGCATGCTCAGGTAAGTCGCTACGTTTTCCACCAACCAGAAGCGTCGCACCTTCGGCGATACCTTTCTGAACGTACTCGGTAACGCTGCGCAGATGGCTTTGACTAATCAGTGGACCAGTTTCGGCCGTTAGATCATCAGGGCCACCAAGGCGAATCTGAGCTGCGCGTCGAACAATTTCAGTGACTACACGATCATGAATTGAACGCTCTACAAGCAAACGAGTTCCGGCAGAACACACTTGGCCTGAGTGTAGGAATGCTGCAGTAACAGCGTTATCGATTGCTACATCGATATCGGCATCGGCAAAGATGATGTGTGGATTTTTGCCACCGAGCTCAAGAGCTAACTTTTTAATCGTTTTAGCGGCCGCAGTCATGATGGTCTGTCCGGTAGTTAATCCACCTGTAAATGAGACGAGGTCAACGCGCGGATCATTAATTAACGGGGTTCCAACAACAGAGCCTGGGCCAAGAATTAAATTAGCAACTCCCTTAGGCGTGCCGGCCTCTTCAATTATTTTCATTAAAGCAATTGCGCTCTGAGGCGTTAGTTCGCTGGGCTTAACTATAAAAGAACATCCTGCAACTAAGGCTGGGGCAACTTTCCACGCTATTTGGAGCAAGGGATAGTTCCAAGGTCCAATCAAGGATGCAACGCCTAATGGCTCATGCACGATTCGACTTGTGACATGGGCTAATCCAACGTCAACGTTTCGCTCATGCTCTTTGGCGCCCAGGGCTGCAAAATGTCTGAAAGTTGCAATGACATCGGCAATGTCGTACTGAGCCTCTAAAAATCGCTTGCCCGTATCATCGCTTTCTTTGCGTGCAACAAGATCTGCATCACGTTCTAATAAGTCGGCGATCTTTGCAACAAGTGCACTACGTTCTTTAAAACTCCACGAAGTAAATACTCCACTATCAAATGAAATTCGAGCAGCAGAGATTGCATCTAACACATCGTCTTGGGTTGCTTGTGAGACCGTAGCCACAACACGTTGGTCGTGAGGACTATGAACATCGTGAGCGCCACCATCAGCTGCCTGCTTCCAGACACCGTTGATAAATAGCGTTGCGACCATAGTGGTTTTAATCTAGTTGGCTTTTACGCATTGCCACAAACTCATCGAGCTCTTTGAGCATCGATGCATCGATGTCAGGGGCTACGTAATCCTCTAACTTCTTCTTATAAATCTCAGCTGCACGATCCTTTGTATCTCGCGCTCCCAAACGCATCCAACGCTCGTAATTATCGCTATTTGTTAAAAATGGTCGGTAGAAACAGTCACGGAAGCGCTCCATAGTG
>QYQH01000029.1 GCA_007280395.1 Actinomycetales bacterium | reverse complement strand
CGCCGGGTTAAAAACCTCGCTTGTGCGTTCTGGTTTTTGAGTATCGAGGGCGCCATTTATCCAATGTGAAATAAGAGTTATCTGATTCATAGTCGCAATCTACGCCAGTCGAATATGATGACGCCAATTAGATGCGACACCATGGTGTCCAAAACGTCCAACGGCTAGGGGCTTAGGCATGAGTGCAGAGAAGAAGACCAACGCGCAAGTTAGCGCCGCTGACCACCAATTTGTATTCCACTCATGGTCTGCGCAAGGAGCCATCTCCCCTTTACCAGTAGCGAAGAGTTCGGGTTCTAGATTTTGGGATCACGACGGAAAAGAATTTTTAGACTTCTCATCACAGTTAGTTTTCACAAATATCGGTCACCAACATCCAAAGGTCGTAGCGGCAATTCAGGAGCAAGCTGGAACTCTGACCGCTCTTGCACCACAACATGCAAGTGATGTTAGAAATGAAGCGGCCGAGAGAATTGTTGGTGTTGCTGGTTCAAAATTTGCAAAGGTCTTCTTTACTAATGGTGGCGCGGATGCAATAGAGAATGCGATTCGTATGGTGCGAATACATACTAGAAAGCATAAAGTTCTATCAACCTACCGTTCATATCATGGCAATACTGGCTCAGCGATAAATGCAACTGGCGATCCACGCAGGTTTCCAAATGAGTTCGCATTTGGCCATGTTCATTTCTGGGGTCCGTATCTTTATCGCACACCTTTTTGGGCAACAACTGAGGCCGAAGAATGTGCTCGCGCACTTGAGCATTTAGAGCAAACTATTATCTTTGAAGGTCCAAACACGATTGGCGCAATATTGCTTGAAACAGTTCCAGGAACAGCGGGCGTCTTAATTCCACCGACTGGTTATCTCGAAGGTGTTCGCACGCTGTGCGATAAATACAAAATTATGTGGATTGCAGATGAAGTAATGGCTGGCTTCGGGCGGACCGGAAAATGGTTTGCCTTCCAAAGCACAAATGTAGTTCCAGATTTAATCGCATTTGCCAAGGGAGTTGCCTCTGGTTACGTACCTCTAGGTGGCGTTGTTATAAGCAGCGAGATTTCAAAAACTTTCGATGAAACCGTATTCCCTGGTGGACTTACCTACATGGGACATCCGCTTGCCGCAGCAGCCGCAGTTGCCACAATTGATGTTATGAAGGAAGAGAAGATGTTGGAAAACGCCACATCAATTGGCGCGAAAATATTTGCTCCCGGTCTGGCTGAATTAGCGAAGAAACATAAGGTAATCGGTGACATCCGTGGCGCCGGTGTTTTCTGGGGAATTGATTTAGTGAGCGATCGCAAAACACACGCACCACTTGCGCCATATGGTGGTTCAAGCCCAGCCATGAACGAACTTGTTGCTGCTTGCAAAGCTAACGGCATGATGCCATTTACAAACTTCAATCGAATTCATCTCTGCCCTCCTTGCAATATTTCAGAAGCAGATGCCAAGTTGGGTCTCGAAATTCTTGACAAGTCACTTGGTGAGATTGCAAAGTATTACACCGGTGAGTAATTTGAAATGGGGAACGCCAGATATGGTCTCTCCGCTCGCAAGAGTGCTTGTGCGTACACCAACAACAGTTGGAAAATTTGTCGAAGACGGCTTTTGGCGTGAGCCAGATTCGGTTGCGCTAATCGAAGAGCACCAATCTTTCGTTGAGCTTCTGCAATCCTTAGGGGCAGTTGTTGACGTTGCTGAAAGCATCGATGGTCTTGTCGATTCGGTATACATGCATGATCCAATGATCATGACTCCACATGGAGCAATCTTGCTTCGAATGGCTAAGCCCATTCGCAGTGATGAACCCGCGCACTTTCGCAAAACGCTAGAAGATCTAGGCGTTCCAATTTTGGGCGAATTAAGTGCACCCAGTTTTGCAGATGGTGGCGATAAAGTTTGGCTGGATGAGAAAACACTTTTGATTGGTCATAGTTATCGAACTAATCAAGAAGGTATCGATCAGACTCGTGAATTGTTAGCACCTTTTGGCGTTGAGGTTCACTCCTTTGATTTACCGCACTACGAGGGTCCCGGCGCCGTTCTACATTTGATGAGCGTTCTATCGCCAATATTTTACGATAAAGCTGTTGTTTATGAACCACTTGCTCCTGTCCGGTTATTGGAATTCTTAAAGTCGCGAGGAATTTCTTGGTTCACAGTAAGTGAAAAAGAAATGCTGACACAAGGTTCCAATATATTGGCAGTCGCACCAGGCGTTGTAGTCTTGGCTGCAGGAAATCCAGAGATTGAAAACAAGTTACGTAGCGCTGGAATCGCAGTGCACTTATTCACCGGGGAGAATGTTGCAATTAAAGGTGATGGCGGACCAACGTGCCTCACCGCACCCCTGTTGCGTATTAAATAGCGCACAGATATGACAAACTGCAACCATGGCCCAACTTATTTATTACTGCGGAACGATGGATAGCGGAAAATCGACCCTTGCGCTTCAGACCGCTCATAACTACGAAAGTCGTGGTCGTCATGGTTTGGTCTTTACCAATCAAGATCGTGCCGGAACTGGAATCATTTCTTCAAGGTTAGGTTTACAAAGTCCAGCAATCGAAGTCGGTAGCGGAATGGATATCTATGCCTTTGTTGAAACCCACCAGAAAACAAAAGGCAAATTGGATTATCTAATCTTTGATGAAGCCCAGTTCTACGAGAGTGAACAGATAGACCAACTCGCACGAATTGTGGACATTTTGGAGGTTGATGTATTCGCATTCGGAATTCTTAGTGATTTTAGAACTTCACTCTTCCCGGGTTCTATGCGTTTAATTGAATTGGCAGATCGCGTAAATCCACTGCAAGTTGAGGCTCTATGTTGGTGTGGGCTTCGCGCAACACATAATGCCCGTATCGTCGGCGGTCGCATGACTCGCGAAGGTGATCAACTACTTCCAGGAGATACCGCGCCAAATGCCACAGTTTTGTATGAAGTTCTCTGTCGCAAACACCATATGGCTAATATGAGTTCAAAAGATCACAATAAGAATGGGTAAGTTAACGCCATGAGTGATTTATATTCAGATCCAATCGCCACAGCTGTTCTTGCTGCTGCAAAAATTGCAGAGCTAACTGGAAAACCAAAACATAGCGTTGCACTTGTCATGGGTTCTGGCTGGACACCTGCAACCGATGCACTCGGTAAACCAACACACGAATTTGCCGTAACCGAAGTTCCCGGTTTTCCTGCCCCCACGGTGCTCGGACATGGCGGCCTTATCCGCTCCTATGAAATTGATGGCGCAAATGGAAAATTACAGGCACTGGTCTTTCTGGGACGTACCCACTTATATGAAGGTAAAGGGTTAGAGCCAGTTGTTCACGGCGTACGGAGCGCAGTTAAATCTGGATGCAAAGTTGTAGTTCTTACAAATGCTTGTGGCGGAATCAATCGAGATTACAAAGTTGGACAACCTGTTTTGATTCGAGATCATATTTCGATGACTGCGACCAGCCCGCTTATCGGTGCAGATTTCGTGGACCTAACAGATTTGTATAGCAAGCGCATCCGCGAACTTGTAAAGCGCGAAGACCCATCGCTGGCTGAAGGTGTTTACGTGCATTGGCGTGGTCCAGCATATGAAACTCCTGCCGAGATAAATATGTTGCGAACAGTTGGCGCAGATTTAGTAGGTATGTCCACCGTCCCGGAAGCAATCGCCGCGCACGCTCTAGGTGCAGAGATTTTAGGAATCTCACTAGTCACAAATGCTGCTGCTGGAGTAACGGGCGAAAAACTCAGCCATACCGAAGTTATGGAAGCTGGAAAAGCCGCTGCTGGACGAATGGGTGAACTGCTCGCGAAAGTTTTAAAACAACTGTGATTGACGGGCAATTCCGATTAGAAATATTGGATTGGATAGCAAAGGATCCTGACCCTAAAACGGCAGAGCTCTTAAGTAAATGGTTAGACGATGGCAATGAAATAGAACTTCGAAAGTCTTTTAACGGATTTCTAGAGTTTGGAACAGCAGGTCTGCGTGGTCCAGTACGTCCCGGTCCTTCAGGTATGAATCGCGCGGTCGTAGGCCGCACAGCCGCAGGGCTTGCCTCCTACCTTAAATCTCGTGGACTTTCTAAAGTCGTGATAGGTCGCGATGCAAGACATGGCTCAGTCGGTTTCATGGAAGAGAGCGCTGAGATTTTTGCTGGCGCTGGTCTGGAAGTGCACTTACTCCCCCGCGAATTGCCGACTCCAGTATTGGCATATGCCGTTAATGAATTGGGTTTTAATTGTGGCGTAATGGTTACCGCAAGCCACAATCCTGCAATCGATAACGGCTACAAGGTTTATCTTGGAAAGACTGTTGATGGCGTTGAATATCACGGCAGCCAGATAATTTCACCGACAGATTCTCAAATTTCTGCCGAGATTGCTAGTGTAAAACTTCCAAGCCCAAGAGGTAAGTCTTGGAGCATGGTTAGCGAAGAGCTAATTGAGAGTTATGTATCGAGCGTTGCGGTGGGCATCAGCGAAAAAACTCCGCAGAAAATCATTTATACCGCAATGCACGGGGTTGGAACCGAAACGTTGCTATCGCTCTTTGCGAAAGCGAATTTTTCAGAGCCCATTCTCGTAAGCCAACAAGCAAGGCCAGACCCGGATTTTCCAACTGTTGCTTTTCCAAACCCAGAAGAACCCGGGGCCATGGATTTGGCAATCGCACTTGCGACGAAAGAGGACGCTGATTTAATTATCGCAAACGATCCAGATGCCGATAGATGTGCTGTTGCCGCAAAAGAGCGAGACGGAAGTTGGAGAACACTTCGTGGCGATGAACTCGGTACGCTTTTCGGGCATTACATTTCCAAGAGCGAAGATGTATCGGGGAAGGTTTTTGCGACAACAATTGTGTCATCAAGTGCACTTCGCAAAATAGCGTTAAAAGAAGGAGTTGGTTACAGCGAAACCTTGACTGGATTTAAATGGATTTCGAAAGTTCCGAATTTGGCATTTGGGTATGAAGAGGCAATCGGATATTGCGTAGACCCAGCAAATGTAAATGATAAAGATGGGCTATCTGCCGCCCTAAAGATTGCGCAGATTAATTCAGAGTTGAAGGCGAAGGGTTCAAATATTTTCGCTTACTTAGATGAGATTTGGAGCGAAATCGGTTATCACCGGACTCAACAATTATCAATTCGCGTTAGCAATATTGAAATGACTAAGAAGATTCTCTCCGATTTAGGTAGCAAACCCCCTATAACAATCGCAGACCTTTCTGTAACCAAGTTTGAGGATTTAAGTAAGAGCAAATTACCTACTGAGGGCTTTCGCTTTTACTGCGGCGAAAACGTTCGTGTAATTATCCGCCCAAGTGGGACCGAACCTAAGCTCAAAACCTATATCGAAGTGGTCGGTGAGAAAGATTTTGCTGATGCGAAAGTAGCGGAAATATCTGCAGAATTTACTAAGTTATTCGCCAGATATCGCTAGATAACCAGGCTTAACAATCTCTTCGATAATTGCCAGCCGCTCTTCAAAGGGAATGAAAGAACTCTTTAGCGCATTTATTGTGACGCGTTGAAGATCCTGAAAGGTCCAATTGAAAGCCTTAACGACTTCCACCATCTCATTTGTCATAGATGTGCGACTCATTAACCGGTTATCAGTGTTTATTGTGACGCGAAAACGTAGCTTTGCTAGAGCTCCAATTGGATGTGAGGCAATATTTTTTGCCGCTCCAGTTTGCAAATTTGAAGTTGGACAGAGCTCGAGTGGAATACGACGATCTCGAACATATGCCGAAAGCCGACCTAGTTTGGGTTTTGATCCAGAGAAATCAATATCTTCGATGATGCGCACACCATGTCCTAAGCGTTCAGCACCACACATTTGAATTGCCTGCCAGATTGAGGGCAGACCATAAGCCTCACCAGCATGAATAGTGAAGTGTGCATCTTCTTGCCTTAAATAATTAAAGGTATCTAATTGATTTGTTGGTGGAAAGCCATCTTCTGGTCCAGCGATATCAAAACCTACAACGCCAAGATCGCGATACTTAATAACCTTTTCAGCAATCTCTTGAGCATATGGATTTTGTCGTAGTGCGCACAACAGTGACTCAACTCTGATCGTAAATCCTTCGGCTTTTGCTTCTGCTTCACCAAGTCGATATCCAGCAATTGTTGCCTCAATAACTTCATCTAGCGTTAACCCCTTGCGGGTAAATAGCTCTGGAGCGCCACGCACTTCCGCGTAGACAACACCATCTCTTGCTAAATCGAGTGCACACTCTTTTGCAACGCGGGCTATTGCTTCTTTTGTTTGCATGACAGCAATCGTGTGTTCGAAGGTTTCGATATAGCGGACCAATGAGCCAGAGTTACAAGCCTCGTAGAACCAATCACCAAGCGCAGCAGGGTCGTTAGCGGGAAGTTTGTAAGCAATTTCCGCCGCTAAATCAATAATTGTTTGTGGTCTAAGTCCACCATCTAGGTGGTCATGAATTACCGCTTTCGGCAAACGTTTAATCTGTTCTGCAGTTGGAATACTCGTGAGTGTCATCTCATCCCTCAATTTTCTCAATTATAAGAGGGAAGCGCTTGGCAACCGAACCATCTTGGCTAATTTTAAATGAGCCATCTAGCGCACGCAGGGCGCGTTCAAAGCGCGCAGGTTCATCGGCATGCAAGGTATAAATCACTTCGCCCTTCTTTATTTGCGCGCCAGGTTTTGCATGTATTTCTATTCCTGCGCCCAGTGAAACCTTTTCGCCTTGCTTCGAGCGACCTGCACCCAAACGCCAGGCTGCAATTCCTACGCTCATAGCATCCATAGATGAAAGTGTTCCGTCGGAAGTTGCTGTTACTTCAATTTTCTCTTTCGCTATTGGTAATTTTGCATCAGGATCGCCACCTTGTGCTCGAATCATTGCCTTCCAACTATCCATCGCTGCACCATTTTTTAGCGCATCTGCCGGATCCATCAATTGTTTTATTCCTGCAGCCTCTAACATTTCGCGAGCCAAAACTAAAGTCAGTTCAACAACATCACTTGGTCCACCGCCCGCTAAAACTTCAACTGATTCCCGAACTTCAAGGGCATTGCCCGCAGTTAAACCAAGTGGAACATCCATAGCAGTAACTAACGCCCTAGTTTTTACACCAGCACGCTTTCCAAGTTCAACCATAACTCTTGCAAGTTCGCCCGCTTTTTTGGGATCAGACATAAATGCTCCCGAGCCAGTTTTTACATCCAAAACAAGTGCGCTGGTCCCTTCAGCAATTTTCTTACTCATGATGCTTGATGCAATTAACGGAATCGCCTGCACTGTTCCAGTCACATCACGAAGTGCATAAAGTTTCTTATCGGCAGGGGCAAGGCCAGCGCCTGCCGCACAAATTACTGCGCCACAACTCTTAATAACTTCTAGCATTTCAGCGTTTGTAAGTAATGCCCGCCAACCCGGTATTGATTCCAATTTATCTAGCGTTCCACCCGTATGCCCGAGGCCTCGTCCAGAGAGTTGTGGAACCGCACCACCACAGGCAGCAACTAGAGGTGCGAGTGGCAGCGTTATTTTGTCGCCAACTCCACCAGTTGAATGCTTATCAACCGTTATGCGATCTAACATCGACCACTCCATGCGCTCACCGCTATTTATCATCGCATCAGTCCATCGTGATATCTCTCTTGAGTTCATACCATTTAACAGAATTGCCATCAATAACGAAGACATTTGTTCATCGGCCACGACGCCCTTGGTGTAGGCGTCAATGATCCAATCAATTTGCGGATCTGATAGTTCGTTCTTATCTCTTTTAGCGCCGATTATTTCAACGGCATCGAAAGCTTCGCTCATTTCAATAAATCATCTGGACCAAATGCCCAAGGCAATAACGCGGACATTAGAGCTGGACCATCAGGTGTCATAAATAATAAATCGCTGCCACCATGTTCAAAAAGTAATTGGCGGCAACGACCGCAAGGCGAGAGAAAATTGCCATCCGCATCAACGCAGACCGCAGCGACTAACCTGCCTCCGCCACTAGCAATCAGGTTTGAAACTAAACCACATTCGGCGCACAGCCCAAGGCCATAACTAGCATTTTCAACATTGCAACCAGTAATAATTCGACCATCACTTGCTAGCGCCGCAACACCCACTGGAAATTTTGAGTAAGGGGCATATGCCTTTTTCATTATTTTTTTTGCCTCTAAATGCAGTTGATCCCAATTAATCTCCATTATTAATGTGCTCCCCCACGCAAATAAGGCACACCATCGGCTGCCGGAGCTCTTACTCGACCGACCAAACCGGTAACAGCAATGATGGTTGCGATATATGGAACCATCAACATAAATTCTGATGGAATCGAAACTCCGATAATCGTCAGCGTGCTCTGCAAGTTATCTGCAAAGCCAAATAACAGAGCCGCAAATACTGCGCCGATAGGGCTCCACTTTCCGAAAATTAAAGCCGCAAGAGCAATAAAGCCAGCACCTGCAGTCATCTCTTTACCGAAGGCCCCAACCGAACCAACTGTGTAATAAGCACCACCAACACCTGCGATAAGCCCGGCGATGATTACATTCTTGAAGCGAAGTTTATTTACATCAATTCCCACAGTGTCGGCAGCAGTTGGGTGTTCACCAATAGCTCTAGTCCGAAGTCCCCATTTAGTTTTGAAGAGCGCAAATGTAATTGATGCGACAATCGCGAACATTATGTAAACAACAATGGATTGGCTAAAGAAGATTGGTCCCAAGACCGGAATTTTTGAAAGTACTGGAAGTTCGATTTTTCCGAAGGTTGGCGCAGTGTTCCATGTGCTTTGATATGGCACTAATAGCTTTTTATATAAGAAATCTGTAAGCCCAATTACTAGAACATTTAATACGAAGCCGAGAATGACCTGGTCTACCGAAAATTTGATAGCGAATGTCGCTAGTAAAAATGAAATAGCTGCACCAGCTATCGGGGCAGCTATTAGGCCCCAAATGGTTTTATGAGTCAGACTTGCTACGACGCCAGATACGAAGGCACTTGCGAGGAGCTGGCCTTCAATTGCAATATTAATAACACCTGAACGTTCACAAATAAGTCCTGACATTGAACCGAAAATTAGTGGAACAGCAAGCAGTAACGCTCCTTGGAGTAACCCAGTCAAGGGAATGAATTTCCCAGAAGCGGCCCAAGTAATAAAGGACATCAGAATTCCAAAAGTAGCTACTCCAACAGGAAAAACTATTTGACGGCGTTTGCGGTAGGCAAGAATTGCCAGAACGCTAGCAACCAAGGAAATCCCAGAAAATATTTTTACCCCAGTCGCTGAAGCGATGATCCACTCTTTGATTAGAACCCACTCGTTATTCAAAACAAAACCAAATGTTGTCTTATTTTTACCGGGACTTATAAACCCGAAATAGAGAAAGGAGAGCGATGATAGAAGGGTAATAACTACTACCCCGCGAAGTCTACGTTTCTCAACGCTGGATCTAATCTCGCTCATCCGTTCCAGCCCTTCGAAGTAAGACCAGCGGATGAATTCAACTTCTTTAATCTGAAGATGAAGCGCACAAATGTAGGTGCGGCAATGAATAGGACAATTAGCGCCTGAGTTACAAGAACAATATCTAGTGGCACCCCAGTATTTGATTGCATTGTGCGTCCTCCAGCATGAAGTGCGCCAAATAAAAGGGCTGCAAATACTGTTCCGAGTGGCTGGGCTCGACCGAGAAGAGCAACTGTTATCGCATCGAAGCCAAATGAGCCAGCGATATCTGCATTTAGTGCATGTTCACTGCCAAGTACTTGGACTGCGCCACCCAATCCTGCGAGTGCACCGCAAATTGCCATCGTGGCTGTCAGAACGAAAGGTACTGAAATTCCTGCAGTTTTTGCCGCTTGGCCGTTGGCACCAACTGCGCGAAATTTATAACCAATAGTTGTCTTGGTTAGTAACCACCAAACAAAGAGCGCGGCAGCGAGAGCAATAAATATTCCGGCATGAATTCGCAAATTAGCACCAGCAAGCAACGGCAATCGGGCACTTTGATTAACTTCGGGAGCTATCGGATCGATTCGTCCTGGACGCAAAAATTGGCTCGTTTTCAGAGTCCACAAAATAAAATAGCCAGCGATGTAATTCATCATAATCGTCAAAATAACTTCATGGGCGCCGGTCTTTGCTTTCAATAACCCCACTGCCCCACCCCAAATGGAGGCAAGTGCCATTCCTGCTAGCGCTGCAGCTATAACGTGAATAACTAATGGAAGATGGAAATGAAAACCAACATAGGAAGCGCCAATCGCGCCAAAAATGAATTGTCCCTGAGCTCCAATATTGAAGAGACCAGATTTAAATGCGAGTGCAACTGATAGGCCAGTCAAAATAAGTGGAGTTGCAATAACAATAGTTTCAGAGAGCGGGTAGAAACCCTGGAAGAAATTATGGCTCTTGGTTAAATTGATATCAAAAATAGAACCTTGGAAAAGTGCAAGATATGCATTTCCTGCCGTAGCACCAGCGCTCTTGATAAATTCCAAAGGTGACCCAATTTTACTCAAAACTTTGGAATCTGAGAAGGCGATAATAAATCCGGTTAGCGTGAAGGCCAACCCGAAAGATAGACCTGGCAATTTAATTGCCTGTCCGAATTTAGAGAGTGAATTGCGCATCATGCACTCGCCTTCTTAGAAGCCACGCCAGCCATTAAAAGGCCAAGTTCTTCACGTGTAACTTTCGAATCAACAATATCCAGGATTTCACCGCGATACATAACCGCAATACGATCAGCAAGAGCCATAACTTCATCGAGTTCGGTACTAAAAAGGATTACCCCACGACCAGCATCGCGTTCGGCAAGTATGCGTTCGTGTACGAACTCGATCGAGCCAACGTCCAGACCGCGGGTTGGTTGAGAGGCAACTAAAACCTTGACCGGCCTCGATAGTTCACGGGCAATAACAACTTTCTGCTTGTTTCCACCGGAAAGTGTCGAAACAGCATCTGAAACGGATTGTGATCTGATATCGAATTCCTTAACTTTCTTCTCTGCCTCCGCCAGAACAACTCCTGCCGAAAGCGTAATCCCCTTTGTATATGGTGCTTGATCATGTAAATCAAGAATCAAATTCTCGGCAATCGAGAAACTTCCAACGAGACCATCTAACTCACGAGATTCTGGAATAAATGCAATTCCAGCGTGCAGTGAAGCGTAAATACTCTTTCCTCGAAGCTCATTTCCACCCAGGAGAATAGATCCTTCAACGTGATCTTCTAAGTTGATAAGTGCTCGAGCTAGTTCGGATTGGCCATTTCCTTGAACGCCTGCGACTGCTAGAACTTCACCTTCATTTACATGGAAATTAACCTTCTTGACTACGGCATTTCCGAGAGCATCTCGAACCGTTAAATCTTTTGCTACCAAAATGGGCTCACCCACTTTGTGCTTTATTTTCTCAGGCGCTAAATCTACAGTGCGCCCGACCATCAGTGAGGCAAGTTCACCTTCAGATGTTTGCGGTGAGACTGCGCCAACAACTTTTCCGCGTCTAATAATTGTAATTTGATCAGCAACTTCTCTAACTTCACGCAATTTGTGAGTGATAAAAATAATCGAGGTTCCCTTGGCTTTTAGTTCTCGCATCGTTTTCAAAAGTTCATCAGTTTCTTGTGGCGTCAAAACTGCAGTCGGTTCATCGAGAATCAAAACTTTAGCCTCATAGATTAGCGCCCGAATAATCTCTACTTTTTGTTGAATGCCAACAGGAAGCGTCTCAACAATCGCGTCCGGATCTACTTCAAAACCGAAATCTTTTGATACTTCTCTTATAGCCGATCGCGCAGTTTCAATATCTAACGCTCCGAATTTCCCTGTTTTTTCATGTCCTAAGACAATATTTTCTGCCACAGTGAAAACAGGGATGAGCATGAAGTGCTGGTGCACCATTCCAATACCCGCGCTTAGCGCATCACTTGGTTCAGAAATATTGATAATTTTTTCGTCGACTAATAATTCACCCGAATCTGCCTTAAGTAATCCATAAACAATATTCATTAGGGTTGATTTCCCAGCGCCATTTTCGCCAAGAATCGCATGTATTTGACCAGTTTCAACTCTTAAATTTATTTCGTCATTGGCGATAAAGGAACCAAAGGTTTTAGTAATTCCGCGTAGCTCTAATGACACCTCGGAATCTTAGCGAATTCGAGTGCAAAAAAATAGGAGGCCCGATTGCTCGGCGCCTCCTATTTTTAAGTGGTTAATTAATGATTAATTAACTTTTAGTTTTCCAGCGATAATGGAATCGCGAATAGCGCGGATTTCATTTTTCAGAGTACCAGGAACTTGACCTGACAAGTCATGATAAGGCGCAAGTGAAACTCCTTTATTCTTTAGAGTTCCAACATACTTAGATGCGGTGAACTTCTTATCAGCCACATCTTTCGCGACTGATTTGATAGATGCACCAATCTCTTTTACTACAGTCGACAGAATAATTGACTTACCAGCAGTAAGAGTGTTGTAAGCATCTGAGTCAACCCAGATTGTGAGTGACTTTTTGCTCTTCTCAGATTCTGCTGCATAAGATGCACCCAGAATTCCGCCAACAGGAAGGATGATATCCGCACCTTGTTGTTCGAAGCCCTTAGAAATTGTTAGCGCCTTAGCCTGATCAGAGAAGTTACCAACGAATGTTCCAGACTTTGGATTTGCTGGATCCCAGCCAAGTACCTGAACGCTCTTTCCCTTTAGCTTGTTGTAATGAGCAACGCCGCGAGCAAATCCATCCATGAAAATTGTAACTGTTGGATATGGAGCGCCGCCGTAAGTTGCAACCTTGCCGGTCTTCGACATTCCGGCTGCTAGGTAGCCTGCCATGAATGCTGCTTCGTCAGTTTGGAAGGTTAGTCCCTTTACATTTGGAACATCTTTACAATTCCAATTTGCATCACAATCTTGACCCGCATCATCAACAACTGCATACTTAATCTTTGGATTAGCCTTCGCAGACTTAACAATTTCTGCTGAGATAGCGAAACCAACACCCACGATTAATTCGCAACCCTTATCAACAAACTTCTTGATATTTGGTGCGAAATCTGCAGATGATGTAGCAGGAAGGTACTCGGCATTTGATACTAATGAAGCTTGTGCGCCTTTCCATGCACCTTCATTGAAAGAACGGTCGTCTACGCCACCAGTATCTAGTGCAAGACAGAGTTTAACTTTTCCTGCTGCTTGTGAAGCGGGAGCAACTGCAACACCTGTAATAAGGGTCAAAGATGCAACAACCGCCATTAGCTTTAATGGTTTTTTCAAAGCGCCTCCTGAGGTAACCCTTTTGAAAGGGATTGATGTGCGTCCAACCCTATCGCCCACCACATTTCAATCAAGTTTCAAGGCGTCATGGCGTGGTAACAAACTCTCAACCCAAACTCCAAAGTTTCCTCCGATTTCAAATAGCTAAGCCTAGAAAACGCCAGAAAATGACAGTGCATTGCTTTAACCTTCAGGCATGTCACCCTCAACGCCAGAAATCTCGCGATCGAGCTTCGATTCACCCACAGATAATTGGCAACCTGGGTTTAGCGAAATTGGACGCCCACTCAAAGATGTAACTTTCATTGTTCTGGATCTAGAAACTACCGGCGCCTCTCCTGCTCTAGGTTGCGCAATAACCGAAATCGGGGCGGTCGCCGTCCGCGGCGGCGAAATGCTTGCGGAATTTTCAACTTTTGTTAATCCCGATGTTCCGTTGCCCGAATACATTACAAATTTAACTGGCATCACAGATGAGATGCTGCGCGATGCACCGCAAATTGCAGATGCCTATGCGAATTTTATGCATTTCATTAGTGAACACAGCGAACATGACGCTCCATATTTTGTAGCGCACAATGCGCCATTCGACATTGGCTTTTTGAAAGCAGCAGCCCGTTCACTCTCCGAACCTTGGCCAAAGCATGAAGTACTCGACACTGTCAGATTTGCCAGGTTAGTTATTGAACGCTCCGAGATTTTGAACTATAAACTAGGCACTCTGGCAGAGTTTTTCCAGACGCAATCGCTACCAACCCACAGAGCGCTCGATGATGTTAAAACTACTGTTGAAGTTCTGCACCGATTAATTGAGCGGGCGGCAGGATTTGAAGTATTTACCATTCAGGACTTGCAGCAATTTATGAAACGACTTCCAGAGCGAAAAATTAAACCTTAACTAGCGATTAGCCACGGTTCTGCTAGTCAACAATGAAGCAACCTTCGAGGCCAAGGTAAATGGATCAATTGGATGCATCACTACATCTTCAGCCTTTGACCATGAGGCGAGCCAATTATCTTGAACTCGACCTGTGATAACTAAGACTGGTGGGCAGTTGAATACTTCATCTTTTAATTGCCTAGCCAGACCCAAACCACCTTCAGGAACGGCTTCGCCATCAAGAATGAAGAGATCTACCGATTCTTTTGAATCTAGGTAAAGACGAAGGGCTGGGCCTGTGGCGAACTCAATAATCTTGTGTTCGGGGAGCTCTGCGCAAACCCTGCGACCAAGCGCTGTTATTACCGAGGATCGGACAGATGAGTCATCTGAATATAGTGCGATTTTTAGGTTTTTTTCTGAAGCCATGGTTGAAAGTCTAGCCGCCAGTGAAGCCAATTAATCGCGGTTTTTGATTGTAGATTCCGTGATGAGTTTCACCCAAAGTAGCAGCCGTACCTAGGGTAAAACATCTCATTTATTCCAGGAATCGTGAATAATCGCCTTATGACATCCAGTCCAAGCGCCATGCAAACATCTGCCCCTCAAAAGGTAAACCGTCCAAATATCGTTGCGGTTGGAACCATCGTCTGGCTTGCAAGTGAGTTAATGTTTTTCGCAGCGCTCTTTGCAATGTATTTCACCACGCGCGCCGTGCAAGGGCCGAAAGTTTGGCTGGAGTCAACAGGCCTATTAAATATTCCATTTGCAGCAACTAACACAACGGTTCTAGTTCTCTCCTCCGTCACTTGTCAGTTTGGAGTCTTCGCTGCAGAACGTTTCCAAGCAAAACGTGCTGGATCAATTTTGCAATTTAGTAAATGGGGAATGCGCGAATGGTTTGCCTTAACATTTCTAATGGGCGCCTTCTTCATCGGTGGCCAAGTTTATGAATATGCGAACTTAGTACATGAAAGTCTAACGCTCTCTTCAAACGCTTACGGATCAGTTTTCTTTATCACAACTGGCTTCCACGGAATGCATGTTACGGGTGGCTTGATTGCATTTCTGATTGTGATGATTCGAGTATTTCGCGCCCAGAAATTTGGACACAAGCAGGCACAGACTGCGATTGTTGTTTCTTACTATTGGCACTTCGTTGACATCGTTTGGATCGCGCTTTTTTCAGCAATCTATTTAATTAAGTAATGGAGATAGGTGAATAATTGAGAACGGTAAGAATTAATTCAGGAATCAAAAAGATTTCTCGATACCGCCGCCATCGCTTTGCTGGTCCAGCGCTTTTAGTTGTTGCATTGATATCTCTGGGTGCCACATTCCAGGTTGCCAGTGCGCTTCCAAGCACAAATAAAATGGAGACAACCGCGCAATCAACGCTGATAGAAGAAGGTAAACAAATTTTCGCGCGGGGTTGCTCTTCCTGCCACGGCCTAAATGCAGAAGGTGGCTCGATCGCGCCTTCGCTAATTGGCGTAGGTGCAGCGTCTGTAGATTTCCAAGTTGGCACTGGTCGCATGCCGATGCAAGATATGAGCCAACAGGCGATGCGCAAACAACCTATTTATAATGCAGAAGAAACCGCAGCTCTTGCCGCATATGTTGCCTCCCTTGCGCCAGGACCCGATGTAATTAACGAAGCGCAATTAACTTACGAGCGCGATGGAAATACTGCCGAAGGTGGCCAACTATTTCGCACCAACTGCGCAATGTGTCACAACTTTGCTGGCCAAGGTGGCGCCTTAAGCCAAGGCAAATATGCCCCAACACTTATGGGTGTTGAAGCAAGACATATTTACGAAGCGCTAATTACTGGACCGCAATCAATGCCGGTATTCAGCGATAAAACAATTACTCCAGAGGAGAAACTTTCAATAATCAAATGGATCAAAGCCGCCGAAAGTGAACCAAACTTAGGTGGAGCATCTCTTGGTCGCGTTGGGCCGGTAACTGAAGGCCTTCTAGTTTGGACTCTAGGTCTTGGACTATTAATTGGTATTGCGGTATGGCTAACTGCGAAGGCGAGGTAAGGTAGAAAAATGTCTAACGAACTTCAGAAATTTCAAGATCCAGGTTTGCCAGAACATGTGCACCGCAAAACTGATCTGGATCCAAAGGCAGCCGATCGGGCAGAGCGCCAAGTAGCAATCCTTTTTGTGCTCTCGGCAATCTCTACAGTAGTCGCAATTTATTCTTACATTTTTATCCCAGATAACCAATACTTCTTCCTGCCAGTTATGGGAGATACTAATGCTCACCAACTTCTTCTCGGACTTGGCATGGCTTTCGCGCTTCTCTTCATTGGACTTGGTTTAGTTCTTTGGGCGAAAGAGCTAATGCCAGATACCGAAGTTATCGCAGAGCGTCATGAATTTAGATCTCCTGATGAAGATCGTGCTGATTTTGTTAGAACTGTTAAAGAACAAGCCAGTGCTTCAGGTTTAGGTCGCCGTTCACTCATCAAGCGAACACTTGGTTTAGCGCTAGGAATTTCTGCACTCACTCCCCTAGTTTTACTTCGTGATTTAGGCCCACTTCCAAAGAAAGAGTTAGAGAAAACTTCGTGGAAGAAGGGCACCCGCCTTGTGACCGATCCCGGTAATCGCCCAATTCGTCCAGAAGATTTAGAAATTGGCGCAGTTGCACAAGTTCTTCCAGAGTTAGTTGAAGGCCAAGAACGCACACTTTCGGATATTGGTAAAGATGCAGTTCTGCTTATTCGCCTTCGCCCATCAGAATTTCAATTAGATGCCGAGCGCCTCTCGTGGACGCATGATGGAATTATCGCTTTCTCTAAAATCTGTTCACACATGGGATGCGCAGTAGCACTTTATGAACAACAGACTAAACATTTGCTCTGTCCATGCCACCAATCAACATTCGATGTAACTCGCGCTGCGAAAGTTATCTTCGGACCATCTGCAAGACCACTTCCTCAGCTTGCAATCACAGTTGATGCAGATGGCTATCTAGTTGCGCAACAACCATTTACAGAATCAGTTGGACCTAGCTATTGGGAGCGCTCATCATGAGTAAAGTAGAACGCATAGGCGGTAATGTCGCGAGTTATGTAGATGATAGAACTGGCGCGGCAAAATGGCTTCGCAAGAATCTAACAAAAGTATTCCCAGACCACTGGTCTTTCATGCTCGGCGAAATTGTTCTCTACTCTTTTATTATTCTTTTACTTTCAGGAACTTTCCTGACCTTCTGGTTTGACCCATCACAACGCGACGTTATATATCAAGGTAGTTATGAGCCTCTCAAGAATATTGAGATGTCTGCATCCTATGCATCCACGCTTCACATCTCTTTTGATGTTCGTGGCGGGCTTTTAATGCGCCAAATTCACCATTGGGCCGCCCTGATCTTTATGGCGGGAATGATTGCCCACCTAATGCGAGTTTTCTTTACCGGCGCATTCCGCAAACCACGCGAAGCAAACTGGTTAATTGGTGTTGGACTAGTAACCCTCGGAATTGTTGAAGGCTTCCTGGGTTATTCACTTCCGGATGACCTTCTCTCTGGAACTGGTATCCGAATTGCTGAAGCAATAATTCAAGCGCTTCCTGTAGTTGGTTCTTATCTTGCATTCTTCGCTTTCGGTGGTGCTTTCCCAGGCCACGTATTTATTCCACGTATTTTCACAGTTCACGTTCTCTTATTGCCTGGAATCTTCTTAGCGCTAATTACCGTCCATTTAATGTTGGTTTGGTATCAGAAGCACACTCAATATCCAGGTCCTGGGCGCACCGAAAAGAATGTTGTTGGCTACCCACTAATGCCGATTTACATGGCAAAGGCGGGCGGTTTCTTCTTTATTGTCTTCGGCGTAACAGCTCTGCTGGGCGCAGTTGCTTCCATTAACCCAATTTGGCTTTACGGTCCATATAACCCTGGACAAATTTCTGCGGGATCACAGCCCGACTTTTATATGGGCTGGCTCGATGGTTTAGTTCGCATGGCTCCTCCAATTGAGACGCATGCATTTGGTCATACAATCTCTTGGAACATTCTGATTCCGGGATTGATAGTTCCCGGCATTCTCTTCACCCTCATGGCGCTCTATCCATTTATCGAATCTTGGATGACTGGCGATAAGAGCGAACATCATTTGCTAGAACGCCCACGTAACAATCCAAATAGAACTGCTATTGGTGCGATGTCACTTGCATTCATCTTGGTCGTGTTGATCAACGGTGGAAATGACATTATTGCCACCAATTTCCATCTGACAATTAACCAAATTATGTGGTTTACCCGAATTGGTGTACTTGTAATTCCACCTCTTGTATTTGTCATTACTAAACGGATCTGCCTTTCATTGCAACGTGCAGATCGTGAGAAAGTTCTTCACGGTCGAGAGACTGGCCGATTAGTAATGCTCCCCCATGGTGAGTTCATTGAGGTTCATGAAGAACTGACACCAGAACAGAAATTCACTCTTACCCAGCACCCACAACCAGCCGCACTTATCGTTCCGACTACAGATGCCAATGGGGTGCTCAATCCGCAAGGGTTCAAGGGCAGAATACGCGCAAGATTTAGCCAAGCACATGTTGAGCAGATTGATGCTCCAACGGAAAGCGAAGCCAAGGCGCTAGGCGGCGGGCACCACTAACTCTTCCTTTAGACTTCGTAAATGGAGTTCATGAATAGCGCACGTGACTGGATTGCTACGGGGCCACTTGTACTTTTCTTTTTTCTCGCTGGAATTGAACTGCGGGCCGAGTTAGTAGAAGGTTCATTCAGGAAGAAATTCTCATTCTTTATCCCATTTTTCGCCGCCCTTGGTGGGATGCTTCTGCCGGCTCTTATCTATTACACAATTGCTAAAGGTCTCGGTGCATCCACTTCTGCCTGGGGTGTTCCGATGGCTACTGACCTACCGCTTGCACTATTAGCGTTATCGATCTTGTCTAGCAAAGTTTCAAATCGAATTCGCGGATTTCTATTGGCGCTGGCAATTGCGGATGACATCGGATCCATAATTCTTATTGCCCTTGTTTATCATCACCATATCGATGTAGTTCGATTGGTAATAAGTGCGCTCATGATTATTCTCTTCTGGAAGATAGCACCAAGGTTTCCAATCATTGCTGCGCTAATTGCACTTGTGGCATGGGGTGTTTTTAAGGGTTCTGGAATCCATCCGACCGTTATCGGTGTTCTATTGGGGCTTTGTATTAATCACAATGAATCGAAGTGGTTGGTGCGTAAAATTACGCCACTTGTAAATTACCTAGTGATTCCAGCTTTCATTTTTACAACGCTCTGGATACCTTGGAACTTGTCGTTGGCGTTATTTGTAAGTCCGATTGTTGTTGCGCTAATTGTTGCTCGACTTGTGGGAAAGCCACTAGGCATCTACCTCTTTGGTGCACTTGCAATGAGAATCCTGCGACACAAGGTTATTGCTGGCCGAGATCTTTTTATTGTTGGAACTCTTGGAACTATCGGACTATCAGTATCGATGCTCTTTGCAAACCTTTCAGAGTTAGGTCAAGAGCTAAATGGCGCACTCTTCGGGGTACTACTTACATTGCCTCTTGCGCTCTTGTTGATTTTACTCAGTGCGCAGTTTTTGAAGGTTTCTCGTATTCAAGAACGAAACCAAGAACGCTAATTAGTAAGCTACCAACGGCAATTAGCGTAAGCCACCAACCAATTAGAAGTCCCAGTCCAGCTAGAACCATTGAGAATGCAACTGGCAATGGCCACCATGAATGTGGTGAATAGAATCCAAGTTCACCTGCAGAGTCTGAAATTTCCCCACTTGTATTATCCTCTGGAAGCACATTTCCAAGACGCTTATTTGTGAACCAGAGATAGAAACCAATTATTGCTGCTAGGCCGCCAGATAGACCGATTGCTGTAATTCCTACGGCTTCACCACCAACCAACCAATAAATCACGCTAATGATTGCATAAAAGATTGCTAGTCCAGTAAATAACATCCAACCAGTCTTCATTTTTAATGGCCCTCTGTTTTGATGTGCGGATAGTGGAGGTCAAATGCTGGTCGCTCACTTCGAATTCTTGGCATCGAAGTGAAGTTGTGGCGTGGAGGTGGGCAAGAGGTTGCCCATTCAAGTGATGCGCCATAACCCCAAGGGTCATCCACTCCGACAAGTGGTGATTTTCTAGTAATCCAGACGTTAACTAAGAATGGAATCATCGAGAGCGCCAAGAGAGCTGCTCCAACCGTCGAGATCATATTCATATTAGTGAATCCATCTGTGGCTAAATAATCAGCATATCGACGTGGCATTCCCTTGATACCTAACCAATGTTGCACAAGGAAGGTTAAATGGAAGCCGAAGAAAGTTGCCCAGAAATGAATCTTTCCAAGGCGTTCATTAAGCATGCGACCGGTCATCTTTGGCCACCAGAAATAGAACCCAGCGAACATTGCAAAGACTACAGTTCCAAAGAGTACGTAATGGAAGTGTGCAACCACGAAGTAAGAAGCCGAGACTGCGAAATCAAGTGGAGGTGAAGCCAGAATAATTCCAGTAAGGCCACCAAATAAGAATGTAATTAGGAATCCCATTACCCAGAGCATTGGGGTTTCAAATGAGACGCTACCTCGCCACATTGTTCCAATCCAGTTGAAGAATTTAACGCCAGTTGGCACACCAATTAAAAATGTCATAAATGAGAAGAATGGCAGTAGCACTTGACCGCTTGCGAACATGTGGTGGGCCCAAACAGAAACTGAAAGCGCGGAAATTGCAATCGTTGCTGCGATCAGCCCTTTATAACCAAATATTGGTTTACGACTAAATACCGGCAGAATTTCTGTTGCAATACCGAAGAATGGCAGCGCCAGAATATAAACCTCAGGATGTCCGAAGAACCAGAAGAGATGTTGCCAGAGCATTGCACCGCCATTGGCGGGATCAAAGATATGCGAGCCGAAGAGGCGATCAGATTCCAAACCTAGGAGCGCTGCGGCAAGCGGTGGGAAAGCTAGCAATACGAGAATTGATGTGAGTAACACATTCCAACTGAAGATTGACATGCGGAACATCGTCATTCCAGGTGCGCGCATTGTGATAATTGTTGTAATGAAATTGACGCCACCAAGAATTGTTCCAATTCCACCCATTGCTAAACCGATGACCCAAAGATCTCCGCCGATGCCAGGGGAATATTGTGAATTAGATAATGGCGCATAAGCAGTCCAACCAAATGAAGCGGCTCCGCCTGGTGATAAAAACCCGCCAAATGCCATTAACCCACCGAATAAAAATAGCCAATAAGACAACATATTCATTCTTGGGAATGCAACATCTGCAGCTCCAATTTGCAGCGGCATAATCACATTCGCAAATCCCACGAAAAGTGGGGTGGCGAACAAAAGCAGCATAATCGTGCCGTGCATTGTAAAGACTTGGTTGTACTGCTCATTAGATATAAATTGCAGCCCTGGGCGAGCAAGTTCAGCGCGCAGAATCAAAGCAAGTAAGCCACCGATTAAGAACCAGGCAAAGGTTGTTATCAGATACATATACCCAATCATCTTGTGATCGGTAGTTGTAATTATTTTGACGAAGAGCTGCCCTTTGCTTGTTGGCCTATTCCTTGTTTTATTAGTTTCGCCAGGAAGTACTGCGGTTTTATTAGCGTATGTAGTCATTATTAGGCCGCCTTCAAATTAGAGATGTACTTTTGATATGCACTTGGAGAAACTACTTTTACCTTGAACAACATTTGAGAGTGATTCCGCCCGCAAAGAATGTTGCATCTTCCCGGATAAGTTCCAATTTTATTGGCGGTAAATTCAAGGTGATTCTCCACGCCAGGGAGATTCTGCATTTGAATCATAAATGCTGGGATCCAGAAACCATGAACGACATCCGTTGAATTAATGTTGAATCGTACTCGTTCGCCTTTAGGTAGAACTAGAACTGGAGGTTTTGCAGGAGTTCCTGTGATTGTAGGAGCTACAGGATTATCTCTATATGTAAATTGCCATGACCACTGAAAACCATTTACATCAATTACGTGGCTAATTTTATCTGCTGCTGAAACCTTAGTAATTGTAGATTCTTTGACCGCGGTGAAGTAAAAAAGGACTGCGACAATAATAAATGGAATTATTGTGTAAGAAATTTCAACAAGAATGTTGTATTGAGTTTGCTTTGGAACTTCATCACCTTTGCGGCGGTAGCGGAAGACTGGCCACATGATTAATACTGCAGTAAAAATACCAACGACTCCGGCGGCAATCCAAGCGCCTTGCCATAGCGGAAGTGAAGTTTCGGTAACGCTAGATACGCCCTTTGGAAAACCCATCCCTGAAATATTTTCAGAGGAGCAAGAGGTGAGAAGAGTTATCGCCCCAACAGATAACAGGGAGAGAGCCGTTCTGGCTATTGACTTCTTGGCTGGCTTAAATTCCATTGGCTAAGAATATCCATCGGTTTCACTCTTCCAACCAAGTGGGAGTAGCGTTCTAGGCGTGGTTTCCATCACTTCAAACTTTCAAGCCGAACCTCGGCTTCACGAGGCTGCCCGGATGGCCTTGCCACATATTTTCGAAGTTTCCTGGCCGGATCCGACAAAGCTAGGTGTTGATTCAAAAAGCGCCGCAATTCTCTTAAATGAAGCGCGGGAAACCCTTGCCGGGCACCTCGGAGTTAGAAGTGATGAGATCTCATTCCTGGGTGAGCCAAATCTCGGATTTCATTTAGCGCTGAGTGGTCTGCTCTCCCCCGGAGCGAGATTGGTTTATAGCAATATCGATCGGATGGAAATCTTTGCAATTGCTGAGAATTATCCAAATCTGCAACTTGCGACATCGAGCTCTGGGGAGATCGATTTTGAGGAATGCACTACTTCCGATGTCGTCTCCCTACAACTATGCAATCGCGAAACCGGAATAATCCAGGTCGGTCGTCCCATAAGTTGTGCTGAACTATTCGTCGATGCCACCGCTTCCGGAACCAGGATTGGATTACCAGAAAATTGGAGCGCTGCACTTTGGGATTCAACCTCATGGGCTGGCCCAGGCGGATTAGGAATCCTTGCGATTTCCAAGAAGGCCAATTGGAAGAATCCACTTCCACATTTAGATGGCCGAATAAATCCTGGTCCCACATCTTTACCGCTAATTGTGGCAAGCGCTTTAGCAATTGATAGCTGGGTTGCTGATGAGAAGAATCTTGCGGAAAAAATTAGTGCGATAAATTCTGAAATTAGAGAGTACATAACTACTAAAATCCCGGATGCCGATCTTGCACCTGGTGGCGCCAACCATTTAATTAGCGCATCTTTTCTCTATGTAAATGCCGAACAGTTAGTGACAATACTGGCCGATAAGGGCTTTGCCGTTGATTCTGGTTCGGCCTGTAACGCAATGAATATGCAACCTAGTCACGTTCTCGCAGCGTTAGGAACATTGACCCAAGGAAATATCAGACTCACGATTCACCATGCAACTACCTTTGAAGAAGTGAAGATTTTTCTGGAAGTTCTAGAAAAAACAGTTGCCGAATTGCGCGCCTAATGGAGGTCTTAGATTGTCTTGGAAAGCGCTGCCCCTTGCCAGTAATCGAGCTTGCAAAGGCGCTTAAATCCAAGCCTATTGGTTCACAAATTAGGCTTTTAAGTGATGACCCTGCTTCTGCGCCAGATTTAATTGCCTGGGCACGTATGACTGAAAATACCGTAAAAGAAATTGGTGAAAGTACTTTCGAAGTTACAAAGTTAACCGACTAAACGTGGCTCAATCTTCTCGTTAACTTCCTCTGCAGCGCTCTCACCATATGCCTTAGCAAATCGCTCAACAAATTCACTCTTGCTAAATCTATATTCCTGAGTTCCCTTAGTTTCGATACAAAATGTTGCGAGCATCGAACCTATCTGGGCACATCTTTCATGGTTGAGTTCCCAAGCAAGTCCAGATACAAATCCAGCTCGGTAACAATCACCGACTCCCGTGGGGTCTAGCTTTGCAATCTCTTTAGGGGTTCCGACTGTAATTGATTCCTTCCCATGCTCTTCAATCCGAGAGCCCTGGGATCCTAAAGTTATTACCCGCTTCTTAACTTTGCTGAAAATTTCAGCATCACTCCAGCCAGTCTTTTGAATAGTAAGTGCTAGTTCATACTCATTTAAAAATAGATATTCGGCACCTTCTATTAAAGATTTAATTGCTTCGCCATCCATGCGGGCAAGTTGTTGTGAAGGATCGGCTGCAAATGGAATTCCCATTTCACGTGCGCTCTGGCTGTGGCTGAGCATCGCATCTGGATCATCTGGCGAGATAATCAACAAATCGAATTTGCCAGACTTTTCAACGATTGGCGCCAGTTCTATCTCGCGGGCTTCGCTCATTGCACCTGGAAAAAACGAAGCAATCTGATTTAACTCAAGATCAGTTGTAACCATAAATGATGCAGTCAATAACTCTTTTGAAATCTTAACGTGAGAAGTATCTACGCCATGTCTTGTTAGCCAAGAATCGTAATCGGCCCAATCAGTTCCAACTGCTGCAATCAAATATGGATTTAACCCAAGTGCACCAATCCCGAATGCGATATTTGCTGCCGTACCACCACGTCTTACATCAAGCCCATCGACTAAAAACGAGAGTGAGACTTTATCTAGAGATCCAGCCACTAAAGAGTCGGTGAACTTTCCAGGAAAGGTCATTAAATGATCGCGCCCGACAGAGCCGGCACAGGCAATTTTCATAGTGAATTAAATAACTGTTTAGTTAATTAAAGGAGTCGCCACAGGCACATGAGCCTTCGGCATTTGGATTATCGATTGTGAAGCCTTGCTTCTCGATAGTATCCACGAAATCAATTGAAGCTCCAGTTAAATATGGAGTACTCATCTTGTCGGTTACGACTTTAACGCCACCGAATTCGGTAATTGTGTCGCCATCAAGAGCGCGGTCATCAAAATAGAGTTGGTAGCGAAGACCAGAGCAACCACCAGGTTGAACAGCAACACGAAGATTTAGGTCATCGCGACCTTCTTGAATCAGGAGCGCTGCAACTTTTGCGGCTGCAACATCGGTCAGAACAATCCCAGTCGCAGGGGCGGCTGTAATTGTTAAGTCTTGTGAGGTATCTGTGCTCATTGCTCTCCCAATCTAATTCGCATTGAAAAAAAGGTAAATATTCGGCTCGTGTATGGGTTAAGGCTACTCCATAATGTCCCCATGGGCTCATCAAGACTTTCCGATTTACTTCTCCTAGGACAGGGCTCTGACCTAAAGAGTGAACGTGGAGTTTCTTGTACCGGTGAACTTCCCGAGAGCAGCGATCCAGATTTAGTTGAAAGAGCCTTTGCCGCAAAGGCAGCCTTGGGAAGTCGGGCTATGGTCTTGGGCCATCATTACCAGAGAGATGAAGTAATCCAATTCGCTGACATAACTGGTGACTCTTTCAAATTGGCTCAAGCCGCGGAAGAAAATACAACTGCGGAATTTATCTTTTTCTGTGG